>JAGWHI010000025.1 GCA_028866905.1 Microcaldota archaeon
AACAAAAGGGCATGGGATAAATGACAGGGTTGATGTTTTAAAAACAAAGGTAGAAGGTGCCGAATTGACAACTATGGTAATAACAGATGTGTTAGTAGGAAACTTAAGCCATAGAAGATTTGATAATACATACTCTGAACAGTACAAAATCCTATTGAGTGAAAAGTTAGTGGAACAAAAAGAAAATATTAAGTATGATAAGCTTTAACGCCAAGCTACGTTATCCTTAAGATCCCGGTACCATTTATATCCCCAATTAACAATTACAATTGAAACTGGGACAACGCCTTTTAAATACCTTCCGTACAGATTTGGTTAGCCCCATAAATATGGTTTATGTACCTAGAAAAAGTCTGCCTTTAGGGAAGCGTTCCGTATCCTGTGAGCCTCCATCTCTGGCCTATGTTCCTCATTATCGCGATCTTAGCGCTCTTCTCTATGCATGCCGGATGCTTCAGCTCCATCTCCACCGTGTCCTTCCTCGCCTTCGTGACATACCCTATCAGTGTAGCTGTGCCTGCGCCAAGCAGAAGGGGCTCCCCCTCCCGTATCGGCTGCTCCTGTATGTCCGTCCTGTTGAGCTTGTGGTAGCTGATAGTCATTGTCGACAGGCTCTCGGGGAGCTTGCCCACATGGCCTACAAGGTTGCCCACAAGGCCGTCCGCCTTCGCGAAAGCGGGGTCCACCTCAGTGGATACGCCTACCAGTCCGCCGGGCGTGGCCTCCTCGAGCTTGTCAGTTCCGTTGCTTATGTCCGTTATTACGGTGACTATGGACTTGTAAGTGCTCTTCTTCACCTTCCCGCCGCCGGTCTGTATCGCCATGCCTGGCCTGAGCTCTATCTCGTCGCCCTTCTTGAACCTTCCCCTTACCACTGCGCCGCCAAGGACTCCGCCGCTCAGGCGGGTCACGTCGCTGCTGGGCTTGTTCACATCAAAGGACCTGACTATGTACATGAGCGGCTCAGATCCCAGGTCCCTCTCCGGCCTCTTCATGTTCGCTATCATCTCGAGTATGACGTCTACGTTTATGCCCTGGTTCGTCATGACCGGCACTATCGGCGAGTGCTCTATCACGCTCCCCTTCAGGAAGTCCTTTATCTGCTGGTAGTGCTGCCTGGCCTTCTCCGGCCCGACTATGTCGACCTTGCTCTGCACCACTATCGCGTTCTTGAGTCCCAGTAGGTTTATTATCATCAGGTGCTCCTTTGTCTGCTGCATGGGGCAGGGCTCGGTCGCGGATATGACGAACAGTATCGCATCGATGACGCTGGATCCGGCGATCGCTGTAGCCATGAGGGTCTCGTGCCCTGGCGCGTCGAGCATCGATATGCGGAGCTGCGGCACCGCCTCTCCGCTGCAGTTCACGCACTTGTCGCCCGTGGTGTACGACTCCGGGCCATCGCAGTTCTTGCACTTCTTTATTATGGCGTCGGCATAGCCCAGCTTTATGGTCATGTTTCGCTTTATGCTTTCGCTGTGCTTGTCCGTCCACATGTGGGTTATCGCCCTCGTCAGCGAGGTCTTCCCGTGGTCTATGTGGCCGAGAGTGCCGATGTTAAGTACGCTCTGCTTGGTTACATCCAAAATCAGTCACCTTACTTCTTCTCTTCCTTCTTCTCCTCTTTCTTCTCCTCTTTCTTCTCTGCCTTGGGGAAGAGCTCGTCGATCGGCTTCTCGCCCTGCTCGACTATCACGGCGTTAACCTGCGCCATGCCTGGCGCTATCGTGTTGCCGCGCACAGTCCTTCGCTCGTAGAGCCCCTTTCTCTTTCCGGATTCGCCGGCCTTGACATACGCCCTGGTCTTCAGGGTGCCCTGTATGCTCCTGTCCATCGGGAAGCCGCTGGAGTCGCTGCCCCCGGTTATCTTGAGCTTGTAGCCCGTGAGCCCGAAGAGCGAGCCGTCCACTATGTCGCCTATCTTCCTGGACATCAGTAGCGCGTCCTTCTCCTTCTCTATCTCGATCTGTGCCGTACGTCCGCTTTTGCTGTCGGAATAAACCAGTTTCAGAAAATCACCTTAATCGTTACCTGTACATGTTCTCGGGTTCCTCCTTGAACCTCTTGATGCGCTCGGTCAGCTCCTTGGGTATCGCCGGCTTCACCTCCTGCATCGCCATAGCGAAGTCGCGCTTGGTCACGACAGTTTTGCCTGCGCGGATCGCGTTCATGCCGGCCTCACGGCATATGTTCTCGATCTCAGCGCCGGTGTAGTTCTCAGTGTCCTTCACCAGCTGCACCACGTCGACGTCCTTGTCGAGCGGCATGCGCTTGGTGTGTATCTTGAATATCGCGAGCCTCGTCTCCTCGTCCGGCATCGGTATCTCTATTATCTTGTCGAAGCGGCCCGGCCTGAGCAGCGCGTTGTCGATTATGTCTGGCCTGTTCGTCGCAGCGAGCACTACCACGTTCTTCATCTCCTGGAGCCCGTCTAGCTCGGTGAGCAGCGTGTCGACTATTCGCTCTATGACCACAGTGTCGCCGTGCCCCACGTCCCTCGCATGCGCTATCGCGTCGATCTCGTCTATGAATATTATGCATGGCGCCGCCATCTTCGCCTTCCTGAAGACCTCCCTCGTCGCCTTCTCGCTCTCGCCAACGAACTTGCTCAGAAGCTCTGGCCCCTTTATCGATATGAAGTTGGCCTCTCGCTCTGTTGCCACAGCCTTCGCCAGCAGCGTCTTTCCGACTCCCGGAGCCCCGACCAGAAGAATGCCCTTCACCGGCCTTATCCCCATCTTCTCGAACGCCTCGGGGTTCTTGACCGGCAGCTCAACTGCCTCCTTGAGCTGGTTCTTGACGTCCACAAGTCCGCCGACATCGTTCCAGTGCACGTTGGGGCGCTCAACGAACACCTCCCTGAGCGCGCTGGGCTGCACCATCCCCAGCGCCTGCTGGAAATCCGACATGCTGACGTTTATGCTCATCAGCAGCTCGTTGGGCACGGACTTCTTGTCCATTATCTGCGGCATTATCTTCCTGAGCGATATCATCGCGGCCTCGCGCGCAAGCGCGGTTATGTCTGCGCCCGTATAGCCGTGGGTTATGTCTGCCAGCGCGTCTATGTCGACGTCCTTGGCAAGCGGCATGTTCCTTGTGTGTATCTGCAGTATCTCCTTCCTGGTGTTACGGTCGGGCACGCCTATCTCGATCTCACGGTCGAAGCGTCCGGGCCTCCTTAGCGCGGGGTCTATGGCGTTCTGCCTGTTCGTTGCGCCTATCACTATGACCTGGCCCCTCGAAGCCATACCGTCCATGAGCGTGAGCAGCTGCGAAACCATGCGTCGCTCCACCTCGTTGGTGGCCTCCTCGCGCTTAGGCGCTATGGCGTCGATCTCGTCCATGAATATTACCGTGGGCGCCTTCTGCTTAGCCTCGTTGAATATCTCCCTGAGCTTCTCCTCGCTCTCCCCCACGAACTTGCTGACCAGTTCAGGACCTGATATGTCTATGAAGTGCGCGTCGCTCTCGTTTGCAACGGCCTTGGCGAGCAGGGTCTTTCCGGTTCCAGGAGAGCCGTATAGCAGCACGCCCTTTGGCGGCTCTATCCCCAGTCGCTCGAAGAGCTCCGGATACCTTATCGGGAGCTCCACCATCTCCCTTATCTTGCGCTTCTCCAGGGCCAGGCCGCCTATGTCCTCGTAGTGGACCTCGCCTATTCGCACTATGGAGTCGGAGACGGGCTCCTTCTTGACTATGAGCTCGGTCTCCTTGCCCACCTTGACCACGCCGTGCGGCGTGATCTGTGCAACCACGAAATTGAATATGACGCCGAATATAGGTATTAGGACTACGTCGCCCTTCATGAGCGGCTTGTCCTCGAGCTTGTTCTTCGTGTACACCTCGAAGTCCGGGTATATGTTGGTCTGCCTCTGGCTCGGGAGAGGCGCGAGCACCACTCGCTCGGCGTGGTGGACGTCGGCCTTGGTTATGAACACCTTGTCCCCTATGCCCACGCCTATGTTCTGCCTTATGTGGCCGTCTATCCTTATGGAGTTGAGGCCCTCGTCCTCCTGGTGCGCGGGCCAGACGATTGCGGCGGTGGATCTCTTCTTGCCCTTTATCTCGATTATGTCGCCTGATGCGACGTTGAGCAGCTTCCTGGCCTTGGAGTCGATCCTGGCTATGCCTCGCCAGTCGTCAGTAACGAGCGCGCCCACAACCGTGAGCTCTATGCCATCGGCCATTGATCTACCCAGATGAACCTAATCCCGAGTAAGACTCGGATTTTTACAGACATATAGTCTGTAGTAAAACTATTTAACCCTTTATTAAGCGCAGGAAGAAGCAGATGAAGGGCGGGCATCGGCCCGCCCGCTGACAAAGCCAAATCAGGAATCTTCATCCTCGTCGTCGAAGTCTTCGTCCTCGTCATCCTCGTCGAAGTCTTCGTCCTCGTCATCCTCGTCTTCCAGCTTCAGTATCGGAAGCTCATAGTCCTTCATATCTTTCATCTCTGCCGGCTTGCGTCGGTAATTGGTTGTTTATAAACAAAAGCTTATAAATAGCTTGTGGTCTTGCGACAAGAAACCCTTATATATTTGGGACAGCTGATTGCAAGCAGGTAATGGCATGGGGAAAAGCAAGGTGCTCAAGACTGTGGAGGTGCCGAAGGAGCCTTCGTTCATGGAGAAGATGGGCGGAGTGTACCAACTCTACTACACAACCAAATTTTCAGCGTCAACGCAGAAGGCGATAATGGATTCGATCCAACCGATGTACGATAAGATAGCCGCCTCTGGGTACAGCTGCGCGACGCAGCCTGGGATGGGTGACGTGACTTGCGACAGCCCGGACAACAAGATTGTTGTCGTTTTCACTCCCCCTTGGCAGCCGCCTGAGGGGCAAAGGCACGTCACATACGTCTGTGTCTATATAAGGAAGGACGTTATCGACGACCCGACCTCGATGAAGCAATTCAGGGACGCTCTGTACAAGTCCGATGTTGGTGCAGTAATCGGCTTGAAAAGAGCGGAGAAGGGGATGGTGCACTAGACGCCGTACTCCTTGACTATCTTGGATAGCTTTTCTGCAACTACCTTAGGCTGCAGCGCGTACTTCTCGACCACGAGGTTTATTATGAAGTTGAGCGCCTTCTTGTTCTTCTTGTAGTCCTCTAGCACCTGCGTGTTCGACGCTATGGTCTTGCGGATGAAATCCTCCAGCTCCTCGTCGCTGACTATGTTGACTTTTATTTCGGGTTTCTTGCCTTTCTCTATGTCGTCGAACATCTCAGGTTCTATGTGCGCTCCGGAGTTTATCACATCGACCACCTGGTCGAACTGGCCGTTTGAGAATCCCTCCTTCCCGTACTTTATTATCAGGCTGATCGCGTTTATCACGGTCTTCATGTCGTACTTCGACTTTCCGTAGTCCATCATCTCGAGAGCGCGCTTCCTGAACGCTATCAGCTCCTTTATCGTCTTCGCGTTGGCGTTGTACTCTGCCGCATAGTCTGCGGCTATCTGGGTGGTGTACACCGGCTTTATGGTGCGGATCCCCCCTGTCGGATACCTGGCCAGGTCCGGATCGAATATGTAGCCGTACTCCTCGTCGGACTCCTTCTCCCTTGCGGATTCGGTCTTGCCTTTGTCCTCTATGTAGGCCCTCGTCTCCGCGGCTATAGGCTCTCCACGGGCTATGAGCTTGGACTGCCTCCCTATCTCGTACCTTGCCGCATCTATCAGGTTCTTGATGCCGGTTATGTTCTTCACCTCCACCCTCTGGTCCGCCATAGAGATGTTGAGGTCCGCCTTCATCTCCTTGTCTATGTCTATTCCGAGGTAGTAGAGTATGCTCCTGAGCTCGAAAAGGAACTCCCTGAGCGCCTCCTCGCTGGTTATGTCCGGCTCGGTCACTATCTCGACTAGCGGCGTCCCGGACCTGTTGAAGTCGAGCAGCGAATACCCGTCGCCGCGTACAATCCTTGCCGGATCCTCCTCGAGCTGCAGCCTCCTGATCCCTATCTTGCCTGACGACAGCTCAACGTACCCTGAATCGCCTATAGGCTCGTTCAGCTGGGTTATCTGGTACGACTTGGGCAGGTCCGGATAGAAGTACACCTTCCTCACGAACGAGAAGGTGTCGTTGGCCTTGCAGTGCAGCGCGTTGGCTATGCTCAGCGCGTACATGACCGCGGCGGAGTTGAGCACGGGCTTGGATCCCGGCAGGCCCATGCATATCGGGCAAATGGCGGTGTTGGGCTCGTCCGCGAAGTTCCTGCAGCCGCAGAAGAGCTTGCTCTTCGTGGGCAGGGCAACGTGCACCTCTAGTCCAATCCTCATAAAGATCCTATGTTGTACTTGAACCTGTAGCTGAAAGCCTTCTCCCATTCCTCGACGAACGATATCACTGCGTGGTCGTTGAAGTGCGTGGTGGTGAGCTGCGCGCCTATGGGCATGCCGTCTATGTAGTCGTACGGGAAGGATATGTGCGGCATTCCTGCAAGGTTCGGCGGTATGGTCATCGAGTCCAGCGCGTACACCTCGACCGGGCTTAGCCTCTCCGCGTCGCTCGCCTTTGGCGTCCTTATCGGCACTGTGGGCGATATGATGAACGCATCCTTCATCGCCTTCGCCATCGAGTCTATTATCGCGCGCCTTATCTTGAGCGCCTTGTAGTAGTACCTGCTGCGCACGTTAGCGCCCCTTATGAAAGTGCCAAGCACTATCCTGCGCTTCGCCTCCAGCCCGAAGTTCTCCCTTGCCTCGGAGAAGAACTGGTTGTACTTCTCCTCGAACTTCTCGTGCTGGTAGCCGTACTTGTACCCTGTGTACCGCGCAAGCGTGGTGGATGCCTCGGCCATGGATATTATGTAGTAGGCGCGCACTGCGTCGTTTATGAAGTGCATGTCGACGTAGTCCACGGAGTGCCCCTCGCCCTCAAGCTTGTGGAGCAGGGACTCGAACGACTTCCTCACCGCGGGATCAACGTTCGATAGCAGCTGGTTGACCACTACAAGCTTCTTATGCCTGTTGTCGGTTATCTGGCTTTTTGACGACGTCGAGTCCATATCGTCTGGCCCCCTCATCATGTCGAAGACCTCGCGGACTATCGATG
This sequence comes from Microcaldota archaeon, assembly GCA_028866905.1. Lineage (GTDB taxonomy): Archaea > Micrarchaeota > Micrarchaeia > Micrarchaeales > Micrarchaeaceae > JAGWHI01. Next base: position 7,060 of record JAGWHI010000025.1, read on the forward strand.
CGCTCCTGGCCATCACGCCGATCTTGTCCAGGGAGTTGGCGTAGTCTATCAGGCCGTACCTAGACACTGCGCCGTAGGTCGGCGTGAATCCCACTACCCCGCACATGGATGCCGGAGTGGATATAGAACCGCCGGTCGACTCGGACACGGAAGCGTGGTTGCTGATTATGGAGGTTGCTACGGCGGACCCGCTGCTCGAACCGCCTGCCACATACTCCTTGTCGAACGGGTTCCTGGCCCGTATGTCGCAGTTCAGCCCAAACGTCCCGAAGCCGAACTCGTCCATCACGGTCTTGCCGATGAATCCCATGCCTTTGGACTTGAGCCTTGCCACGCACGTAGCGTCGAATGGGGGGACATAACCCTTGAGCATGCGCGACGATGCGGTCGCCTCGAACCCGCTTACGCATATGTTGTCCTTGACGCTGACAGGGAAGCCCTTTGAGATGGACTCGTTTATGACGGCGAACGCGTTCAGCTCCCTGTTCGCCTCGGCGAGCTCGGCCACTAGCTCGTGGTAGTAGTCGGCCCCTGGGGCTCGCGCCTGGAAATCCTTTATGCCGCTCATATGTCAGGACCTAGCACGTACTGCTTGTGCGTCTTGGTGTTCTTCAGGATCTGGTCCGGGAAATCGCAGCCCTTCACTACGTCGTCCCTCATCGTGGCCGCCACCTCCGTGGGCTGGTAGGCCGGCTCGACATTGCCGGGATCTGCCTTGTCTATCGCGTTGAAGTACTCGAGGATGTCCTCTATGTCCCGCTTTATGACGGCACGCTCCTTGTCGGTTAGCCTTATCCTGCTCGTCTTGAGCAGCCTGTCGAACTCCTTATCTTCCATCGTAATCGATTTGTTAGATATCTATTTATAATTGAATTATTAAAGCAGGTTATCGGTCTGTGAAACCATGACGATAGAGGAGATACTGGCAGGGAGGCAGCACGCCAAGGACGTCAACCCCTCAGCCGACGGCAAGGAAATCTGCCTTGCGGGTTTCGTGACCAACACCAGGATCGTGAGCAAGAAGCTCAAGTTCGTCGTGCTCGAGGACTGGACCGGCGAGGTCCAGCTGACACTTAAGGTAGGGCAGACGGACCAGCAGTACATAGACATGGTCGAGGCGCTGACCAACCAGAGCGTGCTGGCCGTGAAGGGCACGGTGAAGAAGAGCGACCTGTTCAAGAAGGGAGCCGAGCTCGTGCCTTCGGAGATGCACGTTGTCAGCAAGAGCGAGACGCCGCTGCCGGTCGACATAACCGGGATGACGGAGTCCACGCTTGACACGAGGCTCAACTGGAGATTCATAGACATAAGGCCGTACAAGAGGAAGATGGTGTTCCTCCTGACTTCAGACTTCGAGAGATATACCAGGGATTTCTTCCACAAGGAGGGCATAGTAGAGATACACACGCCTAAGCTCCTGGGTGCGCCTTCGGAGAGCGGGGCCGAGCTGTTCGAGTTCGACTACTTCGGGAGGCCGGCGTACCTCGCTCAGTCGCCGCAGTTCTACAAGCAGATGGCAATATGTTCCGGCATGGAGAAGGTGTTCGAGGTAGGCCCTGTGTTCAGGGCCGAGAAGTCGCTCACATACAGGCACGCCACGGAGTTCACATCGCTCGACGTCGAGGTCTCGTACATCAACTCAATCGACGACGTGATAAACCTGGAGGAGCGTTGGCTCGTCTACGCCATGGGGAAGATAAAGGAGGAATGGGGCGACAGAATCAAGGAGTACTACGGCAGGGAGGTCGTCGTACCGAAGGCGCCGTTCCCAAGGATAAGCATGTACGAAGCATACGATGTGCTCGATGGCCTCGGGTTCGAGATAATGAAGGGAGACGACCTCGACTCCGCTGCAGAGAAGGCGCTCTTCAAGCACATGAAGGAGAAGACGGGCAGCGACTTCCTGTTTGTGACCGATTACCCCGTCAAGGTGAGGCCGTTCTACCACATGCGCGGCAAGGACAAGCACGGCCACCCGATAACCCACAGCTACGACCTGCTCTACAAGGGACTCGAGATAACCACTGGCGCGCAGAGGGAGCACAGGTACGACCACCTTTCGAAGCAGGCGGTCGAGAAGGGGCTCAGCCCGGAGAACATACAGTTCTACCTAGACTTCTTCAGGTACGGCGCCCCGCCGCACGGGGGATGGGGGTTCGGGATCACCAGGATGATCATGCAGTTGCTCGACTTGGAGAACATAAGGGAGAGCACGTTGCTCCCGAGAGACCCGAACAGGCTCTACCCGTGAGATTTTTATATGTCGGTCTGCATTATTAGATGAAGCTCAGTCCTCAATGCCTTGGTAGTGTAGTGGTCCAGCACGCGAGCCTGTCACGTTCGCAACCCGGGTTCGAATCCCGGCCAAGGCGACTTTTATTAACACGATTGCTTTTATAGCTGTGCATCGACTTTATCTTGTCATTTCATGAGGAAGATAAAACTATTCATGATGGTGAGCCTCGATGGCTTTTTCGAGGGCCCTAACCACGACCTGTCGTGGCACAATGTGGATCCAGAGTTTGACAGGTTCGCAGTGAAACAGTTGGAAAGCTCGAACCTAATACTGTTCGGAA
>JAGWHI010000005.1 GCA_028866905.1 Microcaldota archaeon
AGAACGGCGAAATTCCTGTGGCAGTTCCCCTTCAGCCCCCAGAGGACGTCCTCGCAGTATCTCTCGTCCCTGAAGCACGACTCCCAAAGGTTGGCGGCGAGCATGACTCCCTCCCTTGTAACCAGGGTCTTGAAGTTGACCCTGTCCATGCGTTTTGTCAGCTCCTCCTTTATGTCTTCAGCCATCAGAATTCATCTCCGAAGGGGAAATGTCGCTGCCTAGATATTTATCTTTATCTTCGGCCCAGCCCCAACCTATGCGATGTAGGAGAGCACGACAACCCCGGCAACGGCGAGCAGGATGCCTAGCCACTGGCTGGGCTCGGGCCTCTCCTTGAGGAGGGCAAACGCATAGATTGCGGTCACTCCGCCCGCAAATCCTGCAAGCGATGCCACTATGGGGAGCGTGGAGCTCGCCACTATCCCGTATACGAAAGCAAGCACCCCGAACGCATCCGTTATGCCGGCCATGACGATGGACGGCAGGTATTTTCTCTGTGGCACAGAGACATCCTGTCTTGTCGCATAACCCGCAACGAATCCGATCCCCGCGCTTATGCTGCGCCACATGAGGCTAAGCAGCACAACCCCTATCACCACTGCGTACGCGCCTGCGAAGATGGCGGTTCCGCCAAAAAACAACATGCTCAGAATGGCGCTGCCTATCCCAGACGCCACTATTTTCTTCCTGCGCCGTAAAGCGCTCAGCCTTGTGGACAAAAGGACTATTCCCGCTATTATCGCAGCAATTGCAGCGGCCTCTGGGCCCGAAATGGTTTCCCCCAGTATGAATACCGCACCTATGGCGGCTATCGCCGGATATGTGCCTACTATCGGGGCGGTTATGGTGAGGTCCCCGTATCTGAACGCTCTAAACGCAAATAGGAATGCAAGGAATGCGACTATCGATGACAATGCGGCAAGCAGTATGACCGACGCATCTGCCTTGGTGCCGATTCCGGTGTAGAGCGACACGAGCAGGAGGACTATGGCGCTGAAGCCCAGCACATAGGTGGTCGCCCTCCACTGGCCGATAGCCCTCGACGGCTTGCCCACCAGGTAGTCCGAAGTCCCCCAGAAAAACGCCGCAAGCAACCCCGTGATTATAGGAAGGAATGTCACGCTAAGTATGCTTTGCCAGCCTCTTAATACTTTTATGGCCGCGCGCTCCTCAGCTTCCCAACACTGCCGAAACTCATCGTCGACCCATAGCCTAAGGCTATCGCCTCCATCCTGTCTATGTCTACGTGCTTGAATATTGGCGATAGCAGGTTGCCCTTCGGCTCAAGGTTCACGTCTGTGCCCTGTGCAAAGTATCCCATGGCCGGAAGCACAAGCAGGGGCTTCCTCTTGTAAGAACCGTATAGGAAGCAGCGCACCTTCTCCTTCCTGGCGGTTGTGTATATGCCTATGGATGGGTGCTCGTGCCCCATTATGAGCATCCTTGTGTCCTTCTTGACATCGGGCAGCTCCTCCCCATGGAAGAACAGGTAGCCGTTGATCTCGGCCTGCTGCCTGAACACCTTTATCCCGAAAGGCTCTCTGTAGCGCTCTATGAAATTGTCGTGGTTCCCCTTTATCAGTATCAGCGACAGCCCGCGCTTCTTTATCAGCTGCACTATGTCGTAGAACTCGTTGAACTCGTCCTCCTCCACCCTGGAGAACTCGTTCTTTATGTCGCCGTCTATTAGTATCGTCTTTGCCCCTGTGGTGTCGATGGCCTTGCCAAGGTCCTTGACTATGCGCTTCAGGTTCACCTTTGGTATGAGGGTGCCCCTCTTCGCCATGTGGCTCTCGTACCCCAGGTGCAGGTCAGAGACCACAATCATCGACAGGCTCCTTATGTGCGCTATGGGCATCCCGTCAAGAAGCTCAACATCGCTGTTAAGTCGCATCATTTCTTCCTGTTTATGTTTTCCAGCACCATCTTGTGCAGCGACTTGAGGTACTCGTGCCTCTCCTTCATCAGCACCACGTCGGCGTGGCCGAAGGTTATCATGTTGTGCGCGAACGGCGACGGGTAGATGGTGTTTATCATCTTGTAGGATATCTCCCCGGCCTTAATCCCGCGAAGCACCTGCTCCGCCCGTGGCAGGTCCATGACCTCGTTGAGTATCTCCCTGTACGTCTCCTTTATCAGCGGGAAGTCAGGGTCTATCTCCTCGGCAGCGTTGAGCAGAAGCTGCGCGTTTATGTGCTGCCTGCCCACCTGCATGCGCCTGCCCTTGTAGTTCCTGAGTATCATGAACGCCCTGCCGGCAACGTACCTGAACCTGCGCTTCATCATCTCCGTCCTTCGTATGTTCTCCTTGAGCATAGGCTCTATGCTCTTCGCCGTTATCGAGCCCATTATCTCCTTCACCATGCGCTCGGTCACGTTCACCCTGCCGTCCAGCACGAGCACGAAGCCGTTGTCGTTTACCATCAGGCCTATCTCCCTGTTCAGCATGTCGCTCAGCTTTATCGCCACAGCCCTGGACAGCGCGTCGTTCGCCCTCCTCCCGTACAGCGAATGGAATATAACGTAAACCTCCTTGCCGTCAAGGCTCTTCGACTGCTCTATCAGCAGCAGCCTGTTGTTCGGCACCAGGTCCGCGTAGAGTATCTGTTCGAGGAAGTATCCGAATATCGCGAACTTCGAGTTCTCGTCGACCGGGAGCCTGCCCAGGTACTCGTCTATCTCCTCGGGCAGCTTGTCGAACTGCACAAGCGATTTTATCCTGTTGGATTTTATGTACGCCCTCACCACATCCGCGAACTCGCTCCTGAACTCGCCGATCTGGTTTGCGAGCTCGAAGCTCAGTGGCAGCTGCTCCGAATACCAGGGCGGTATCGTCGGCGCGTTCGTGTTAGCGTCGCTCACGTAGCATTTCATCTCCTTGGCGTACTCGAACTTGTAGAGCTTGCCCCCCAATGTGAAGATGTCGCCCTCCTTCAGCCTTGACAGGAACTCCTCCTCTATGTTGCCTATCCACTTCTTGTCCTTGACGTTCACTACGTTTATCGCAACCTGGTCCGGTATTGTGCCGAGGTTGAGCATGTATATAGCCTGCGCAAGCCTGCCCCTCTTCCCGAACATCTGCGTCTCCTTGTCGAACCAAATCTTCCCGTAGACGTGCCTGCTCTCAAGGCCTACGTAATCGCCAGCCAGATAGCCTACTATGGACTCGAAGTCCTCCCTTGGCAGGTCGTGGTACGCATACGACGACCTTATGACATCGTACGCCTCGTCAATGTTCCATTTCTTTGTCAGCGACATCCCCACCACGTGCTGCGCGAGGACGTCGAGCGGGTTCTTCGGCACAGAGAACGTGTCGATCCTCCTCTTGAGCGCCGAGTCGAGCATTATCGCTGTCTCTACCATGTCGTCCCTGTTCAGCACTATCATCTCGCCCCTCGCGACCGCCTTGTACGAATGGCCAGACCTTCCTATTCGCTGCACCGCCCTTGCGACGCTCTTCGGCGACCCCAGCTGTACCACGTTGTCGATAGTCCCGATGTCGACCCCGAGCTCCAGGCTCGTCGACGAAACAGCGCACTTCAACGAGCCCTTCTTCAGCAGCTCCTCTACGTCCAGTCGCGTCTCCCTGGACAGCGACCCGTGGTGCGCCGCTATGTCCTCGCCGTAGTGGAACCTCCTCTTGAGGTTGAACACCACCCGCTCGGTCCCGCTCCTAGTGTTTGTGAATATAAGCGTGGTCCTGTTGTTCTCTATTATGCTGTTGAGCCTCTTGTACGTCTCGTCCTCTATCACGTTGTCCGGCGTGTTGATAAGGTCCTTCGCAGGGCTCATGGCCATGACCTCCAGCTTCTTGCTCCACGACGCGTCGACAATCGTACAGTCGCGCAGCTCGTCTCCCCTGTAGCCGACAAGGTACTTCGCAGCCTCGTCGAGCGGCGCAACAGTGGCCCCGAGACCGACCCTGGCGAAATCCTTGTCAGACATCGCAGCCAGCCTCTCTATCGAGAGCGACAGGTGGACCCCGCGCTTGTTGTTAGCGAGCTCGTGTATCTCGTCCACTATGAGGAACTCGACGCCCTTCAGCGACTCGACGAACCTCTGCGAGTTTATCATTATCGCCAGGCTCTCCGGGGTCGTGACAAGTATGTTCGGCGGCCTGGCGAGCTGCTTCGCCCTCTCCTTCTGCGGCGTGTCCCCGGTCCTGACCCCTATAGTGACGTTCTTTATGCCCTCCTTTATGACATTGACGCCCTTCTTCTTGAGCACCATCTTGTAGATCTCCTCCAGAGGCCTCTGGAGGTTCCTGTGTATGTCGTTGTTGAGCGCCCTGAGCGGGCTTACGTATATGCAGTAGACCCTGTCCTCCAGGGTGCCGGCCAGCGAGTAGTCGAAGAGCTTGCTGATTATCGAGAGGAAGCCGGACATAGTCTTTCCAGATCCGGTCGGCGCTGTTATGAGTATGTTCCTGCTCTCGCTTATCAGCTTGAACGAGAACTTCTGCGGAGGGGTCAGCTCGTCGAAGTTCTTCCCGAACCACTCCCTAACGTAGGGGTTGAGCACGCCAAGGCTCTGTTCGTCGTCGAAAGGCTTGTCTGTTATCTGAATCATGGCTAGGACCTAGTGCGCCTGCGTCCAAAAAGGAAAAGAGAAAGCCCCGAGGGGCCCAAAAATGTCACTTGTAAATCGAGATGTACTTCTGTCCTGACGTGTCCGTTATGTGTATGCATTCGCCCTCGCACTCTATCAGGCAAGCCTGGCAGAGTATGCAGGCGGAGCCGTTGACCGCCACTGACTTCTCGGTGAAATGCGTGTGGCCGTCCGGCATGTCCTTGAACTTCGCTACTACCGCCGGGTCGTCGGTGCCCTTCCACTGCTTGTCGGCGGGGGCGGTGTCGGCGTTGACGTTACCCCCGTCCTTGGGGTGCATCTCGAATACCGCCACAGGGCACACGTCGAAACAGTGCCTGCAACCCGTGCACTTGGGCTTGTCGACGAAAACGTCCATTCCTCCATCTGCCATTGGTATCACGACCGGTCGATAGGATAGCGCAGTTAAGCTATATATTGCTTTTTGTTTTTCATGCCCCCAAACGGGTAAAAACTGGCAGGAAAACGCAAGCTGAGCTCAACCGAACAGGCTTGCAAGACCTCCTGCGGCCTCTTCCTCGCTCTTCTTCTCTTCCTTCTGCTCCTTCTTCTTCTCGCCAGCGGCCGGAGCTGCTGCGGCAGGGGCGGCAGCGGCAACCTGCACGGTCTGCGCGTTCTTTATGACATCCTTTATGTTGATGCCCTTGAGCGACGCGACCATCGCCTTTGCCCTTGCCTCGTCGGGGTGCAGGCCTGCGGCCTTCACAATCTCCTCGAGTCCCTTCTCGCTTATCTCCTTACCTGCGGCGTCCAGAAGCAGCGCAGCGTATACGTATTCCATACATTTCACCTTTAGCGTAAACAATTCATGATTCCGTCTTTGTCTCCCCGGCCATGCCGTTGAGCGCTGATGCGGCGTTGGCCGCCTCTGCTATGAGCCTCTCGACTATGCCAGGCTCGTAGACCTTGGCCTCGGTGCCGACGGCGATGGCGCTCCTGACGGCCTTCGCTATCAGCGGCTCCACGGTGTAAGGCGTTATCGTGCCCGTTTCCATGCAGATCGCAATAGCCGACTGGAACCCGTGCGCCAGCTGGCCCACCATGGCGTTGACATCTATGTCAAGCAGCTCCTTGGTGAACCTCATGCTGCCGGCAAGCTCGACAGCCGGAGCGATGTAAGCTACGAACGGCATAACGTTGAGGGTGTGGAGCGCCTTTGCGACAGGGGTCGTTATCACATCTCCCTTCTTGACTATCACCTTGTCCTTGGCTATGACCACCTTGCCCTTCTGTATCTGTACGTCTATGCCGGCCTGCTTCAGTTCTGTCACTGCCTGGCCAGGCTGCAGAGTGGTCTCGGCTGCCTGCACTACTATGTCGTCAGGCGCTATCTGGTTCGGCTTCGCAGCCAGCTTTATCGCGCCCGCCTTGAACATCCCGAACAGGTCGAACGGATCCTCGTTGCTCATCACTATAGCCGAGGTGCCCTGCAGGTCGTTCGCGAGCTCCTTGGTGCGCGCGTCAGACTCGAGTATGCGCTTGAGCATGGTCTTCCTGCCCATTATGAGGTGCACCTTGCCCTTCAGCCTGTTCCTTGACGACTGGAGCAGCCGGTCCGGTATCCCGTTTGTGTGTATTATCCCGACCAGGCTGTACTTCTTGAGCTCCTTGGAGCCGTCCTGGACGAACTTCGTTTTCTGATCCTTGCTAAGCATGATTTCACCTATATCAGTCGCACCGGGGCGCTCATAGTCAGCTTCACGTAAGCGGACTTTATCGTGTGCCTGCCGAGCTTCTTCGCGATCGCGCCTATTACCTCGTCTATGTTGGCGGCCAGCTGCTGCGCGTCCATCTTCTCGTTGCCGACCACGCAGTGCACTGTCGGGAGGTACTTGCCCTTGCTCCTTATCGAAGTGGACTTGCTGATGCTGTTGATCACCGACTGAACGTCACCGCCCACAAGGGGCTTAGGCATCTTGTTCCTGGGTCCCAGGAACTGACCCAACGACTTCGCTATCTGGGGCATGAGGCTGGCCTGTGCGATAAGCTCGTTCTCCAGCAGCTCGTTCATCTGCGCCTTGTCCGTGGCGATCGATGGCAAAGACTTTCCGTCTATGACCTTCGCGCCTGCGGCCTCCGCCTTGGACTTTATGTTCAGGTCGTCAGCGAATATGATCACGGAGCTCACCTTCCCCTTCCCGTTCGGGAGCGCCACCTGCAGGTTCAGCCTGTTGTCCTGCTTTGTGAAGTCTATGCCAGAGAAATTCACGGCGAGCTCGACGCTCTGGGTGAACTTCCTCTGGCCCTTATTCTCCTGAATGAAGGCAGTAAGCTTATCCAATTGTTCCTTGTCCATGAGTATCCCTCCTGCACCGTTGCAGTATCGCGGGAAAATCAGCCCGAATGACCGACTTACATAGCTATTCTATCGGAAGGCTTTATAAGGCTTTTGGAAATATTACCTAACGTGGTTGCATCGCAAGCGCTGCCGGTGGGATCGTACTTATACTTCTGATAATAGTGGCAGCGCTGCTGCTCCTTAACATCGGCGGCTTCAGGTCCACGCTCAACCAGGTGATAGGCAACTACAGGACGCCAACAGTGTACAACAACACCAACTTCCCGCAGAACTACACCACTGTGTCCACCACGTCAACATCGACAACATCAACGATAAACTACAGCCAGCAGTACCTTGACAACTACATGCTCGGCCTGATAAACCAGGATAGGAACAAGTACGGCCTCTCAAATGTAACGCTGTCGCTCGAGCCCTCGGCACAGCAGCACTCGCAGAGCATGCTCCAGTACGGATACTTCAGCCACTGGGACATATTCGGCATGAAGCCCTACATGCGCTACACGCTTCTCGGCGGCACTCAGGGAGTTTCAGAGAACGTCGCATACAACCAGTCCACAGAGAAGTCGTGCATAGGGCAATCATGCACCGTCAGCGGCGCTCTGAACATAACCGAAGCGCTGAAGGCCATGGAGTACAGCATGATGTACAACGACCTGGCGTGCTGCAACAACGGCCACCGCGACAACATACTCGACCCGCACCACAACCAGGTGAGCATAGGTATAGCGTACAACGGCAGCACGGTCTACCTGACGCAGGACTTCGTGGACAACTACATCAACTGGACAAGCGGCACGCCGACGTTCCAGAACAGCAGGATTTATCTGAAGGGCACAATGCTCTACGGGATGAACATCACGCAGGTAGAGATAGGCTACGAGCCGACGGTGTCAACAATGACGATAGGCCAGCTTGACAACACGTCGCACTACGGTTACCCGGACACAGTTGCGGGGGTTGTGAGCAACAGCAGGTACTACTACCCCAACCTCACCACAATAACCGCTAGCGCCTATAACATAGCCGGGACCACATTCGACATAGAATTCGGCCTGGGCAATCTGACCCAGAAGTACGGCGCAGGGGAATACACCGTCCTGCTGTTCATGCAGCCGCTTGCGGCGTCCTCGAGCAACCCGTTCGTAGGCGCATCCTACACGATATTCATCAACGCGAGCGGCTCATCGTACGTGCCGTTCAACATCTGATCATTTCATCTTGAACGACAGAAGCGAGCTGGCAGCGCTCTCTATCTGCATCCTTGCGACATCCTGCTTCCTCCTGAACCCGTTGAGCACCGACTCTGCGAACCTTATCCCGCGTGTGCTGTCATAGATGTCGCTCATGGTATTGTAGTATCTCTCGGCATCCTTCACCCTGCCCCTCCTGAGCGCATCAATCACCTCCCTCTTCAGCTCGCCCACAGCATCCATGATCCCAAGCAGGTATGCCTCCGGCTCGACCTTCAGGTCGTTGCATGAGGGCACACTGCCCTTTGTCTTTATATCGAAAAGCACGGAAGCCTCCACGAACTCCTGGTACGCCTGAAGCGTGTGGTACCTGTAATCAGAATCGGTCTGCCTGAGAGATTTGACGAGCTTCCTTATCTCAGCCATGCCTCCGCGGTACCTCTTCGCGTCGTTGTTGTGGAGCGCGGTTATTATCAGCGACGCCGACCGTATTATGTCCCGCGATCCCGACATCACCGAGTCGAACCTCTCCTGCTTCCCTATCAGGTACTTCGATATGCCCTCTATCTCCTTCACGCTTATTCCATTTTTCATGCCATCATCCTGCCTCCCCAGAAAATATACTGCTGCGCATAGCCCTTCATGTCGCCGAACCTTTCGTCGACGAACCTGTGCAGCTGCTTTACCGGCCTTTTCCTGCCCTTGAAATAAATCCTTTCGAGCGTCCTCTTTACCCACACGTCTATAGGGAAGGCCTCTAGCCTTCCATACCCCATCAGCGCTATGCAGTCAGCCACCTTGTCGCCAACGCCGCTTATGGTCATGAGCTCCTCCTTCAGCGCGTGGTAGCTCTTTCCCCTAAGCCTGTAAAGGTCAAGGTTGTTGGTGCAGTATTCAGCCGCGGACCTTATGTACTTGTCGCGGAACCCGGCGTTGCACTCCCTCAACTCCTTTTCCGTCGCCTCCATCAGGTCCTCGCTGGTCGGGAAGCTTCGCGCAACAACCCTGCCGTCCTCATCCTTTATCGGAGTTCCGAACCTCTCTATGATGTTCCTTGTTATCAGCCTTATCCTCTTCAGGTTGTTGAGCTGGGATATTATGAAGACCAGCGTGGTTTCCCATGGGTCGTTCACTGTGAGCCTCATCCCACTATAGCGCCTTATCGCCCTGTCCATGAAAGGGTCCGTGTTTATCCTTCCGTAGATCCCCTGCATGTCGTCGTCGAGCCTGAACCTCCTCCTTACGCCGTCGGCCTTGCCAGCATTCAGCACCAGCCTTCCCTTCTCGGCGCTGCCCACCATCTTTATGTCGAACATGCTGTTACCCTCCTGGTAGGAGATGGCGTTCCTCGAGCGGTTGTAGTCCGCGAAGAACGTCAGCGGCTGCCCGCTCTCGAAAGTGTGGCGGAGCGAGAACAGGTTCGTGTTTATCACTGAGCCGCCCATCACAGGCCCCCGATGCCCTTCCTTACCTGCTTCGCGTCGACTATGTTCCTTACCGTTACCGTGTCGTCTTCCAATGTCTGGTAGTCAACGGTTATGGCGCTGTTTATCCCGACCTCGTCCGCCCTTGCGTAGCGCTTTCCTATGCTGCCCGCTGCGCTGTAGAACGTAGCGATGCCCCTCTCCGTCAGCGTCCTGTTTATCTCGAGCGCCTTGTCCATAAGCTTCTCGTCCTTCTGCAGCGGGAAGATCGCATACCTGTATGGCGATACCTCATTGTTCAGAGCAAGCATGTCCCATCCCCTGCCGTCGTCCTTCACGAGCGAATTTGCCAGAAGGGTCCAGACTAGCCTGTCGAGCCCGAAACTCAGCTCGACAACGTGGGGCAGAACCTTCTTCTCGTTGTTGAGCACGCTCATGTCCTCCTTGGAATGCAGCTGGTGGTTCTTCAGGTCGAAGTCAGTCCTGTAGGCGTTGCCTATCACCTCCTCGAACTTGCTGCCGATATCCACCTCGAGATCTATGGTGCCCCCTGAGTAATGGGACAGCTCCTCCACCATATGCTGCCTGAACCTGAAGGCGCTGTCCTTGAACCCCAAGCGCCGCATGAACTCCTGTTCTATGGTGAGCATGTACCCGAAAAGCTCGTTCGGTATGTAGCCCTTATTTATCGCATCCTTGACTGTTATGGGCTCAAAGTCCACCTTGCCGTCTGTCTGCTGTTCGCGTGTCAGGAAATTTATCTTCGTCTGGAAAATCTTTCCAGTATCTATCCGCTGGTTGTTTATCCTCAGCTCCTTCTCCTCAGGATCGAAGAAGAACTCCAGCTCCATCTGCAGGAACTCGCGCATTCGTATGAGCACCTGCCTAGGCGAGATCTCGTTCCTGAAAGCCTTGCCCACCTGGCCTATGCCTATGGGCAGCTTCAGGCTGTAGATGCGGAATATGTTCTTGAAGTCCATGAAGATTCCCTGGGCGGTCTCCGGCCTGAGGTACCCGGTGACCGCGCCCATTGGCCCTATCTTAGTGCCCAGCATAAGGTTGAAGGTCGACACATCCGCAGGAAGCACATTCCCGCACTTCTCGCATTTGAGCTTCTGTTCCGCGAGAATCTTCCCCAATTCCGCAGGCTTCATCTTCTTTACCGCGGACGACCGGTCCTTCTCGCCCTTCTTTGCGAAGTGCTCCTCGAGTATCTTGTCCGCCCTGAAGGAGGCCTTGCACTTCTGACACACTACGATCGGATCGACGAAGTTCGCTATGTGTCCGCTCGCGTCGAATACCGCCTCGGGCCCCACGATAGTGGTGTCGACCTCCAGGTTGTTCATGCCCGTTATGAACACCTTCCTCCATATGTCCTCTATGTTGTGGCGTATCGCGGTGCCTATCGGCCCGTAGTCGTAGAAGCCGGCAAGGTCGCCGTAGATGCCGAACGCCGGTATTATTATGCCGCGCCTTGCGGATAGGTTCGTTATACTCTCCAATGCCTCCTTGTCCATGCGAAATACCCGAAGCAGCAACAGCCGATAATTAATCTCCTACTAATATTAATAAATAGCTCGCCAATAGCTAACAAAGTGATTGCTTGGCAGATTCTTTCGAGAAGGCAAGGGAGCGAATGCTCAAGGGCACAAGGGCCGAGATAAAGGAGACATACTCCAACGAGGAGCACGCCCTGATGCAGGCGATAAACGCATACCTAGACACATCCAAGTCGTTCAACCTGGCGTTCGAGCGCCTGAGCGAATGGTTCGGCATATACTATCCCGAGGTTAAGGTGCAGAACCCTCTGACTCTGGCAAGGCTCGCCCACATAATCGATGCGGGCATCAGCGAGGAATCGGTGAAGGCCGCCGTAGGTGATGCAAAAACAGGGGACGAGATATTCAAGGAGATGTCATCCGCGATGGGCAGGAAGCCGAACGATGACGAGAAGCGAGCTGTCAGCATATTCGCTGAGACCTGCCTGCACCTCGCCAACTCTTTGGAGTACATGGACGCTTACCTCAAGGTGGCCGCAGAGAGGATACTTCCCAACACCACCTACCTTACCGACGAGAAGATAGCAGCGGAACTCCTAGCAAAGGCTGGCTCTCTGGAGAGGCTTGCGACAATGCCTGCCAGCACCATACAATTGCTCGGCGCGGAGAAGGCGCTATTCAAGCACATAAAGTTCGGGAGCAAGCCGCCCAAGTACGGCGTGCTGTTCAAGCTCCAGGAGGTGAGCGGCGCGCCAAAGGAGATGAGGGGAAGGATCGCAAGGGCGTATGCGACCAAGATAAGCATAGGCCTGAAGGGCGACTTCTACAGCAAGAGGTTCATAGCAGAGAAGCTTAAGGCAGACCTTCAGAAGAGCATAGAGAAGATAAAGGCCTCCCCGCCGAGGGAGAAGAAGCCCGAGCCGCCGCAGGAAAGGCGCCAGTTCAGAAGGCCGGGGTTCCAGCAGAGGCAGCAGCATGGAAGGCCCCAGGGCGGCAGGGGCCGCAACAGCGGCAGGGGCGGAGCGCGCTTCAGAAATTCCGCATAAAACGCAATGTGATATTGTTGCATGCAAAACAGCAGTCAACGATGGAGTACCTCCTTACGTACGGATGGTCTCTCATAGTGATTGTTGTAGTGCTCACCGCGCTATTCTCGCTCGGAATCTTCAACAAGTCACAGGTCTTCGCAAGCGCCTGCCTGGCGCAACCCGGCTTCTTCTGCAGCAAGCCGGTACTCAACACCACAGGTTCGCTTGTCATAACCGTAGGCCACGTCGGCGGCGGTCCAATAACTGTGACATCGCTTGGATGCACCAATTCCTCCGCAACGCCTAGACTGCAGGGGATCAAGAGCATAGTGCTGGTCTCGGGCGAATCCGTGCCTGTAGTGGTCAACTGCCCTGTGCAGTCCAATTCTATAGGCACCCAATTCACAGGTTCGGTATGGATAGGGTACAACCAATCAGGGTTGGGGGGCCAGGAAGCTAACATCGCCACAATATCCACGGCAGTGGCAACCGCAGCGCCACTTGGCCAGACCGGCACCGGCAGCGCAGGTGGCGGCACCACGTCCACAACCACATCCACCTCAACGACATCCACCTCGACATCCACGACCAGCACCAGCACGACATCGACGACCTCTACCTCAACCAGCACCACCTCCACTTCAACAAGCACTACCACCTCAACTACCTCAACAACATCGACATCGACCTCAACAAGCACATCTACTACATCAACAAGCACCAGTACATCGACGACATCTACGTCGACATCTACCTCCACGTCTACGTCAACGTCAACCACCACTTCCACTTCCACCACCAGCACTATACCAATGACCTACAACCCGACATGCGGTTCGTATCCTGGCCCTGTAACGTTCTCATCTACAACGACGCTCACGTGCAGCGTGGTCAGCTCGCAGTCGATAACGATAAATTCCGGCGTCACTGTAGATGAGCACGGCAACTACATGCAGGCGAACACCATATTTACCAATGCGGGAACAATCACCGACACGTACGACGGCGGCACTGGAGGAGCGGCAGGGCAGGGGACTAGCGGCAGCGGCGGCTCGGGAGGTTCAGTCGCCACAAGCCCGACAAGCAGAGCCGCCCACTATTATTCAGGGACGACATTGAAGGGAGGTAATGGCGGTGTCGGCGGAGGTGCTGGAGGCGCAGGTCCGAGCAACGGCGGCAACGGAGGAGCCGGCGGCAACGGAGGTGGAATCGTTGAGATATATGCAGGAACATTCAACAATCAAGGGTCCATAACCGTGGCAGGCTCCAACGGCGGCAACGGGCAAAACGGACCGAGCGGCAACTCCTGTGGCGGTGCGTATGGCTGTAACAGCGGCGCTGGAGGAGGAGGAGGCGGCGGCGCAGCCGGAAGCGGAGGCACCATATTCATAGCATATTCAAGTTCCATAACTCCCGGTACGCTGACGGCTATTGCAGGAACTCCGGGAACTGGAGGAGGCGGAGGCGGCGCTGCATACGTGTGCTCCAGCTATTATGGTGTCTGTGGCTATAACGGCGGCGGAGGCAGCGGCGGGAACGACGGAGGAGGCGGAGGCAGCGGAGGCGGGTCGATAAACCTTTGCTGCCATCCGAACTATTGTTATAGCTCGCTCACAGGCGGCAACGGTGGAGCTCCTGTGCCTCCAAGCGGTGTCGGCGGTGTGGATAGCAACAACTATGTAAACTACTGCGGCCTTTCAGCTGCATCGGGCACCTCTGGTACATGGACCGCTACGGCCGGCCAGATCACAGAGGTAAGCGGATGGGTGCCATAGGGCTAAAAATGGAGTTCAGCGGTTCCTGAGCTTCCCGTACTCCTTCCTCCTGTGGGAGATGCTCTGCTGCACCTGCTCGGTTATCGCATTGAACGAATCCGAGGAGCGGAGCATCGATGGCGGCGCCCTGTGCCATATCCACTTGAGGAATTCCTCGTTGCTGCTGGATATCGCTTCCAACAGGTTGGCCGGCTTGCTCACATCTATCCCAACGTCCCGCGCGCAAGACAGCCTGTTGTTTATGGATTCCAAGGAGTGCGATAGCAGGTTCCTGTCGTCCGTCATGCCGAAGGTGAGTATGTTGTGAAGCACGTAGTCCGGGTCTATGGATGCGTGCTCCTCATAGCTGCGCAGCTTCCCCATTAGGTCCTTTACCACAAGGAGCTCGTCCACGTTTGGGAATGTACCGCACTTGTAGTGCATGTATTCCTTGCCAAGCTTTATCTCGAGCATGCCGAACTTCCATAGCCCCATCGAGCTCATCCAATCGAGCATGACGTCGACCTTGCCGCCGATTTCGGGCATCTTGAGCTGTGGCTTGCCCGCTATGGTTATCAGCATCCGCACCTTCTCGCACGAGCGGCTGTGTATGTTCTCGAAATCCCTGTCGCCGCTAAGAATCCCGAAATGCTTCTCCAAAGCGTGGTTGTATATGTGCTCATCGGAGTGCTGCTGTATGTTGTTCACGTGCTCGGCGACGAAGCCGTGCTTTTCGAACGACTTCCCAAGGCTCGGGGTCAGGTTCTCGTCGATCAGAACCTTCATCCAGTCCTGCTCCACTTCCACGGAATTGACGCTGAACATAGCATCGAGATCCCTGTAGCTGTCGACTACCACGCCATTGAAGCCGTGGCCGCGGCCATCCAGGAGCTGGTACATGATAGGCTCAGCGCAAGCGCTGGGAAACGGGTCCTCGCCTATCAGGAACTTCATCCAAAAGCCCCTATTCTCATTTCATATTCCTACATAGTCTATTAAAGCCTTTCCTGTAGAAACAAAATAAAGCTTTATTTTGGGGAGTAGTTGGCAGAAAGAACAAATGATGCAAAGCTCCAATCAGCCCTCGAGTATCTGGTCACCTACGGCTGGGCTCTTGTTATAATCGCTGTTGCGGCAGTCCTGCTTTACGCTTACATAAACTCTCCAGGCCAGGTCACTTCGTCGTCGTGCAACTTCGTGCAGGGAGCGTACTGCAATGACATGGTTCTGGGAACCAACATAACCACCCACCAGACCGTGGTTGCGTTCTACCTGACGAACATACAACAGTACCCGATAGAAAGCCCGACGATATACGCGAACGTGAACGGCACGAACTCCACTGGCAATGCATGCAAACCAAACTTCGTTCTGGCAGGCGGCTCCATCATTTGCATACTCAACCTTCCAGTCACGACGACACTCGGCGCATTGGTGTCAGGGAACGTGTACCTTAAGGCGAAATACTGCGGGCTTGTGAACATACCGAACTCTGCTGCATCGTGCGCAGCCGCGCCGTACCAGACATTCCTTGGCAGCTTCGTCGGCCATGCGCAACCCGTAGTCAATCCCAATGTTACTCTCTCCATAACCGCCAATACACTGAGGCCACCGGCCAACAACCAGAAGGATGCGCTGTTCGTTCATGTAAAACTGCTGGGGTATCCTCTGAACGCAGCGACTGTGAATCTCACAACAAACAATTCAGGCTACACCGTATCGCCGAACCCTGTAAGATCAAACACCACAGGCATCGCTCTTTCGTACATCAACAGCACAATCGTAGGGAATGTCATCGTGACCGCAAACTATTCCGGTACACTTGCCAACATCACCCTCGACTTCCTTCCCGTGTCGTACATAGGCTTCGGGCTTCCGAGCTATTCCAGCAGCGTCTGCGGCACGTCCCCAATAATAACAATAGACGGAACAAACTACGACTATGCACAGCTTACGTCACAACTGTCATTCGCAACCGGTTCGTCGCACAACTATTGCATAATATCCCCCGCATGCTCGAACGGCAATACCCAGTACATCTTCAACAGCATAGTGATCGGAGGCGTCACCTACACCAACCAGTGCGGGATAATAAACGTAAACGGAAACACGACCATAGTGATACTGCCGACCGTCCAATACCACCTGTCGGAATCGGCCAACCCGAACTTCGGTGGCACTGTGAGTCCCGGCAGCGGATGGTTCGACAGCGGGAGCCCGGTCACGATAAACGAGATCACGAACCCCGGCTGGTTCTTCAACGGATGGACCGGCAGCCCATACTCCGGCGCGTCGACATCGGACACCTTCACGATAACAGCCCCTGCAACAGAGACCGCTGGCTTCTACAGCACTACTACAACCACGACGACTTCAACATCAACCAGTACTTCCACAACCACATCGACATCTACTTCGACCTCCACCTCTACAACTACATCGACTTCAACATCTACAACAACCACATCAACAATAGCCCAGACCTACAACCCACCAGGCGGGAACTTCAACGGAGACATAATATACAGCTCAAGCACTCAGCTCACAAGCTCGGCTATAGCTTCAAATATGATACTGGTTGAAACCGGTGTAACGGTAAACGAAAATGGAAACTATCTGGAAGGCAACGTATCATTCTATAACTACGGAACAGTGACTGACGACTACGATGGCGGTGCAGGCGGAGCAGGCGGATACGTCAATGCAGGCAGTGTTTGCTACGAAGGAACAGGGTACGTTAGCAGCGACTATTCTCCAAATGGCGTTGGAGGTACAGCTGGCAGGTCAAGGACCTCACGCTACCTTTCTACAACTTTAACTGGTGGAACCGGGGGCACCGGCGGCCAGACTGGCCAATGGTCATGCTGGGCGATCCAAAATGGCGGTCCAGGCGGCCTTGGCGGAGGTATTGTTGAAATCTACACCTACAATCTTGTAAACTCAGGGTCAATAAGCGCAAGCGGTTTCAATGGCGGAGCCGGGGGCAACGGATTCTACATCCAAAGAAATTCTTTTGCACTTTCCCCCAACGGAGGCGCTGGTGGAGGGACAGGGGGAAGTGGTGGAACAGTATTCATAGGGAACACTATACCAATAAGTAATACTGGAACTATACAAGCAAATGGCGGTGTAGGTGGAAAAGGGGGTGAGGGTGGCTATGACACAGGGAGCGGGTGCATTACTTATGGCGGTGCCGGAGGGACAAACGCAGGCGGAGGCGGCAGCGCAATAGCAAGTTGTGGTGCTGGCAACTGCCTTACACAGAATACAAACGATTGCAGCGGCGGCGCAGGTGGCGGTGGAGCAGCTGGCGGTGTTGGTAGTGGTAACGGGGCTAACGGAAGCGGAACTGGAAGCAGCGGTCAAGTAATAGAAAAATATTGGGTCAGTTAATCCTGCAGGACTGAACACCGTGTAACTGTTTCATATTCTGTACACATAAAGTAATAAGGATTAATTATTCCATCACGATGGAATAAAACCATCCTTATTGGGATACAAATTATGAAAGAAGGTAAAGCGTTGGATAGCAAATATTTAAATACTTTCGAACCGCCCTTCCTAGCAGATACTTGGTGAAATTGATGTCTGGAAACGAGATACAGATAGAGGTTGGCGTGGACCAGAACCTGATTAACAACATTAACAACAAGAGGCCGGAGATAAAGGAGGAGACAGAGGCCGCAAGATCCTTGGATCCGATACTGGCGCCATACCACAGGACCATAGAGGAAATGGAAAAGATGCCTGTGATAGAGAAGACGATGACCGTCTGCCCGGAGTGCAAGCTCATAGTCCAGGGCATAATCTACAAGGACGGGGACAACGTGATGATAAGGAAGTTCTGCCCAGAGCACAAGTGGAATGTCGAGAAGTATTGGGAGGACTACGACATGTACATGAAGATGCGCAGGTACAACTACTACGGCAGAGGCTTCGACAACCCGAACTACCTCAACAAGGGGGCGATGTGCCCGTTCGACTGCGGAATGTGTGAAAGGCACAAGTCGCACACAGGTCTTGCCAATGTGGTTGTCACCAACAGGTGCCACCTCAGCTGCTGGTACTGCTTCTTCTACGCCAAGGAGGGAGAGTCGATATACGAGCCGAGCGTGGACGAGCTTGACAAGATATTCAAGAACCTCAGGAACCAGAAGCCGATCCCTGCGAACGCCATCCAGATAACTGGCGGAGAGCCGACAATGCACCCGAAGATAGAGGAGATTATACTGAAGGCCAAGGAGGCCGGCTTCGACCAGATACAGCTCAACACCACAGGCATAAACCTCGGGCTCGATCAGGAGTTCGCGAAGAGGCTCAGGCACGCCGGCGCGGGAACGCTCTACATGAGCTTCGACGGCGTGAGCGCGAGGGCCAACCCGAAGAACCACTGGGAGGCGCCGCTCGCGATCGATGCGGCTAGGAAGGCAGGCATAAACATAGTGCTTGTGCCTACAGTCATAAGGACGATAAACGACCATGAGCTCGGCTCGATAATCAACTTCGCGCTGAACAACACGGACGTGATAAAGGCGGTGAACTTCCAGCCCGTGTCGCTGGTGGGTCGCATGCCAACAAGGCTGCGCGAGAAGCAGAGGATCACGATACCCGGCGCCATAAAGCTCATAGAGCAGCAGACCAACGGCGTTATAGCGAAGGAGGATTGGTTCTCAGTGCCATACGTCGGAGGAATAAACAAGTTCATAGAGGCGCTCACAGGCCAGTACAAGTACGACCTCTCGATACACTTCGCTTGCGGCGCAGGGTCGTACATATTCCTGGACAAGGACAACAAGATAATACCGCTGACAAGCTTCGTCGACGCGGCCGGTCTCCTGGAGCACCTGCAGCGTGCTGTCAACGAGATGCAGGACAAGAACAAGTTCGACAGGCGCATGATAGCCATAAAGTACATGCTGTCGATCAACAAGTTCATAGACAAGAAGAACCAGCCAAAGTCGCTGAACTTCGGAAAGATGCTCATGTCGCTCTTCCTGAAGCACGACTTCTCTGCGTTGGGCGCCTTCCAGCTGAAGACGCTGTTCCTCGGAATGATGCACTTCCAGGACGAGCACACCTACGACATACACAGGGTGGAGAAGTGCGACATACATTATGCCCAACCGGACGGGGAGGTTCTCCCGTTCTGCACTTTCAACGTGTTCCCGGAGGTATACAGGGACAAGATCCAGAGGCAGTACAGCATCCCGTCGAGGGAGTGGGAGTCTATGCACCCAGGCTGGAACTACCCGAAGGACAAGTACACCAGGAACATAAAGGAGCTCACGGCCTCGCAGGTCTACAGGAAGACCTACGGCGAGATGATCGACTACTTCGCGCTGCCGATAAACGGGAGCAAGCCGGTGTCAAACTTCGCCAACCTTAAGTTCGAGGACGCGCCCAAGATGGCTGCAGCCCCGAAGCAGGAGAAGCACGAGGAGCACGACGGATGCGGCTGCGGAGGAAACTGCGGCTGCGGCGCAGAGGCGTCCGAATCCGATGGCTGCGGATGCGGTTCCGGAGGATGCGGCTGCGGAGGCCAGTGATCCTCGCTAACGATTATAGGTTGTCACAATGGACCATAGGGAAGTAGTCCACGAAAGCCAGTACCAGAAGGACCTCAAGCAGCAGGCTGAGGCCGAGGAGAAGGAGTACGACGACTACGTTGTGGAGGATGGCAAGAGGTTCAGGGTGCCGTACAAGATGATAAAGAGGGTCGTGTTCCGCGATGTCAGCCAGAAGGAGATGGTCGACCTCGAGCACGCAGCAAGGCTCCAGTACAGGCTCATGCTGCAGGATCCGATAATCAAGGCCAGCATAAACTACGTCAAGTCCACGATAACGGTACTGTTCAACCCTGACACGGCCGAGAATAGGAGGGAGAAGATCAGCGTAGACCAGCTCATAAAATTCCTCGCGGACGAGGGCGTCCATGTCGACAGGTCCAAGATGGATCTCGAGGACTACGACTATTACAAGAACTTCTACTCATACGCTTTCAACCCCCCATCGATAAGGGAGCGCCCGCCTTATGGGTACAGCATGAAGCAGTGGAAGGACATGAAGGACGAGTACCTGAAGAAGTACGAGGAGGGCAACGTAAAGAAGCTCGAGAAGTTCCAACAGTGGCGCAAGGAGTACGAGGCCACGCACTGGAATGCAGAGCAGGCGGAAGGCCAGAATGATAATGGAAAGAAGCCGCTCCTTGCCGGGATATTCTCAAGGAAGAAGCCGAAGGCGAACAAGGACAAGGGCTTCTGGTTCCACGGTGTCTGAGGCTAGTAAGCCCCAGTGCCCCGCTCCTCTTTCTTGTACTTCTCCCAGTTAACAATGTGCAATATCTCCAGTATCTGGGTGGCGTCCAAGTTGACCTCCTTTCCACCGATCTCGAACTTGAACACCTTTGCATAAGCGCTTGTCCTCTCGGACTCGTTCACCTCCCTCGGCCTGTCGTGGTGGTAGCCCTTGATTATGAACTTCGCCTGATCCTCAAATTTCGCGACGTTCTGTATGTCGGCGAACCTGAAACTGACCGTATCGTACACAAGCATAGATTTCTCGTGCACCACGCTGCCAGCTCCCATCACGCTCTGCTGTCCATGGCTCTTGTTTTTGTTTCCGCTCATTTTTCTCACATATATTTACTCGTATTTAACGTTAGGGTTGATGACGAATTCGCCCGCTACCACGGGCTCCTCCATGCCGAAGTTGACCAGCACGTTAGGGTGTATCTCCCCGAAATAGCATAAGAGGTTATCGCCGGAGTATGCGGCCGCCGCCCTGCCTTCTATGAAAGCCGGGTCCTTATAGCCCTCTATCCTGAAGTCCTTCACCCCCATCTGCCTAAGCACAGTTTCGGCATGGGCCTTGGCCTCTGCGAAGTTCGCCTTGGAGTGCTCGCTCACGAATGCCATCCTGGTCTGCTCGACCACCTGCCCGCCGTCGATGCTGAAAACGGAGCCCACCTCGAACAGCTTCTGTGGCATGCGTTCGTGTGTCGCAGCGCCGAGATTGGCGAGCAACCCCGGTAGTATCCTGGTCCTGAGCATCGTGGCCGATTCGCTCTTGGAATATTCTATCCTGACATGGTCCGCCCTTGCGCGGGCTCCCATTTTTGCGTAATTGGTCTCCTGGCCCGTAAGCAGCGTATTGAGCGCCTGCGAGAATCCCAGGCCGACCATGAACATCGAGAGCCTCCTCTCCCTCTCTATGTAGTCCTGCGGTATCCCGATGGAGAAGCCGACCACGGGAAGCGGGTTTATCCTGTCGTAGCCGAAGGCGATCGCAACGTCCTCTACAAGATCCTGGTCGTTGAGCAGGTCTATCCTGTACGGCGGGACATACGCGACAACGTCCTTGCCGAACCTGGCTGCGTAATATCCCATCTTGTTGAGCATCCCTATAAGGCCGTTCTGCGTCAGCGGCACGCCGATCGTCCTTTCCGCGCCGATCACCTTCAGCTTCATCTCGGTGTCGGGCAGCTCCGGAGTCACTGAGGATTCGCCGTTCGCGTACTTTATCCTGCAGGGGTAGACCTTTGCCCCAGCGTCCATGAGCGAGCATGCGACCAGCCGGGCGGCCGCCTCCATAGACGGCCGGGACGTTCCCGTGAGCTCTATGAACAGGCTCTTCGTCTGTTCCTGCACCGCGGTCTGGTTGCAGTTTATTATCGGGACCAGCGCGAGCACCTTCTCCGAGTCCTTTATCACGGGGAATGGGCCCTTCTCGCCGACCATGCCGGCGTACTCCTGCCCCTTCCTGCTCCCTATAGCCACGCTTGAGAGGTCGGCCTCCGCCCTCCCGCCCAACGGCACCATCCTGCCCTCCTTCTGCATCGTGTACGTTATCGCGCCCTTGACCTTTGAGAGGTCGTGTATGCCTATCGCGAACTTCTTCCTGCGCCTCCCGTAAGTGTCGCTCAGCTTGTCTGTGAAGTTTATAAGGTATTTCAGCATGTTGCCAGCAAGGTTGGCGTTCTCGACCACCATCGCAGCCATGTAGGGCCTTGCCTTCTGCAGCGATGCGTCTACCGTTATGTCCAACCTCGGCACGTCAGTCAGCTTGTACCTGCCCTCCCGCGCCTCCAGCGCGCCAGTGAAGTACTTTACGGCGCGGACGAACCCGCGGAAGCTGAGCATGTCAGGCCTGTTGTTGGTCACGTCTATCATTATGTTCTCGGCGTCCCTGGATTCTACGGACATGCCTATCGCCGAGACTATGTCCTCGAGCTTCGCGTAGTCTATCCCCTCGGCCTTGAGGTCCTTTGCTGCGAAGGTAACGGTTGCCATCAATCTCCCATGTTAAGCTCGGACCTCGCCCTAAGCCAGTCCGGGTCGTTCTTGTAAAGCGTTATGAGCGAGTCTATGTCCATGCAGTTGAACATCAGCCTGTCGATTCCCCCGCCCCAGGCGAGCACAGTCTTGTTCGTGCCCATGGCCTTGGTTATCTCCTTCCTGATTACTCCGCCGCCGTTGAGCTCCATCCATTCCTTGTACTTCTCGTTGTAGTAGAACACCTCGAGGCCGGGCTCCACGAACGGGAAGTACGCGGGCTTCACCCTTATCTCTATGCCGAGCGCGGAGTAGAACTTCCGCATTATGTATATCAGGTTCGCCAGTGTGAGGTTGTCGCCCATCACTATGCCGTCGTGCTGGTAGAGCTCGGCAACGTGCTTGTAGTCTATGCTCTCGTTCCTGAAGACCTTGCCTACGGAGAAGAGCTTTATCGGGTAGCTGGTCTGCATCTCGTTTGCGAACCTCCTTATGTACCTGACGGACACGCTGGTGGTGTGCGTCCTCAGCACGGCCTGCTTGGCCAGCTCCTCGCGCCATTTCTCGCCCCAGCCCTTCTCCTGCATGCGCTTGACGCTCTTCAGCAGCTCCATGTCCTTCACATCGAGCAGCTTCGGGTTCGCCAAGTAGAACGTGTCCTGCATCTCCCTCGTCGGGTGGTCCTGCGGCGAGAACAGAGCATCGAATGTCCAGAAGGCCGGCTCGATTATCGGGCCGGATATCTCGGAGAAGCCCATGCGCAGCCATGTGTTGCGCACAGCGTCTATGAGCTCGGTGAGCGGATGGAGCCTTGCTGGCATAGTGCGCTCCGACGGCGCCGATATGTCGTACGCGCGAAGCCCTTTCTTCTCCCACTCACGGCTCTTTATCATCTCCTTGCTCAGCTGTCCTATCCCGAAGTCCTCCCTGACCTCGAGCTTCTCGCCTGCCGGGGTTATCGTTATGGCCCCTGTGGCTTTCTTCTCTACGGTCTGTATCAGGTGCCTGGACTCGAGCAGCGAGACCATCTTGCGGTCCACGGCCTTGCCCGACCTGATGGCGTTGAGCGATTCCCTCTGAGGATAAGAATCGCCGGACGCGGCCTTCTCGCCCTCCTTTGTGAGAATGAGCTTCCCAGCCTTTATGATCACCCATCCGTTGTTCTTCGCCCACGTTATCGCGATTTGGCTGCCAGCCTTGCCTATGTCGATCTGGCCTGCCTTCCTTATCTCCCTGGCCAGCCGCTCCTCGGGGAAGCCATCGGTGTAGCGCTCCCCCTCCTCGGTAAGCGTTGCATCGACCCGCGTCTCCTTGGATACCTTGACCGCGCCCCTCCCTGACAGGTTCTCGAGCGCCCACATTATCTGGTCCTGGCCAAGGCCCACTTCCTCCTTGAGCTCCTCCATGGTCGAGCTCTTCCTCTTCTTCAGGAACGCAAGAACCAGGGCCTCGTACTCATGCATGTGATCCCGCTAATACACCGCCTTGAGGTAGGTGTAGACTATGAAAAGCACGATTATCGCAGCTATTATCACGTAGGTGAACCCCCCGAGCGCGTTGTACGCGCTGTCCAGGAAGCCGAGCACCTCGTCCTGTATGCCCTCGTTGGTGGTGTACACCAGCGCGAACTTCGAAAGCGGCTCGCCCTTGTCCCACGTCAGGCTCGTCACGTTGGTGTAGTTCTTCTCGAAGCCGTACGCTGGGATGTCCGCCAGGGGGTAGACGCTCTTTATCGTAGCGCCAGCAGGCACATCTATGTTGAGCGTAGTGTTCGGGCTGAGCACCCCTCCGCTCGCCCCCTGCTCGAAGTTGAATATCGCCGGGTTTAGCGAATACACGAACGTGCGCGGCGCTGTCTGGTTGACCGTTGTGACATTAGGCACGGTGTAGCTCATGAAGAGCTCCGCAGTCTGTATGTCGCCGTATCCCGTCACCGGGCCGGGCAGGAACTTGAAGTTGTAGCTCGGCGCGCGGGGGTTTATTATGTGCTGGGTAAGCACCGGCCCTATCAGCAGCTGCCAGTTGCTAAGCGTGAGGTTGAACGCCACCCTGTCCGTAGAGTACTGGTTTATGGACACGTTGCTTATCTTCAGCGTGAGGATCTCGCTCACCTGCGCGCTAGTGTTCTTGTTCAGCGCCACGGTGGCGTTGAGGTTAGTAACGGTATAGGATGCGCTCGCGAGGGTCGGAGCCGCGATAAGGACTAGCAGGGCAAGCGCGCAGACTATCCTATTCATTGCAATCTTAGTTAGTTTGCAAGATTACTAATAAAAAGCCTCTGTGGGGGATCCTCCGACGCCAAAGGCCACCGCCCGAAGGGTTAAATACCTTCCCGATAAACAGGTATTGAAGTAAAGTCGTGGTCCTATGATAACAGGATTTACAATATCAACGATCGAGGGTAAGGTAGAGTCCATAGACTCGCTGCAGAAGCAGAGGTTCCCAAGGCTTAACATAAACCTTGAGAAGGTCACGTCCGAGCAGGACAAGGTGAAGGTGTTCTACACATTCGTGGCGGACTACTTCGACGGCGATGCCAACTCAAAGGCGTCGAAGAGCGTGGGCCAGCTGAAGATAGGCGGCTTCGTGGAGGTGAAGGACTCCAAGGACGCGATCGGCACCATAATGAAGAAGTGGGACGACACCAAGACGCTGCCGATAGAGCTGGCAGAGGAGATAATAAACGGCCTCAACTTCAGGTGCAGCGCGACTGGCACTCTGGTGGCGTACGGCCTTGGGCTCATACCTCCGATGGTCATAAGCCAGACAAAGATACAGGAGCAGAAGTAATTCCTGTATTTTCCCTTTTTCTTTCCTGTTTTAAACCCTAGAATAGCCACGGCAATGCGTTGATGACTATTGTCAGTATGACTATAGCCTGCAGCGCCTTTACCACAAGGCTGCCCGGCTTCATGTTAGACCGGTATATGCGCCATCCGTCAAATCCCGGCACAGGCAGAAGGTTTACCACGGCAACAAGGAAGTTCAGTATGAAAGATAGCGCGACAACCGAGTAGACGAAATACCAGGCGTTGCCCCCGAACCCTATGACCTGCGCGGTCTGCCCTATCCCCACGCCTATGACCCCGTGGGAGCTGTTCGTCGGATCGGCTACCGCCTTAAGGCTGAACGTGCCGTTCGTGGTTCCGACCACCACTGTAGAGTTCGGCCTGTCCTGCGCTCCGAGCGCCTCGAAGCCAGAGAGGTTCCTTATCTGGTGCCCGTTCCACGATACTAGCTGCATGCCAGCTGCAAGTATCCCGTTTGCCGGCATGCCCGGCGCTACCTGTGCTATCGTGAACTTCGCGGTGTATATCCCGGGAAGCACGTATAGGAACATCAGGACAGTCAGGACGAAGAAGACCACCATAGCTATGAGGTTGGCGGATATCCCTGCAGAGAATATCTGGGTCTGCCTAACCCCGTCCAGCTTGTTAACCTGCTTCTCGTCCGGCTCCACGAAAGCGCCCACAGGTATCATACCGAAGAGCAGCAGGCCTATGGACTTCAGCTTGACCTCGGCCAGCCTTGAAAGGAAGCCGTGCGAGGCCTCGTGTATGATGAGGAGGAACGCAAGGGATATTATACCGGCAGCGAAGGGTATGTCTATGCCGGGCAGTATGGGCGCTATGCCAGGGATCTGGCTGGTGAGCGACGAGGTCTGAGGGTGGCCAGCAACGCTGGTCACAAGGAAGGTCCCTATCCCGTTCAGTATGATTCCGGAGCTGAAGAGCAGCTCGCCGAACATCAGGCCCGTGAGCCCGAAGACGAAAGTCACAGCGTCGATCGCGTACTGCAGCGGGGTGCTAGCGCCCCATCCCAGCGAGACCGGGGCTCCGCCCAGCACTGCGCTTATCTTCGGTATGTTTATGAACTGGAACGGTATTCCCAGGTTGGGTATTATGAAGAGCATCATGGCCACGAGGGACAGCATGCCGAATGCGTATGTCCTGATGCCTATTCGGCCCCTAATGAATGGGTACGAAAGCAGGCCGAAGCCCAGCACGAACCCCCAGTCTGCCATGCGGAGCCAGAAATCCGGGTGTTTCCTAGCTATGTTGTCTATGGTCTGGAGCCCCTTCTCGCTGCCGACGAGGTAGAGGCCGTATCCCCCGTTCAGCGAAGCGGCCCTCTGCACCACGACCCCGACGCAGAACAGCGACACTAGCGCTAGGGCTGCCCTGTTTATGACAGAGGTGAAGCCATAGGTGTAGAGTGCGTATATCAGTGCGGCCTCGCCTATTATGAGGAGCCAGAGCAGCGCCTTTGCAGGCGCGCTCAGTTTCGCTTTGGGCTTGCCGCCCGTTTTTGTCGCCATGCAGCTACCGCAAAAGCAGTCAGACGACGTTGACAGTCGTCCTCTTCTTCACAGCGTTGAGTATGTGGCCGTAGTCCCTGTAGTGCGCCATCGCCGTAATCGAGAGCGTGTACTCGCCAGCGTCGGCCTTTATGCTGTTGTAGAGCTCTACGCCAACGTTCTTCTCCTCGCCCGGCGCTATCTCTCCCATGCGCACCTCGCGCTGCTTGCCCATGTTCATGTTGTCGAATCCCAGCTGCTCCGGGACCTCCACTACAACCGAGGTGAGCAGCGGCTCGCCTGTGAGGTTCTTTATCCTTAGGTTGAGCGTCGCCGAGCTCTTCTTGTTGGCGTACAGCCTGTACGGGACAAGCTCTGTGGATATCCTGAACGGCGAGTTCTTCACGAGCTCGTTGCCAACGTCCTTCTTCCCGAATAAGTTGAATATCGCCATGGTCTCGCCTGGGCAATAGGATTGCTCAACTAGAATTTATATACTTATTCCCCGAACTCCCTCCTCGCAAGCTCCGCTCCCTTGACCATGCTGCAGAGCTTGGCGTAGGCTATCTCTGGCCTTCTCGTCCTCAGTCCGCAGTCGGGGTTAACCGACACGAGCGACGGATCGCCCAGCATCTTGGCTGCCATCAGTATGTCGTCGCGTATCTTCTCCGGCGATTCTATCGCGTCGGTGTGGATGTCGACCACCCCGACCCCGATCTTCGCCTTTATGCCATACTCCCTGAACAGCCTTAGCGCCTCGAAGGTGTTTGTCGCATGGTTTGTGAACTCTATAAGGTAGAGCGTCGCCTTGCTGTCGGCGATGTGCGGGAAGAGCCTCCTGTAGTCGCTGTAGCAGAGGTGCACAGCCTTCTCCATGCCGTTCCACGCCCCCTCGAAGGAGCGGTTCAGCGACTCGACGAAAATCCTGGATTCGGCCTCGTTCGTGGCTGCGGCCGGCTCGTCGATCTGCACCATGGCCGCGCCCTTCACTGAAAGCGTCCTTATCAGCGGCCTGACAACGTTGTCTGCAAATGAGATGACCGCGGATTCCTTGGCCTTCTCCATGTCGGCCCTCGGCGAGCCGTTGCGCCTCATGTAGTGCTCGAGGTACGACCAGTCCACCATGGTGTATGCGCCGGTCAGGCAGGGCTTCAGGGTCCTGCCGGTGTGCTTCCTGGCGAAGGCGAACTCCCTGGCGAAGAAGGCATCGCCCCTTTCCGATACCGAGACGTCGCCGTCTATCGAGAACTTGGTGAAGTAGTTGGCGTCGAACGCGTTGAGCACCCCGGCTTCGCTCATGCCGTTCACGAAGTTCGCCATGAAGCTGTACATTTCGGTCCGCTGCTGCTCGCCGTTGAACAGTATGTCTAGGCCTGCCGATTCCTGCATACGTATCGCGTATATCGTGGCTATCTCCTTGGCGCGCTCCCTGTCCGCATCGGTTATCGAGCCCAACGGCTTCTGGAGCAGGCCTGTGCCGGACCCATTGGCAAGCTCGCCTACCTCATCGACCCTGAGCCTCTTGCCCCAAGCGACCGCATCCTCCACAGTGCGCTGCTCCTGCCTCTGCCTTCCGAATCCCTGCAGCCAGTAAGGCCTCTGAAGGCTGCCGACCTCCTGCGTCGGGAAAAGTCTATCTCTCATCCAAAACACCTCCAACCTCCGACAGGGCCCCTATCTTCCTAAGCGCGATGTCGAAAGGGACATCGTAAAGCCTGTCGTTAGTGCCTATGTAATACCTCGCTGCAGAGGCCGACTTCACCAGCGCCTCTATGTCCGCCTTAAGGTCCGCTACGTTCTCCACCCTTATGTTGGACGAGTCCACAACCCCGAGGAGCAGGTCCTTCTCCGTGCGGAACCTGAGGTCTTCCGTGTACAGCGCGTCTATCCCGACGAAATCCGCCTCGGTCCCGTCCGCCAGCCCAACAACCCGCCCGGCCTCTGCCTTCGGGAAGCTTATCCCGAGCGTCGTGCCGCTATCCTTGACCGCAGATATCGCGCTTCCGAACCAGTCTGGGCTCTTGAAAGTGCCCGTCGACATGTCGAATCCCACCGAATGCTCGACTAGCAGGATGCACGAGTACCCCTTCTTCCTCAGCGCCTCCGAGCTCTTCGCTATCGCCTTGGAGTAGTCGATCGCAAGCGCCTCGTCGCTGTTGTAGAAACTGTTGTCGACTAGCCTGGCGAAGGAGTACGGCCCCGGCAGGAAGAGCACGGCGCGCCCTACGTCCGGCATTATCTCCGCCAGCTCGTATCCCGCGCAGTCTATCCTGAAGTCCACGTGCGGCTTCCTGTAGAACGTGTTGGTGCGGAACCATCGTGTGACCGGCCCTACCGACTCGTTGGCTCCGTAGCTGTAGTTGAATGCGCCGCTCTTCCTCGAGGAGTTCCTGAACCCAGTAAAGCATTCAGTAATCGGCCTGAACAGGTCCAGCCAGTCGAGCTGGCCGCCGGAAACGAAGGCGAAGCCCTTCTGCGCAGCGACGATCTTTTGGGTATCAAGCGCGATCTCGGAGCGCAGCTCCCTCTCGCTCGCCTTGCCGTCCCTGAAAAGCCTGTGCACCTTCGCCGTAGTCGACGACCGCGATGCTATGCCTGTGAGCATAGCCCCAAGGAATTCAGGTTTGTCATTAGAAATTCTATCCCCGGCCCTCTTCTTCTCGAAATCTACCACCAGCGTATAATTCTGTGGTGCAAGTGTTAAAAATAGGTATCAGGCAAAAAATTTACAGGACTGCAGGGACTGCGCTACGGGATCCATCCTGATTTCCAATAGACATTTCCACTAGACCCTGTGCCAACCGCGTAGCAACCGGCCGATGAGGTCGATTGGTATGTGATACCGCCGCACGAGCCCCCACCGCCCTGCCCGCCGTAGCCGCAGTAATCGGTACTGCACACGTTGCCTCCGCATGTGTACGGTCCGAAGCTTCCGCAGCCTGACGGGTTCGAGGTGCATGCGGTTCCTCCAGTTCCCGCCGCGCCGCCAGAATAGCTAACCGTACCCTGCGAAATTAGCGTGCCGTAACCTACCAATATCGTGCCACCGCTGCCCCCAGTGCCAGCGCCTCCGCCACCGCTTGGATAAGGCGCCCCTCCAGGAGCACCAGACACGTTCAGCAGTCCTGCATTATTGAAAGCGCCTGCGTATATCTCGACTATACCACCTCCAGCCCCACCAGGTCCGCCGCCTCCGGCGCAATACTCACTGCCCGCGCCACACCTTCCACTGGACGCAACCGCATCGCCCCCGCCCTGGCCTCCGCCGTTGCCGCCGGGGCCTCCAGCTATCGCCAAGCTAAAGAATGCGCTTATCCTCGATATGCCGGAAGCGCCATCTCCACCGGCTTGTCCAGTAATGCAGGCTGTGGAGAAGCCGTAATAGGAGGTAGGCGCGCACCCCTGGCAGCCTCCAGAACCTCCAGATCCGCCATCATGACTGTCGGTTACGGTGCCGGAATTTGCGAAGGTGCCGTTTGCCTGCAGGAAGTACCCGTTCTCGTTTATCGTGATTCCTGAGTTGATTGTTATGTCTGAAGACGCAATCACATTGCATGTCAGCGTAGTGCTGGCACTGTAGGTTATGCTGCCAGAGAACGTTCCGCATGACGGGTTCGCAGGTATGGTGGTGGTTGTCGAAGTAGATGTCGACGTGCTAGTCGATGTTGAAGTACTGGTCGAGGTCGACGTGCTTGTAGACGTACTGGTAGATGTGGATGTAGTTGTGGTAGTGGTCGTACTGTAGAAACCTGCAGTCTCAGTGGCAGGGGCTGTTATCGTGAAGGTGTTCGATGTCGATGCGCCTGCGTACGGGCTGCCGGTCCACCCGTTGAAGAACCAGCCGGGGTTCGTGATCTCGTTTATCGTTACAGGGTTCCCGCTGTTGAACCACCCGCTGCCGGGACTTACAGTGCCTCCGAAATTCGGGTTGGCAGATTCCGACAGGTGGTATTGGACGGTCGGCAGTATCACTATGGTCGTGTTTCCGTTTACGTTTATTATCCCGCACTGGTTGGTGTAGGTGACGCCTCCGATCACTATGCTATTGAAGATGTACTGGGTATTGCCGTCCGAACATGCTGGGGATATCACGCAGTAGTTGTGCGACGAACCGGTTGCGAATGACAGTTGCGATGTCAGTTGGGAATAGTCGTAGTTAGTGCCGTCAATCGTTATTATCGGTGATGTTCCGCAGACGCTGCTGGAATAGCTCGGAAGCCCGAAGCCTATGTACGACACAGGGAGGAAGTCGAGTGTGATGTTGGCAAGTGTACCGGAATAGTTCGCTGTCACGATGACATTCCCTACGATTGTGCTGTTGATGTACGAAAGAGCGATGCCTGTGGTGTTCGACCTCACAGGGTTAGGCGATAACGTATATCCCGAATGGTTAGTTGTAAGGTTCACTGTGGCCGCATTCAGCGGATAACCAAGAAGCTTAACGTGCACGAAGAGCGCATCCTTCTGGTTGTTGGCCGGCGGCCTGAGCGTGTTTGCAGTTATTGATAGGGTTACGTTTGGATTTACCACTGGTTGCGCATGTCCAACGAAGCTGCCTAGGAAAGTCTGGTACGGTGCGGCTGCGCACGACGCAGCAGAGTTCGGTATGTTCACAAGCCCGCAGTACTTCGCCTTAAGGTATACGTTCCCCGACACCAATGCGCCGAGTGTCGTCGTGACTGGAAGGTTGAGTATGCAAATGATGGAGCCGCCTGCCAGAACGAAGTTTGGTTTGCATGCATTACCTGTGGAGTTCGTTCCGTTCACGTTCGCGTATATCGTTGGGCTTTCTATTGGATACTGTTGTATGTTCGTCAGGTAGAATGCAACCACTGTCTGGTGGGTGGTTAGGTTTGTTCCCAGTACCATATCGTTGCAGTAGGCACCCTGCACGAAGTTGCACGACGATGAAGTGACCTGGCCCGGAGAGTTTATGTAGGCGTAAAGCAGGACTGCCGCTATCGCTATAATGACCAGCGCCCAGCCGTATGTGACCAGATACTCCAGCGCAGACTGCAGTCTCTTTCCCGATTCTTTGCTATTGAAGCTAATCACCAACTGATCTAAACAACAACTAAAACCATCTAATAAATAAAAAGCTTTGTCAAATTGTTGGCCACAGCGCCCCAAAATGCAAAAACGGAATACCAAAACAATGTTGGAAGAAAACATAATACTTAAAAGGGTTCACCGCAAAGCATTTATTGGGACCAGGGTTTGTTCTAATAGTGTGGCAATGCCGATAAGGTACAACCTTACAAAGTATGATACACTTGCAACTCGCATCCACAAGCTCGCTGTAAAGAACAACGGGCGCGCATCTCTTCCTCCCAACAACGGTTCCGGCAACGACGGCGATGACAGGCACGTTGTCAACATCGCAATCCTGATAGCATCGTTCTCGTCCAGCCACTCCTGGCAGACCAGCAAGATAATAACCGACCCCATATCGGACATGAAGAATCCCGACGTGCGCCAGGAGTACGTGACCGCCGCGTCTGGAGGATGGAAGAGCATATCGGCGCACGACATAAACGAGGTCTACAACCGCAACATCCCGGAGCCTGCATTCAAGAGATGGCTCTTCTCCCATGTCGACAAGCAGCTCCACGACGGCTACACCAGCGCATGGTCCTCCTTCAAGTCTATGCTCGAGGGAGACTGCGACGATGTCGAGACGATTTCCGCTACATCGAAGCGCTGAAAGCGGTTTTAGCGGATGTCCGTCGGACGCTTCCGCTATTCGCATTCCAGCATTTGAGCCCCAAAAACCGCAGCGAGGACACTCTGCGAAATGTATAAATACGCGACCATCCGCGCCTTCACCTTTTGGATAATCGCAACTTGGTCAGGGTATATAAACCTTCTCTTAAAATTAGTTAGGCGCAGTTTTGTGTGGTGATAAAATGGCGACAAATCTAGTTGTGATAAAGAGGAACAAGGACAGGGTGCAGTTCGACGAAAGCAAGATAACTACCGCAATATCGAAGGCGATAGCGAACGTATACTCCGACAGGGACGACGAATCCAAGCTGAACGAGGCCAGGCAGGCGACCTCAAGGGTTGCCGAGGCTGTTAGGAACCTAGGGAAGGAGGAGGTCCAGGTAGAGGAGATCCAGGACATAGTGGAGAAGGCGCTCATGGAGACCGATCCCAGCGTAGCCAAGGCCTACATACTATACAGGCAGAAGCGCTCCGAGATCCGCGCGTTCAAGGCATCATTGGGCATAGGTGAGGACGACCTCAAGCTCCCGATAAACTCGCTCATAGTTCTCTCTGCAAGGTACCTGCTCAAGGACGCCAACGGCAAGATAATAGAGACGCCCAAGCAGCTGTTCGAGAGGGTCTCGAAGGCGATATCCGCTCCGGAGAGGAACTACGGCAAGAGCGAGGAGCAGGTCAACGCGATAGCCCAGGAGTTCTACGACGCGATGACCTCGTTCAGGATAATGCCCAACTCCCCGACGCTGATGAACGCCGGCACGAAGCTGGGCCAGCTCAGCGCATGCTTCGTACTGCCCCTAGGCGACTCGCTAGAGGAGATATTCGACACGGTAAAGCACGCAGCGATAATCCACCAGTCTGGCGGAGGCACAGGCTTCGCCGCGTCAAGGCTGAGGCCGGCAAACGACATAGTAAAGTCGACCGGAGGCGTTGCATCAGGGCCCATATCCTTCCTCAAGGTGATCGATTCCGCTACAGAGCAGATAAAGCAGGGCGGCAAGCGCCGCGGAGCCAACATGGGGATACTGCGCATAGACCACCCGGACATACTCAACTTCATAGTAGCCAAGGAGAACGAGAGCGTGCTGAAGAACTTCAACATATCCGTTGCCGTGACAGAGGAGTTCATGCGCGCCCTGAAGGAGGACCGGGAGTACGCGCTGATAAACCCGAGGAACAACAAGCCGGTCGGAAAGCTCAACGCAAAGGCGGTCTGGAACCTCATAGTGACGATGGCATGGAAGACAGGCGATCCAGGCCTTGTGTTCATAGACAGGATCAACTCGAGCTTTGCGAACCCGGTGCCGTCAAGGGGCCCTGTCGAATCGACGAACCCGTGCGGAGAGCAGCCGCTCTACCCGTACGACTCGTGCAACCTGGCGTCCATAAACCTGGCCAAGATGGTCAAGCCGGTCAACCACCACTTCGAGGTCGACTGGGACGAGCTCAAGGCCGTGACCAGGCTCGGGGTCAGGTTCCTGGACAACGTGATAGATGCGAACAACTACCCGCTCAAGCAGATAGAGGAGATAACCCACTCGATAAGGAGGATAGGGCTCGGGGTGATGGGCTGGGCTGACATGCTGATAAAGCTCGGCATAAAGTACGATTCCAACGAGGCGCTGGTGCTGGGCGAGCGCATCATGTCCTTCATAAGCGAGAACGGAAGGAAGATGAGCGAGGAGCTCGCAGAGGAGCGCGGGCCGTTCCCAGAATTCAAGAACAGCGTCTGGTACAAGCTGGGCAACAAGCCGCTCAGGAACTCCACGGTAACCACGATCGCCCCTACCGGAACGATAAGCATAATCGCCGGGGGGACATCCCAGGGCATAGAGCCGATATTCTCTGTGGTCTACATGCGCAACGTCCACGAGAGCCTGGGCTACAACCTCATAGAGGTGAACAACGAGTTCGAGAGGTATGCGCTGGAGAACAAGTTCTACTCCGAGGAGCTGATGAAGCAGCTCGCCAACATGACCTCGATACAGGAGATAGAGGAGATACCGCAGAAGGTGCGCGACCTCTTCGTCACGGCGTACGACATAAGCCCGGAATGGCACGTCAAGATGCAGGCCGCGTTCCAGAAGTATACGGACAACGGCGTGTCGAAGACGATAAACTTCCCGAGCTGGGCAACGCCGGCCGACATAGACCAGGCGTACAGGCTTGCGTACGAGACCGGGTGCAAGGGCATAACCGTCTACAGGGACGCGAGCAAGAGCACGCAGGTGCTGCAGGCTGTCAACAAGGACGCGGCCAAGAGGAACAACCTCAAGGATGTAAAGGACAGGCACAACAACACGGCCCCCAAGGAGATTACCATGGAGGCGGTGCGCGCCGGAGCTTCGACGTACGTGCTGTCGGCGAACAAGGAGAAGAAGTGCGACGAGTGCGGCACGGGGATGGTCGCGGGCGCCGGATGCTTCACCTGCCCGAAGTGCGGCTTCAGCGAGTGCGGCTGATTTTTCTATGGGGTTAGCCATTTACCGAAGTGGCTACCCCTCTATTTAGAGCCCGTCGGCAAAAAGGGTATATGCGCCTATTCGGTCCGATAGGCAAAGCGATATCCTCAATGCGCGACGGCATGCGCGCCAGCTCTGTGAATGGCCTCACCGAGCAGATAAACCAGTTCGACACCGAGCTCGGCGCCGCCTCGTCGCCGCCAGGGGGCGGCTCGCTCGAGGAGAACCTGACCATGGAGATAATAAGGATATACAAGAGCACCTACCAGAAGGAGCTGAAGAGGCTGAGCGAGATCCGCGAGGCCATAGAGAGGGACAAGCACACCCTCTCTGTGGTCGGCTTCCAGGTCGCAGGCGAGAGCGACATGCGAACCCTGTCGAGGATAAATACCCAGTACAAGATGAACGCTGACATGATGGACCTTAAGAAGCAGGAGCGCATAGTCTCTGACAAGGGACGAATAATGGAGATGGCGGTGTCGGAGCTGTCGAGGAACCTGTCGCGGCTTGGGAAGAAGATAGAGTACCTCGCTACCAAGAACACCACAATGCTCCACAACGAGAAGGACGTGTCGCGCAGGGACCAGCTGAACAGGAACAAGATCAAGATAAGCGAGATGATATACATACACAGGTCCCTGAGCAACTCGCTGATGAAGGCCGCGGAGAGGGCGCGCGAACTGGTCGGCGAGCAGAGGATAGCGAGGACCTGACAACTAACTTTTTATTACTTGGTTGCCAAGGTAAGCCAAGGAACAAAACCGGCGATATGATAGGCGACCACACACCAACCGGGAAGCTCCAATCGTCCCTGGAGTACCTCATTACGTACAGTTGGGCGCTCATAGTCCTGGCCATAGCTGTGGTGCTGCTCTACGCCTACCTGCACTCCCCCAGCCAGATCGCACCGTCATCGTGCAACTTCGTGGACGGCGCGTACTGCAACGACCTGATAGTGGGAACGAACATCACCACGCACGGCACGATAGCGGCGTTCTACCTGACTAACATACAGAGCTACCCCCTAGAGAGCCCGACCCTGTACGCCAACGTCAACGGCACCAACTCCACTGCATCGCCGTGCAGGCCCAGCTTCGTCCTATCTGGCGGGTCCATCATATGCATAATCAACGTCCCGCAGAGGAGCACCATAGGCGACCTTATGAGCGGCAACCTCTACCTGGCGGCAAGGTATTGCGGATTCGTTTCTATACCTAATTCAGCGTCATCTTGCGCAGCCGCGCCATACCAGACGTATGTCGGAAGCTTTGTGGGCCATGCAGAGCCCGCGATAAACCCCAATGTAACCATCTCGATAACGGCCAACACGCTAAGGCCCCCGGCCAACAACCAGAAGGATGCGCTCTTCGTGCACGTTAAGCTCCTGGGATACCCTCTGAACGCGGCTACCGTGAACATAACGACCAACAGGTCCGGATACACCATAGCGCCCAACCCGCTAAGGACAAACACTACGGGCATAGCGCTTTCTTACATAAACAGCACCCTGGTGGGCAACGTGCTGGTCACTGCCAACTATTCAGGCACCATTGCAAATGTAATCCTCGACTTCCTTCCTGTGTCATACATAGGGTTCGGCCTCCCGGGATACTCGTCAACCATATGCGGTACGTCTCCCATACTCACTATTGACGGCTCCAACTACGACTACCAGCAGCTTTCGCAAAGCATAGCGTTCCCGACTGGTGATTCGATATCGTACTGCGTGATATCCCCCGCATGCTCCAGCGGCGGCACGCAGTATGTCTTCAACAGCATCGTAATAGGCGGCGTCACATACACCAACC
Organism: Microcaldota archaeon; assembly: GCA_028866905.1. Classification (GTDB taxonomy): domain Archaea; phylum Micrarchaeota; class Micrarchaeia; order Micrarchaeales; family Micrarchaeaceae; genus JAGWHI01. The sequence continues at coordinate 36,367 of JAGWHI010000005.1, forward strand.
AGTGCGGGATAATAAACGTAAACAGCAACACGACTGTGGTAATCCCCCCGACGACCCAGTACTACCTGACTGAATCTGCCAATCCGAATTTCGGCGGTACTGTAAGTCCCGGCAACGGTTGGTTCGACAGCGGAAACAGCGTGACGATAAGGGCGGTGAACAACCCTGGCTGGTTCTTCAACGGGTGGAGCGGCAGCCCTTACGCAGGCGCATCGACGTCCAACACCTTCACGATAACAGCCCCTGCAACAGAGACCGCTGGCTTCTACAGCACCACGACCACAACCACTAGCACGACTTCGACAAGCACATCGACATCGACATCCACGTCAACCACCACTTCGACGTCTACGTCTACAACATCCATACTTCCGCCCGTATACAATCCCAGCTGCTCGACGTCCGGAGGCACATTCACGACTGCTGCGCCAGTGATATTCTCTGCAAGCAACACGCTCACATGCAACGTGATATCCGGCCAGAGCATAACCATACAGGCGCAGGCAACGGTAAACGAGAACGGGTATTTCATGCAGGCAAACACGATATTCAGCAACTACGGCGCGGTTACAGACACGAAATACTCCGCCGCTGGCGGAACGGCATGCCATGAGTGCTATGGTGGCGCGGGGGGCATAGGACAAACCAAATACAGCGCGTATACTAGCACCTACATCAGCGGAGGCGGTGGCGGCGGTGGCGGCGGCTCAGGCGGAAACGGCGGCTCCGGATGCGGCGGCTCAGGAGGATCGGGCGGAATCGGCGGCTCAGGCGGGGGGATAGTCGAGATATATTCATACAGCTTCGCAAACTACAATACGATAACAGTGTCTGGCGGAAACGGGGGCAACGGGTATTCGGGCTCTAGCGGTTCAGGCGACGCCTGCGGATCGTGCGGTCCAGGCGGAGGCGGGGGAGGAGGCGGCGGTGGCGGCGGAGGAACGATAATGCTTGGCTACACCAGCGACGTTTCTACCGGCACGCTCCTATATTCCGGCGGCTCAGCTGGCGGCGGAGGGAGCAGCGTAGGAAACGCTGGATACTCAAGCTCTGGCTCTGGCGCGGGCTCTGGAGCCGGAGGATACGGCGGAGGCGGAGCATACGGGGGCGACAGCGAAGTCCAATGGTGGAACTGCTGCTGGTACTACACCTGCTACTATGTCTACGGGCAATCAGGATTCGGAGGAGGGACAGGCGGAACAATCCCATCGGGGACCGTCGGAGGAGTCATAGTCCAGTCCTGGACTCCTTGACGGCTAAACCTTTGCGATTATCTCGCAGCCGCCTTTTTGGACGACCATTTCTGCCTCTGCCTGTGCGACAGTGCCACCTCCCAGCTCTGTGAGCACTGGATACGGGTTAATCGCGCCTGCCTTCACAAGCTCGCTTATCGCAGCGTAAAGCCTGAACTTAGAATTGATGACATTGGACAGCCACCTGACAGCGAAAGGCTCTGAGGGGTATTTCCCCATTATCTCTGCCAGTATGTCGCGCGCGTCGCGGGACCTGATCTGGACATCGGAAACAAAATCGTATATCTCGCAGCTGCCTCCCTCAGAAACGACACCCCTGCCGTCCGTGACGAATGGCTCTATCGCTATCACCATCCCCTCCTCGAGCTCGGTGTCGTCGCCGTTGTCGAAGTTGGGCACGAAAGCTCCCGTGTGCAGGTCTCCGGATTCGATTCCGTGCCCTCCTAAGTTCTGTATGGGCCTGAACCCTGCAGCGGAGACTACCCTGTTTATCTCTCTGCCTATCTCCCTGACCTTCACCCCGGCCTTTGCCATCGATATCGCGCCATCCAGCGCTTTCTCCGCAGCTTCGACCATCTTGAGGTGCTTCCCGGACAGGTCGACCGTTACTGCGCAGTCGCCCAGTATCCCGTCCTTTGCTGCGCCGAAGTCCAGCTTAACTACATCCTCCGCAGTGAAGACCCTGTCCTCCATGTATGACGGGGTATAGTGGGCAGCGTCTGACCCTATCGAGAGGTTTATCGGGAACGCGAGGTCAAAGCCCCTGTCGCGGAGGAACCTCTCCGATTTTTCCGCCACATCCAACAGCCTTTCGCCGGGCTTTGTTATCGACTTGGCATACCTGAGCGCCTCTATCGTTGCGGATCCGACAAGCTTCATCTTTCCTATGTCCAATTCATGAGTGTGTTCGTGTCCCTCCATCAAATCACATAAGTTTCTTCTGCTTTCCCGAGTCCTTCAATTGCTCCTCGCTGAAATCCAGCTCCTTGAGCAGCTTCATCGTTGCTGGAAGCACCTGGTGGTCTATGTAGTATTCAGGGTCGTAGTCCTTCGCCATCCCCTCGAGCTGCGCCTTCTCCGATATGCTCGACCCGCTCCTGGTTATTATGTAGTTTATCACCGAGTGCTCGACCTCGTACTTGGTCTTGAATCCCGCTTCCACGGCCTTCCTTGCGGCTCCGAGCTCCGGGGACTTCGAATCGTACCTGTCCATGCCCTTCCTGAGCTGCGTGCTTATAACAAGGTCCGATAGCGGGACTTTCCCGCCGCGCAGCCTCTGCACAACATCCTTCACTATGGCCGCAGCCTTCTCCGGGCTGCCCTCCTCCAGTATGGTCTTGAGCACCATCCTCTGTGTGTCCCTGGCGATCCTGGACCAGTCCCTCCTCACAAGCTCGAAGCCGCGTATTTTTATGCGGCCGGCCTCGTTTATCAGCGCGTACTTCTTCTTCGCGCCTGTTGCGTCCTTAGCTGATTTCTTTCCTACGAACACCCCGCGCCTGTAGAAGTCCTCAAGTTCCAGCTCCATGCCCGCAGGGAGGACAGCGTTAACGGTCTTAAGGAAGTCGTACGCGCTGTCCCTGCTCTTACCTGCAAGCATCAGGAAAATGCTGTCGGTGTTGTGGACAAGCACCCCATTGGCAAAGAACCTGTGGCATCCCCTGACCCCAAGGTCATATACGTAGCCGTCGTAGCTGATCCTCTCGACCTTCCTTACCTGGCTTATATCGAAGTCTAAGTTTCGTATGTGCCTTTTTTGGAAAGACGTTTCCTTATAGCCCGATATCCTTTTTGTTTTGGCTTTGGTAATAAAACCAATATCCTTAACGAACCTGTCGTTGTTCTTTACATGAATATGGTAACTAAACGTTCCGCTGCCTTTTCCTCCATACATATTTTCATTATTCTCCCTAAATACGGAGCTTGATATCCCAACTTCCCAAAGTAGCCTGTGTATCTGGTCTGCAAGCCCTCGGTCAATAGTCGTATATCTAATTATCGGTTTACCGCCCCTAATAATTACAGTACCTTCAGAAGAAAATAAGCCCCTCAAGAAACTGATCACATTCTCCTTCTTCTCACGGAACACGAAATCCGGTATCCTTTTTTTGCCGTCCTGCAGAATCTCTTTTTCAAAAAGCCTAACCATTTCAAGGCCATTGATTAAAAAGTCACCCCTGCCCTTATCAACAATGTTCCTTATCGCCCCCGCCCTTTTAAGTGGTTCCAAAAGATTTCCCAGTATTTCGTCACCCTCTTTACCCGCGGCTATACCAAGGTAATAAATCCGATACGGTTTGCCTCTGTATTTAACTCTGTGGAATGAACCATCTCCTATAAAAAAGCCCATAAGCTCGTACAGGAGCCTATTATAACCACGAGTAACTTCCCCACATGGGTACGACTTCTTCTTTACGACCAGCGAATTTGAAATTCGCCGGAGTTCCGTGGGTTTGACTTGAACAAGCCGTTCATGCACAGGGCCCTTCATCTTTGCCAGGCCTACGAACCCTATTAAAGAGTGGTCCTCAGTGGCGTCGATATACAGTGTATTCGTGAGCCATACGCGGTACATCGGCTTCTTCGTCTTATGTCTCATCACGTAATTAACTTTCCTAAGCGCAACAGAACAGTTCCCATCAAGCGTTTCCACATAAAGATCCTTAGGGAAGTGGTATTCTTTTCCCTGCGGCCCCAGCTCGTCAATGCTGGAGAACAATCCCTCTATCCTCTTATATTCCATTCCGCGCCTCCCTACTCGTACTCTAACTATGGAATCCCTGCCTATGCTGTCGCCGTAGAGCACTTTGAATCCAGCTTTCCCTGCCTGCTCTATGGTATCGGCTATGTATTGTCTTCCGTAGGCTGTTACGCTGCCTGCGCATTGCCTAGAGTACCACCTGGACCTTGCATAGCCCAGGTATCCGTAGAAGGAATTCGCTACTATCTTGAGCGCCTGCGACCTAGCGCCGAGCATTACGTTGTCTGGATCCTTCTTGTACTGCTTCTTTATCGATGTCCTCTGTTCTATGAAGAGCCCCAGTATCGTCGGCGTTATCGCCTTAATCTTCTTGTCGAACCTGTCGCCGGTCGGCGATTCGAAATAGTCTGTGCAGTCTGTGCAGAGCGAGGACGGGTCTATGTTGTGGGATATGATTATCGAAGGGTACAGACCACGGAAGTCGAATACCACAATATTGTCGTAAACTCCAGCCTCTGGCGTCTTGACATAGGCCCCCTCTATCGGGTTGTACTGCCTGTTCCTTATTTCCGTGTCGTCAGGCTTGTTGGGTATGACTTCACCGAACGACCTTGCGAACCTCATGAGCGTAAACTCGACGAGCTGGCCTGCAGTTGACACGACCACATCGCTCAGCATATCGCCGGTTATCCGCGAGAGCTCTGCCATAAGGGGCATCAGCGTATCGTATACGAACTCCAGCGCATCGGAGTCGCTCAGGTTGTATCTCACGAGCTCGTCGAAGGTCTCCTGCGGGCCGTCCCACATTTTCCAAATCTCCTGCTTGTTCTCTACTGTTACCTTCTTGCCGCCGCTGAGCGCCTCATAGACAGTCTTGAGCTTGTAGTCCGCGAGCTTGAGTATGTTCTCCTGAGCGCCCACTACCTGCACGAACCTCACTACAGGATACATGTCGACATGGACGCGGCCCGGCATCTTCACCATGTCCACTAGGCCATGCCTCTCTATGCGCGTCGTTCCCGAGTATCTCCCGAAATTGCATTCGATGCCGATGGCCTTGGCCCTTTCGAGCATATACTTCACGTCGAAATTGGCTGAGTTGTAGCCCGAAACTATGTCTATGTCAAGCTCGTTTAATTTTTTTATGAACTCCTTGAACATCTGCTTCTCGTCCTTGACCACAAGTGTTGAGCCCTCGTCAGTATCCCTGTAGGTTATCACCTGATGCCCTGACTTTCCATTCGAGACATAGGCGTAGCTTATCATTATCACAGCGTCCTTGTCAGGCCTGGGTATGTTCAGCGGATTGTAGGTCTCAATGTCGAAGCAGAGGACGTTGAGCGCAGGCATGGAGGAGTCTTCAGATTTGGCGTAAGATTTTATCGCGTTGATCTCGCCATCACGCTCTATCTCAAACGAGTACTTGGTCAGCGGGACTATGCCCGTATCTATAACGTACCTCTTCGCAAAGGGTATGTCAGATTCGTAGGCCTGGCCGTACCTGGCCAAGGCACCCGACAGCTTCGGCACGTCGGTGGGCGTAGCGACAGTTATCCTGAAAAACGTTACAGTCTTGCCGAAGAGCCTTCTCTTCTCTTCATCCACCTGGACGGCCCTTATCATAGTGTCTCTTTCAGGGAAGGAGAAATCCATTACCTCGCCTGCTGTTACGCCTTCCTTAGGAAGCAGGTAGAAGTAGGGCCTGAATCCCTTGTCTACAAGCTCGTACGACTTCCCTTCGCCAGACTTCGCAGTAACCCTTATGTAGACCTGATTATCCTTTGTGGTGTAATCAACGTCTATAACGAAGCACTCGATTCTTACAGCCATCGAACCAAAACAAGAAGTAGCTATTATTGGTCCGGCAGGTTATAAATTGCTATTTGTGCCTTAGCGATTTGTCCGCCTTCGCAACAGCCTTCTCGAATATGTCCAGGCCCTTCTCGAGGTTCTCCCTGCTTACCGTTATCGGCGGTATTATCCTTATTGTGGACTGGCCTGCAGGAAGCAGCAGCAGCCCGTTCATGAACGAATCCATGATGACCTGTTCCTGTTCCTTAGCCGCGGGCTCCTTGCCCCTCTTGCTCTTCACAAGCTCTACGCCTATCATCATCCCGAGCCCGCGGACGTCCCCTACGATGTCGTAATCGTCCTTCATCTTCATGAGCCTCCTGAGTATAGCCCTGCCCTTATCGCTAACCTGCCTCTCCAGCTGCTGCCTGTTCTTCTCCAGATACTTGAGCTGCGCGTGCGCACCGGCCACAGCCGCGAGGTTGCCGCCGAAAGTGTTTGCATGCGCCCCTGCCGGTATGTCCCCCAGGCTGCTCCTGGTCACGGTCGCCCCGAACGGCAGCCCTGCGCCGAGCGACTTTGCCATCGTGTAGATGTCCGCAGCGACGCCGAAGTTGTCAAGGGCGAGGAATTTTCCAGCCCTCATGTAGCCCGCCTGCACCTCATCCGACACGAGCAGTATGCCGTGCTCCGTAGCCAGCTTCCTGAGCTCCCTGACGAAATTCTGTGGCGGGACTATGTAGCCGCCCTCCCCCTGCACTGGCTCCAGGAATATCGCAGCGACCTCTTCCGGCGAAACCTCCTTGGAGAGAACGTAATCCTTGAGATATTCGATGTAGTCCATACCGCATTCGGCGTGGTCGTGGCTGAATGGGCACCTGTAGGGGTACGGATACGGCGCGTGTATCACGCCGCTGAAAGGCCCGAAGTGCTCCCTGTGCACGCTCTTCGCTGCGGTCAGGCCAAGCGAGCCCATGGTCCTGCCGTGGAAGGCGTTGTAGAAAGATATTATGTACGGCCTCTTCGTGAATATCCTGGAAAACTTTATCGCCGCCTCGTTGGCCTCTGTGCCCGAATTCGACAGGAATATCCTGCCGAACCCCTTGGGGAACATCCTCAACAGGTCCTCGCCGAAACTGACCGGCAGCTCCGAATAGTAGTCCGTGAACGCCGCGTGCATCAGCCTGTCGACCTGCGACTTTATCGCGCGCCTGGCGTCGTCGGTGGAGTTCACGCCCAGGTTGTACACGGATATGAAGCTCGAGAAGTCTATCAGCCTGTTCCCCTCTATGTCATATGCGAAATCCCCGTCGCCGCTCGAAGCTACGAACGGTATGGAGCCGCGGGTGGTAGTCAGGAACACCTTCCTGTCGCGCTCTATTATCCCCTTTATCCTGTTGGTTACCTTTATCATAGAGTACCAACCCTGTGCCTGTACTGGCCGTACCTGATCAAAGCTGCGAGCGAGCTTGCCGCAGAGCCGGGCGAATCGTAAACGGGCACGCCGGAGCTCTCTATCATGTTCTTGTGCGCCAGGGTGTAGCTGCCCCCGATGCTGACCACCACGAGCGGCTTCGGCGACTGCGTCCCGTAGTGTATGAGCGTCTCCGCTACCCTGGAGTCGGCGCCCGGCGTCTGGAAGAGCGCGATCACCATCAGCGCATCGACGTTCGGGTCAGCGCTGACCACGCCCAGCGCGTCGCTGAACCTCTTGTCGTCCGCGTCGCCGACAAGGTCGAGCGGGAGTGTTATGTTGACCGTGCTCGGCATCATCCTCTTGAGCGTCTCCTTGGACTCCTTGCTGAGCTCGGGCAGAACAAGGCCGTTCCTGTAGAGCGCGTCCGTTGCAAGCACGCCTGTACCGCCGCCGTTGGTTATTATAGCGACGCGGTTGCCGGTCGTCGCCGGCTGCGTGTCAAGTACCTTGGCGTAGTGGAGCACGTCGCTTATGTCGTCCGCCTGCACCACCCCGAACTGCCTGAACACAGCGCTGTACGCCTCGTTGCTTCCCGCCAGAGCGGCGGTGTGCGAATGCGCCGCGGTCGCGCCGGCAGGCGTGGTGCCTCCCTTGATGACTATTACTGGCTTCACCCTGGTCGTGCGCTTGACCATCTCTATGAACTCCCTGCCGCGCTTCACGCCCTCTATGTAGAACACTATTACCTTGGTGTCCTTGTCGTTGGCCAGGTAGTGGAGTATGTCGACCTCGTCCACCACTGCGGCATTCCCGTACGATATGAAGCGCGCGAGCCCGAAACCCTCGTTGCTTATCAGGTCCAGCACCGTGCTCCCTACGGCCCCGCTCTGCGCAGCGAAGCTCACCCCTCCGATTCTTGGCTTGTCAAGCTTGAACGATGGCAGGAAGAGGGTGTCGCTCCTCGACCTTGGATCCATCACCCCAAGGCAGTTCGGCCCCAGGGTGGGCATGTTGTACTTCTTAGCGATGGCTGCCAGCCTGTCCTGCAGGTCGGTCGCGCCGACCTCCGAGAACCCGCCGCTCACCACTATCGTGCTCTTGACTCCGGCCTTGCCGCACTGCTCCATAGCCATCGGAACACCCTCCGCCGGTATGGCTATAACCGCAAGATCGATGTTCGCCTTGATGCCGAGCACGCTCTTGTAAGCCTTGATGCCGAGTATCTGCTTGTCCCCCTTTATGTTTACCGGGTACAGCTTGCCGTCGAAGCCCGCATCAAGATAGTTCTGGAGTATTATGTGCCCGACCTTCCCGCGAGTGTTGGACGCCCCTATTATCGCTACGCTCCGCGGGTGCATCATGTGCCTGAGGTCGAAAATCCGGGTTCGTTCGTCAATCACTTCAACACCCTTATGTCGACTGCGACGTAGCGCTTCCCGTCCATCACCATCGGGTTCAGGTCAAGCTCGCCGATCGATCCGTTGTTGTAAAGCATCTTCGAGACCCTCATCAGCACGCCCTTCAGCATGCTCCTGGACTGCTCGTCCTTTGCTATTATGTGGCTCGCGCGCAGCTGGTCTATCATGTCCCCGGCGTCGAAGTCCGTTATCGGGCAGACCCTGACGGCGAAGTCCCTGAACGCCTCGACGTATATCCCGCCAAGCCCCAGAAGCATAATCTTGCCGAACTGCGGATCCTCACGCCCGCCGACTATTATCTCGACGTCGTGGGGCAGCATCTTCTGCGCAAGTATCCTGTATGGCTTGAACTTCGCGGCCCTTTTCGAAAGCTCGTCGTAAGCCCTCCTTGCCTTTTCAGCAGTGTCCAGGTTGAGCATCACCAGGCCGCTCCTCGACTTGTGCAGCGCCTTCTCCGATATCGCCTTCATCACTATCGGGGACTTAACGTACCTGAAGAATGAGATCGCGTCGGTGGGGCTCTTGACATAGGAGCTCTCGACCGCGGAGATCCCGTACCTTTTCAGGAGCCGGTTCGCCTCCATGTAATCCATAAGCTCTGCCATTCGCCCACGCTCTAAATGCGATGGCAAGGTATATAAACGATGACTGGATACGTGGAGCTTCCCGATGGGCGTATCTAGGGGATCAATCGGCGATGCTGTGGAGAAAAGGTTTTTATTGGCTCCTGGAGTAAGTCATACCAGCGCGGGTACGTCCGAGTAGTGAGAGCCTATAGAAATATCAACCGGAAGAGCTAGGCAGCAGTCCGCTATGGAGTACCTAATAACGTACGGATGGGCGCTCGTGATAATAGCTATTGCCATGGTGTTGCTCTACGCCTATATTAATTCACCGGGCCAGGTAGCGTCATCCTCCTGCAATTTCATCCATGGGGCATACTGCAACGATATGGTACTGGGAACAAACATAACCACCCACCAGACCGTGGTGGCGTTCTATCTCACCAACATCCAGGAATATCCAATAGAAAGCCCGATGATATATGCGAATGTGAACGGCACAAACTCTACAGGCAATGCATGCAAGCCGAACTTCGTGCTGGCTGGCGGATCCATAATCTGCATACTAAATCTCCCGGTAACCACCACCCTTGGCGCATTGGTGTCTGGGAACGTCTACCTCAAGGCCAAGTACTGCGGTCTGGTAAACATACCTAACTCTGCAGCCTCATGCGCAGCTGCGCCGTACCAGACGTTTCTCGGAAGCTTTGTCGGACATGCCCAGCCTGTGATTAATCCCAATGTTACCATTTCGATAACAGCCAACACCCTAAGACCGCCGGCCAACAACCAGGGGGATGCGCTCTTCGTGCATGTGAAGCTCCTGGGATATCCGCTCAATGCCGCAACTGTGAACCTCACAACTAATAATTCGGGGTATACTGTATCTCCTAATCCCGTAAGATCGAATGCTACAGGAACTGCACTGTCGTACATCAACGGCACTACAGTCGGCAATGTCATCGTGACAGCAAACTATTCGGGGACCGTCGCCAACGTAATCCTTGACTTCCTGCCCGTGTCCTACATAGGAATCGGCCTGCCCGGATATTCGGCAAGCGTCTGCGGAACGTCGCCGATAATAACGATTGACGGCACTAACTACGACTATGCCCAACTGACATCGCAACTGTCATTCGCAACCGGTTCGTCGCACAACTACTGCGTGATATCTCCTGCATGTTCGGACGGCGATACGCAGTACATCTTCAACAGCATAGTGATAGGCGGAGTGGCATACACCGACCAGTGCGGGATCATAAACGTAAACGGAAACACAACCATCGTGATACTGCCAGCTACCCAATACCACCTCTCAGAATCGGCAAACCCGTCGTTCGGCGGTACTGTTAGCCCGGGCAATGGGTGGTTCAATAGCGGGAGCCCGGTCACAATAAATGAGATTACGAACCCAGGCTGGTTCTTCAACGGGTGGACCGGCAGCCCGTACGCAGGCGCATCGACGTCCAACACCTTCACGATAACAGCTCCCGCCACAGAGACGGCCGACTTCTACAGCACCACAACGACCACTACGACATCAACATCGACCAGTACCTCTACTTCCACATCGACTTCTACGAGCACCTCAACATCAACATCGACCAGTACATCCACCTCCACTACAACCAGCACTTCGACTACTACGACCACAATACCGGCAAACCCCTCATGCGGTACCTTCTCGGGCAGCGT
>JAGWHI010000026.1 GCA_028866905.1 Microcaldota archaeon
GCAGGGCCGAGATACCTGGCGACCACTATCAGTGATACGCCCGCAAGCACGAAGGAGAGTATCTTGCCTATCATCAGCAGGCTGACGACGTGCGCGGTGCTCTTGCCTATCTTCATGGACTCTGCGTTAGGCTCCTTCTGCGGCATCATCTCCTCCTTCTCACCATGCGCTTAATGAAGAGGTGGTATATAGCGTACAGCACTATTGCGAATGCGCCTATGGCGCCCAGAATGAGCGGGACGCTGTGGACATAGGAGAACAGGTAGTAGCCGAAGAGCACGAGCACGGAATCCCATACCAGCGATCCCGCTATCGAGTACCCGAAGAACTTCAGCTTTGGCATCTTGGCGAAGCCGGCGGGAAAGCTTATGAGCGTCCTTATGAGCGGGATCATTCGCGTGAAGAACACCGCAGCAGCGCCGTTTGCCGCAAACCACCTATCGAACGCGTCCAATCTCGACCGCTTCATGTGGAACCACTCGAGGTGCTTGTATACTATCTCCTTTCCTATGAAATATCCGATATAGTAGTCGATGACAAGCCCGATGGTGTTGCCCAGCAATCCGACCAGTATGGCGAGATAGAGGTTGATTACGCCCTGCGACGCCAGTAGGCCTGCGGCGGGGAGCACTATCTCGCTTGGCACAGGCACCGAAGAGCCCTCAAGCAGCATCAGGACAAAGACCGCGAGATAGCCGTGCGAGGAGATGAACGTCATTATGCCCCCGCTTGCGCTCCCGAACAGGCCAAGTATGCTCTGGGTAATCGAAAAAAGGAATGTGTACATGGGATTTTCCACCGAGGAAAGAAGCGCTATTAATAGGTATGGTAGGGTATATATTATTGCTCGTTTCCGGCGTTATAAATGAGACTTATAAGCTTCCAGGAGGGCACAGGCGTACTCAAGGTTAGGGTGGACACTCTCGACGACCTGTGGACCATCGAGCGGATAACTTTTCCAAACGACATTGTCAAGTCTGAGAGCATGCGCAGGTTCAAGGGCCACGAAGGCGACGTTGGCGAGATGAAGGAGGTGGTGATAACCCTGCGCGTGGAGAAGGCCGAGCTCGACAAGAACGCGGTGCGGCTCAGGTTCCTCGGCAAGATCGTCGAGGGGCGGCCGCTGGAATATGTGCGGCTCAACAGCTACCACACCCTCAACATAGCGCCGGGCGACATCCTCCAGGTCATAAAGCCGAAGTGGCACAAGTACATTGTCGACGTCGTGAGGAACGCAGTCGCAGAATCCAGGAAGCCGAGGCTGGGGCTGGTCGCCATGGACGACGAGAAGGCGCTGCCGGCGTACATGCTGGGCTTCGGCCTGAAGTTCATGAACGAGGTGTACAGCGGGCTGAGCAAGAGGATGTCCAACAAGGAGTTCGCGGAGCAGAAGGCCAACTACTTCAAGAAGCTGTTCGACCTGATAAACGGGATGGAGGTCGACACGGTTATCATAGCCGGGCCGGGATTCACAAAGGACGAGTTCAAGGCCCACCTAGAGGCGAAGGAGCTGCTGAAGAAGACGGAGAAGAAACTGATATTCGAGAGCGTAAGCTACGCGGAGAGGTCCGGCATATACGAGCTCGTAAAGAGCGAGAGGGTCGCCAACATACTCAGGAGCGAGCGCATACGGGCCGAGTTCAAGCTCATGGGCGAATTCCTGAACAACCTAAGCACCGGAAGGTCCGCATACGGGGCGGAGAACGTGGAGAGGGCAATGGCTGAATTCAACTCGGACGTGATACTCGTCAACGACAGCATGCTCAACGATGCCGCGATACAGAGGCTCCTCGAGAAGGCAGAAGAGAGGAAGATAAAGATAGAGATATTCAATTCCGGAGACGAGGTTGGGACTCAGCTCCATGGATTCAAGGACATAGCCAGCATTGGCGCATGAGCGCTATACGCTGACCTTCTCCTCAATCTCCTGCACTTTCTTGTTCTTGCCCAGTATCTCCTCGGCCGACATCGACACTATTATCCCGACAACCGTGACCGCTATCGCGAGGTAGAAGTCGTAAGTGAAGGCCGTCCTGGACACGAACTGCGCTATGAAGAGGCCAGACACCGGGGCGCCGAGAGTGCTGCCCAGGAACCTGAACACCGCGTTCATGGATGTAGCGAGCCCCATCTCCTTCGGCTCTATGCTCAGCACCAGCAGGTTTATCGTAGGCACGTTTATCAACACGACCCCCAGTCCGGCCAGGGTCTCGCCTATAAGCGTTATGACGACATCAGGAGCTAACGCGGATATCGCGAAGCCTACGATGGATACGATGCCACCGGCTATGAAGAAGGGCTTCACCCCGGTCTTCGGTATCCACTTGCCGGCCAGCGGGGCAACTATCACGTTAGCGAGCGCGAACGGCAGCATGGCTAGCCCCGTTTCGAATATCGAGAGTCCGAAGCCCAGAGGCGCTGGCGATTCGAACATGTAAGCATACGCCTGGTACGAGAAGAAGAACGAGAAGCCGACGACAAGCACTATCAGGTTGGCGCTCATCACGTTCCTTATCCTCAGCAGGCGCTGGTTCAGGACCGGCTCATCGAGGCGCCGCTCGTAGAAGTGCAGCGCCACCAGCGCTGCCGCGCCAACTATCAGCAGAGTCAGTATCAGCGGCGATGTCCATCCGTAGGAGGTCCCCTCAGACAGGCCGAATACCACCATCGCGAGCCCTATGGCGAGGCCTATGGCACCGATATAATCGACCTTCGCGTCAGGCCTCTTGTACTTGGATTCCCTCGCGTATTTCATTATCAGGATCGCGAAGAGGAGAACGAACGGCAGGGCGGTATGGTAGGTCGCCTGCCAGCCGAAAGAGTTGGACACGAGCGATCCGATAGGCAGGCCTATCGCAGACCCGACCCCGAACATCGCGGCTATTATGGCTGTCGCCCTAGGCACTTCTTCCCTAGGGAATTCCTCTCGTATCAGGCTGACGACGAGCGGGAATATCGTGAGCCCTATACCCTGTATAGTCCTCGCTATGATCAGGAAGAGGTAGTTGGGCGCGAAACCAGTGAACGCGAGCGAAACGACGTATATGGGCAGCAGGTAGTTCAGCATGCGCTTCTTTCCGTAGATGTCGCCCAGCTTGCCGACTATCGGGCTGAGGGCCACGCCGGACACCAGGTAGAGCGAGACTACTAGGCTCACCTCGGCAGCGTTGATGTTGAACTGCTGCGCTATCGCAGGGAGCGAGGGCACCAGCATCGTCTCGATGTACATCACTATGATGATGAACGCGGCGAACAGGATCAGCGCCCTTTTGGTGTAGCCCTTGTCGAAAGTTTCGGATTTCTCCATCTAGACCATTCGTTTAGCCCGTAGGAAACAGCAGATGATGCGCACTCAAGGTATTAATAATGTGTAGGACGTCCTAGCGAATCGTGGTAAATTTCCTATACACAAGCTTTTTATATTATGCTGTTGATTAAATCTTGAAATACTTACACGCAGAAGCGTGTGATGCACATGCAGTTGGCAAAGAACGTCTGGTATGGAAAGGCGCCTCATTTTGTCAGCCACTGCAATGGTTCCTTTATAGGAATTATAGGGACCATGAGGATATTAGCATTACAGGCCCGTTTGGCTGCGTAAAATCCTTCTAAGGTTTTTGGGGTGTTTTATGTGGGCCAAACGATAGAGAGTAGAGAGTATGCTGGGGGCGTGAAGCTGAGCAAGCGCGAACAGCTTATAGTGCTTGAGATAGGCAGCGACAGGATTGACACCGCCTCTGGGTTCGTCAACTACATGGAGGAGAGCTACGGCTTCTCCAAGAGCTCAGTGTGGTACAACCTCAACAGGCTGAAGGAGAAGAAGGTCCTGGACTTTGCCAGCAAGGAGAGGCATGGCGAGCCGCTGGCGTTGACAAAGGCGGGGATGTCGTCACTCGGCACCGTTAGGAGGGGCAACGCTTACAATAGGGAATGGAATGCGCCATCGATAGGCTATAGGGTGCCAATGATGGTGTCAGCCAAACACATCTAGAACAGGATAGGATTAGTGCCCTGGGTGGGGTTGTGGCCGGCGGGGACGCCGGCCTTAATTTTTTCCTAGCGGAGCGCATGCTCCGACTTAAGGAGCCGAATCTTGCGGGCCCTTCCGCCGTTGGAGTAGTCCCCGATGTCGCCGTCGCTCCTTACCACACGGTGGCACGGGATCACTATCGGGAGAGGGTTCTTCCTCATCGCTGTGCCGACTGCGCGGTATGCATTCGGCCTGCCTGCCATCCGGGCAAGATCCTTATACGTTACGACTTTGCCCCTAGGAACATCCAACAGCTTAATGAGAATCCGCTTCTGAAACTCTGTCAAATCGTAACGATCGAGGCTTGCAGCTATAGACTTCCTGTCCATGCAATCAGACATACGTAAGCCAGTGCTTGAACTCCTCGTCCTGGCCTGTGACAATCCTCATGTACCTGTCGTTTACCATCTTGGTGATGGGCCCTATCTTGCCGTTGCCGACTCCCGTTCCGTTTATGCTGACAACCGGCGTCACCTCGGCCGCGGTTCCCGTCAGGAATACTTCGTCCGCCATTACCAGCTCCTCCCTGTGCACCGGCCTCTGTTCGACTTCAAGCCCAATGCTCTCCGCGATCTTGATTATCGAATCACGGGTTATCCCGAAGAGCATGTTGGCATCCTTCGCAGGGGTTACCAGCTTGCCGTTCTCGACCAGAAATATGTTCTCTCCTGAACCTTCGTCGACGTGCCCATCCTCAGACAGGAGTATTACTTCGTCGTAGCCTGCTGCCTTCGCATCAGAGAGTGCAAGTACAGAGCTGAGATAGTTCCCCGTCGCCTTGACTAGCGGGGTCAGCATCGACGAGTCGACCTTTCTCCACGAAGACACCATGCACCTGAGCCCGCGCTCCTTGCCCTTTATGTACTCCCCGAACTCCATAGTGGTTATGGAAACGCTCGGTTTCTCGTCCGCTACGTGAAGCGATATCCCGAAGGTCTCGTAGTAGGCGAGCGGCCTTATGTAGGAGTGTTTGGCGTTGTTCTTCTTCACTGTGTCGGCAACTGCGTCCATCAGCTGCTGCCTTGTGAACGGTATCCTCATGTGCAGCACCTTGGCGCCGTTGAGGAACCGGTCTATGTGCTCCCTCAGCCTGAAGACCGCGACCTTCCCGTTGGCCGTCGGGTAGCTCCTTATCCCTTCGAAGACGCCATTGCCGTACTGCAGCGTGTGCGTGAACACGTGCACCTTCACGTCATCGAACTTCTTGAACGAGCCGTTGTACCAGACGTATTTGTGGGCCGGAACCATTCATTCACCGAGTATCTTCTCCCCTACATCATCGAATTTCTGCATTAGCGCATCCACGTAGAAGCCCTTCCTGCGGGTGTCGTTGAGGGCGCAGAGTATGAATCCGCCCTGGAAGGGGTTGAGCTTGAGCTCCACCTTGCCATTCGGGTCCTTGAGCTTGTCGTAGACCTTCCGCACGGTCTCGATCGTAGATATGCCGTAGAACTCCTGCTTCTCCATGTCCGGCCTGAGCACGGCCTCCAGCTCCCTGGCCTCGCCGACGCTTAGGACCACCGTATAGTTGGCCTCCTGCTTCTTTGCGCCCTCCACGAAAGCCTTTGTCTGCTCTGGGCCCATCGCCCTGATGTTCAGGCCCGCGCGCTTTGCAGCGTTTACGACATCGTCTACGGCCTTCTCCCTTCGCACCATGATACGTATTGGGGGACGAGTTTTATAAGACGTGCGGGCTAGAGCAGCTTGAGCCCCTTGGTGAACAGGTCTATCTCCGAGGACCTCCACGGACCCACACCGAGCGCGGTCTTCGATCCAGGAGGTATTTCGGTCAGCCCCGCATCAGTCACGAGCGCGCACGGCACCTTCTTGAACTCGAACGCCTTGAAGAGCTTCACCAGCGACTCCTCGTCAGGCACCTTGAGCACTATCTTCTTCTCCCCCGTGTCGAGCCACTCCCTGGCAATTTCACTGTCGCGCTTCTCCGCGTCGAAGTAGCCCATAAGCGATGCGTGCGCGGCCTGGGCTGCCATCTTGCCCCTGCTCATCTCCAGGTCCATCCTGAGTATTATCGCCTGCTTTATCTCCTCCCTAGCCGCCATGGTGGTATATGGGAGCTAACTTAAAAAGACCTTCTGTAATGGGTTTTTATAGAGAAACTGGGATTTAATATGGATGCTGACCGAACAGGAGACCAGGCTTGTCAAGCACCTCTTCGCAGACTACTACTCCAAGTCGCGCATACCTGTAGAGGACATAAACCAGAGGGAGTTCGGGTTCGGAGATTTCGGCAAGAAGGTCGCCTTCAGGCATAAGGGATTCAGGGACGACTACGCCCTCAGGAAATACCTGATGGAGAACGCGCCGGCCTCGGTGTCGTGCTCCGCTGCACGCTACGAGAAGCCCGAGGCCAGGCCGATGCCCAACAAGATATGGCTGGGTTCAGAGCTGGTATTCGACCTCGACGCCAGCGACCTGGACCTGCCGTGCCAGGTTGTGCACGGGAGGGGATGGACCTGCGAGACCTGCCTGAGCAGCGTGAAGCAGGAGACCTTCAGGCTCGTGGAGGAATTCCTTGTGCCGGACTTCGGCATACCGAAGGAGAAGATATTGATAAACTTCAGCGGGAACAGGGGGTACCACGTCCATGTCAAGGACAGGGAGTACTTCCGCCTCGACGGGTACGCCAGGGAGAACATAGGCGACTACATAGCTGGCAACAACATAGACATAACCGAGTTCTTCGGCGGCATATACATAGAATCCGGGCTGAAGAAGAGGCAGCAGAAACCTTCCGCGGAGCAGGCCGGCAAGAGGATTGTCGCTAGGAAAGGGGAGGTGCTTTCAGGGCCAGTCCCAACAGACTACGGGTGGCGAGGGAAGTTCGCAAGGGGATTCATAAGCGCGCTGAACAGGGGAGAGGAGGCGCTCGAGAAGCTAGGCATAGACAAGGCGACTTCGAGGAGGCTGCTCAACAGGAAGGCCGACATAATATTCGGCATCACGAACGGGAACTGGGATCGCGTGAGCATACCGCACAAGATGGAGTTCTGGAAGAACGTGCTGGACAGCATGGCGATAGGCCAGAGCAACTCGATCGACAAGAACGTCACAAAGGACATATACCACATGCTCAGGCTGCCTGACACGCTGCACGGCGACACGGGGCTGATAGCCAAGAGCGTGGGCGGGGTATCGGACCTCGAAGGGTTCGAACCGATGAAGGACGCAATCGCCTTCAGGAGCGGAACCATGAGGGTCAAGGTGCAGAATTCCCTTGGCTTCCAGATGAACGGCACGAAGTTCGGGCCCTATTCCAGGAAGGAGATCGAGCTCCCGACATACGCCTGCCTTTACATGATGCTGAAAGGCGTAGCGACCATGGCCTAGCCGATATAGGCATAGGTTATTAATAGCTGATTGACGACAACATAAAACAGGTTGTGCATGGCTGGGGAAGGAGAAGTAAGACTGCAATCGGCTCTCGAGTATCTCCTCACCTACGGATGGGCGATACTGCTCGTCGCCATAGTCAGCGTCCTCCTTTACGCGTACATAAATTCCCCGGGCCAGATAGCACCGTCGTCGTGCAACTTTGTCGACGGCGCTTACTGCAACGACCTTGTGATAGGGACCAACGTAACCACGCACCAGACGGTGGTGGCGTTCTACCTTACCAACATACAGAAGTATCCGCTCGAAAGCCCTGTAATATACGCCAACCTCAACGGCACGAACTCGACGTCTAACGCCTGCAAGCCGAATTTCGTCCTTGCCGGCGGCTCGATAATCTGCATACTCACCCTGCCGCAGAAGACCTCCATAGGCGACCTTGTGAGCGGGAACCTCTACCTGAAGGCGAGGTACTGCGGGCTTGTGGCGATACCGACCTCTTCGACCTCTTGCAAATCCGCACCGGAGCAGGTCTACCTCGGGGGTTTCATAGGGCACGCACAGCCCGAGATAAACCCCAATGTCACGGTCAGCGTGACCGCCAACACTCTGAGGCCACCGGCTAACAACCAGAAGGATGCGCTCTTCGTGCACGTAAAGCTGCTCGGGTATCCGCTCGAGGCCGCGACAGTCAGCCTCACCACAAACAAGACCGGATACACAATTGCTCCAAACCCTGTTAGGACAAACACGACGGGCATATCTCTGTCTTACATCAACAGCACAGTCGTTGGAAACGTGATAGTGACGGCTAACTACTCGGGCACACTCGGCAACATAACGCTCGACTTCCTTCCGGTGTCGTACGTGGGCTTCGGGCTTCCCGGATATTCGCAGGCGCTGTGCGGAGCATCACCGATAATAACCATAGACGGCACGAACTACAACTACAGCCAGTTGACGCAGGGAATATCGTTCGCCACAGGCTCCTCCATCAACTACTGCGTAATATC
>JAGWHI010000006.1 GCA_028866905.1 Microcaldota archaeon
CCACGAAGTACTCTTTGAAGGTGTTCGTCGTCTCGAGCTTCTTGGTGCGCCCTGTCTTCGTTGCCGATATGAAGTCCTTCTCCGTGAGCTCCCTTATGTAATCGTACGTGGAGCTGCCGAACGCCTTCACGACGGAGTTCTGCATTATCGGCTCGTTCTTGCTTATGTACGCGAGTATGCGGAGCGCGCCCTTCGATATGTCCGGCTGGCCAGCGAAGTCCGATACCTTCGATGAGTAGGGCTCCCTGACCCCCATCATGTACTTCTCACCTGCCTTGAACACTATGATCGCGCTGTCCTTGGCCGTGTACTCCTCGACAAGCTGGTCAAGTATCTTCCTCAGGTAGCCTGGCGATAGTATCCCGAGCGCCTTGCCCAGCTCGTCCACTGACATAGCCTTGCCTGATGCGAAGAGCGCGGCCTCGACAAGCTTCCTGTGGTACGTCCTCTGGTCGTCGTCAGCCATGCTCCATCACCTTTATGAATATCTCCCCGAAGAACTCCTCCTGCCAGATGCTTATGCGCCTCTTGTGGTTCAGGAAGAGCAGCGGCACGAACAGGTCGAGCATGACGTTGTCAGGGGAGTAGTGCCTTGAGGATATGTGGGCGAAAGTGGTCAGCCCCTCCGTGTCGAGGTTGGACCTTATGTGGTCCATAGCCGACTCTATCTTCTCGTCTATCCCCTTCTCGTCGATAGTTATGTTGAGCGGCGGTAGCTCCCTCTGGTAGACCTCCTCGCGCCTCTTCTCTATCTTTATCGCCTCGTCGAGCGCGTGCATCAGCTCGTCAAGCGTTATCCTGCGCCTGGGCTGCAGCCTCGCCCTTGGGGTGAGCGGATCCACGCTCGGCCTTATCCTCTCGACGTGGCCCGCGGACTCCTCCATCTGCTGCGCCTCGTCTATTATGTCGAAGACGCTGAACGCCTCGCTCTTGAACCTGAGCATTATCGAAGCGGCAAGGATTATGTTTGCGGGCACCCGGAGGTCGAGCACGCGCATGCGCTTTATGACCTTTATGTACTCCTCGACAAGCCTGGATATGTCTATGTCCCAGGGGTCGATCCTGTGGTCGTCTATGAGCCTGCCGAGTATGTCGCGCCACGTAGCGTTCTGCACGAGCTCCTCGAGCTTCAGCTCGTTGGCGTACCTGCTGAGCTCGTCTACGGTCTCGGTCTCCTCAATCGCACCTGCCGCCATCGGAACACTGGTCGCTATTAGTTTGTCGAGGGAAATCTATATAAGGGTAGCGTTGCCAGAGAGAGTAGTTTGTAATGACAATTTACCTAACAAAGGAGCAGATAATAAGAATAAATAAGGAGGTAGGGGCAGACGGGACGTTAGTAAACGAAGGGAATCTTGAATTCATAGTGTCGAAAGTCCAGTCGCTTAAGGCGGACATTAATCATAAAGCCGCTATCTATCTCTATGAAATAATAAACATGCATCCATTTCTAGATGGAAACAAACGGACAGGCTTTATAAGTGCAGTGCTATTTCTTGAACTTAATGGACTGAAGTTAGCAATTAGGCCGTCTGAGAAGGATACTTTAGAAAGGTTTATATATGAAATCTCACAGAATAAATTAGGTATAGAAAAACTAACGAAGTTTATAAAAAAAAGTGTTCAAAATGAAGGATAACTTTGAATTAATACTACACCGAGAACTCGCCCGTTGGCGATGGCTAATCGATAGGCTAGCCGATGAGAAGCTTGCACAACGGTTAAGAGCTGAAGCCAAATCCTAATCCTCAGGTGCATTAAGCGGAATTGGTGTTCAAGCAAGCCATTTATATCTGGGAATAACAAGTAAGTCCGGAGCATATGCCAAGCAACAGGACACTGGTCAATATCAGGAAGGGGGTCGGCATGGCCAACCTGGCGCTCGGGACTGCGGTTGTGGCGCTGGACGCGCTACTGCGCCAAGACATTTCGCACGTCCTGAGGGACCAGTCCCAGAGCCTGTACGTCACCTTTGCCATGGGCGGCGGTGGCGCAGCACTGGCGGTTTCCGGTGCGCTCCAGTACTTCGGGAAGTTTATGAGGAGGACGGGTTCCGAGAGCCAAAGCTAAACCCTGAGTAAGGTAGATATAGTTTTCCCTACCTAATACTATTGCTACTTATAACGGTGACCAGATGGTTAGCAGGATGGGACTCGAAACAAGGATGTACATAACGCTCGCATTAGTGTTCGCGATAGGATTCGCGATAATATACGCAATACTTACCTACTTGGGGGCAGGGTTCTTCCCGATCCTTATCTTTGTTGCACTATTCTTCCTTGCTCAGTGGTACATATCCCCAGACATAATGAAGATTGCTGCCAGGCTGCAGTACCTGAAGCCGAACGAGCATCCGGACCTACAGAGGATGGTCAAGGAGCTCGCGCAGCAGGCCGGCGTGCCTATGCCGAAGGTCGCAATATCCCCGTCGAAGGAGCCTAACGCCTACGTTTTCGGAAGGACAAGGAACAGCGCGACTCTTGTAGTGCACCAGGGGCTTCTCCCCATGCTCAACACCAACGAGCTGAGGGCGGTGCTCGCCCACGAGATAGGCCACCTCAGGCACAACGACGTAGCGGTCATGGCGATAGTGTCGTTCATACCGATGCTTGCGTACATGATAGCGCAGAACCTGATGTTCTCCAGCATGTTCGGCGGCATGGGCGGCAACAGGAACAACGTCGGCTACCTTATACTGATAGGATTCCTGGCATTCGTTGTGTACATGATAACGCAGCTGCTCATGCTCTCGCTGTCGCGGGCAAGGGAGTCGTTCGCAGACGAGTACTCGGCCGACGCCACGAAGTCGCCGAGGGACCTTGCGTCATCGCTGGTGAAGATAACGCTGCAGAACGCAACCGCTCCGGTTTCATCGCAATCGCAGAGCCCGGAGTCGACAGTCGCGAGATCGTACTACATAGTTGACGTGTTCGGTTCGGCAAAGGACATAGAGGAGATAAACGAGCACAGGGCTCAGCTCCAGAACCTTCTGCCCAACCTCGACGTAAGCCAGCTGGTGAACGAGGCGAAGAGGAAAGGATCGTCTCCTGCTGGCGCGATGCTCGGGCTCTTCTCCACGCACCCGCCCACATACAGGAGGCTGCTCGACCTGGTGGAGCTAAGCAAGAAGTAGCCTATTTGCTGATCGAATAGTCGATTACCATCTCCTGCTCCCTTGCGGAGTAGGGCCTTGCCACCCTTGAGAAGATCTTCTTTACCCTGTAGCCGTTCTTTTCGGCGTGCGCACTTATCGCCCTCCAGATGGAGTCGCCGCCGTGCTCTATCATGCCGAGCGCGTAGATGTGAACCGTGCATTTCCTCTTCGCTATCCTGAGAACGTCGTCAAGGAACTGCAGGCTGCTCATGGGCAGCGGCATGATTATCCGGTCTGCGCTGTTTTTAAGTGCCGGGTTCTTGGATGCCTTTGACACATCGCCATGGATGCATGTGACGTTAGGCACTTTGTTGAGTTTTATGTTATCCGCGAAGGCCTTGCATGCATACTCGTTCAGCTCTATGCCTGTCACCCTTGCGTCTTTGTGCGCCTTGGCTATCTCGATCGCGAATGGCCCCACTCCCGCGAACATGACGACAACCGATTCCTTTGGCCTGACCATCGCCATCAGCCTCGACCGCTCGAAAGACCACCGGGGAGAGAAGTATGTCTTCCTTATGTCGAACACGAACGTGCACCCGTTCTCCCTGTAGCTCGCTATGAAGCTCCTCTTGCCAGCCACGTACCTGTACTTCCTCGTCCTGAAGACGCCCTCGACCGGGCCGGCCTTTGCCACTACGGTATCTACGTTCTTGTTGTACTTCAGTATCACGCCGGCTATCTCCTTTGACCTCTTTTTCAGCCTGTCGGTGAAATCTATGATCGCTATGTTGCCCAGGAGGTCGAAGCCCTTCGAGAGCTCGCCCAGCTCCTCCTTTGTCAGGATGAGCCGCATCTCGTCCATGTAGCTCCTCTTCGCCGCCTGCTTCTCGCCGGGATTCCTGTGCCTGTCTAGCCAGTACCGGCGCGGCTTTTCCTTGTCCGCCATCGCAATCATAACCTTTATATAAACGCGGATTTAATATACTGGTGTAAAACCCACCCTTATTGTGGAGTGTGATTGATGTGTATTTTGTCGTCAAAGTGACATCAGGCCAGGAGAGGATCGCCGCTACGATGCTGCAGAGCCGCGCCTCCAAGGTGAGCCTTCCCATCTACTCGATAATGGTTGTCGAGGGCATGCGCGGATACATAATAGTCGAGGCGGAGGACGAGGTCGCTGCGCGCGCGTTCGTGACAAAGGAGCGCAACATACGCGGCATACTCCCGAAGCCGCTGAGCAGCGAGGAGGTTAACAAGCTGCTCGAGGTGAAGACCTACGCCCAGGAGATAGAGAAGGGCGACACCGTCGAGTTCAGCTCAGGGCCCTTCAAGGGCTACAAGGCGAAGGTGCTCAAGGTTGACGACAGCAAGGACGAGATAACGGTCGAGCTTATGGACGTGGTGGTGCCGATACCTATAACCACGAAGACCAGCACGGCTAAGGTGCTCCAGAAGGCGCCGAAGAACTCATGACGCTTGTGATACTATGGCAGACGTAACCGTATCAGGATTGATCGAGGGCGGCAAGGCCTCGGGAGGCCCGCCTTTCGGACCAGCGCTCGGGCCCCTGGGAGTCAACATAAACCAGATAATAGGCGAGATCAACGAGAAGACCAAGGCGTTCGCAGGCATAAAGGTGCCGGTAAAGGTGATAATCAACCCTGACACGAAGGAGTTCAAGGTCGAGATCGGAGCGCCGACAACCAGCGCCATAATACTCAAGGAGCTCGGCATATCGTCGGGGGCGAAGACCAAGGACGAGACAGTCGGCAACCTCACCATCGACCAGGTCAGGAAGATCGCGCAGTCCAAGGAGGCCACGATCTACGGCAACAACCTTGCCGACCGTATGAAGCAGGTGCTGGGCACGTGCAAGAGCATGGGAGTCACGTGCGAAGGCCAGAGCCCGATGGAGATAATAAGGAAGATAGATTCCGGAGAGATTAAGGCATAGCACTACGTGCTCGTATGCGAACCAACCTCTACGACCTTTACGCAAGGCTAAGGGAGCGCTTCGGATACCTTGACTGGTGGCCTGGCGACACCGCGGACGAGATAGTGATAGGGGCTGTGCTGACGCAGCAGACAGCGTGGACCAACGTGGAGAAGGCGATAGCGAACCTGAAGAGGGAGAGGCTTCTCAGCATAGCCGCGATATCCAGGGCAAAAGTGCAGAGGCTGGAGCGGTGCGTGAGGCCGAGCGGATACTACAGGCAGAAGGCGAGGCGGCTGAAGGGGATATCCGCTAGGATAATGGACGAGTACGGCTCGCTGGATGGGCTCCTTTCGCTGCCAGGGACAGAGCTGAGGAAAACGCTCCTCGGCTTCCACGGGATCGGCAAGGAGACCGCGGACTCCATCGTGCTCTACGCAGCGAACAAGATGGCGTTCGTCGTAGACGCTTACACGATAAGGGCGATGTCGCGCATATACGGGATGGACAGCGGCACCAAGTACGACGACATGCAGAGGTACTTCACGGACAGGCTCAGGCCCAGCATAAGGCTCTACAAGGACATGCACGCGCAGTTCGTGGAGCTGGGGAAGAACTACTGCAGGACAAGACCGCTCTGCGCGGACTGCCCTGCGAACAGGATTTGCGCGTACAGCAGGAACATGTGATCGAATGGCCGAGGACAGGGAGAGCATAGTAAGGAGGCTTGCGTTCAAGCTGATCAGCAAGAAGATCGCTGGCTCCACCGCCAACTCCATGCTGGAGAAGGTCAGGGAGCTCAACGCGCAGGGCCTCCACTCCACGATAACGTTCATAAACGAGGGCGTCGACGACACGACCAAGGCGAGGTACAACCTGAACGCCTACGCCCAGACCATAAGGCAGATATACAGGCTGCACCTCAACGCCGGGATATCCATAAGGCTGTCCCAGCTCGGCTACTCGCTGGGCGAGGACACGCTCAACAAGAGCATGGAGGGCATTTTCAGGAGCGCCCAGGGGACCAAGATACCCATATGGATAGAGACCGAGAGCTCCATAGGCACCGAGCGCCAGCTCCGCCTGTACAGGAGGTACAAGCCCCTGTACCAGAACCTCGGCATAGAGATACCCATACTTCAGGTGCACGACCTGGTGATGATACGCGAGCACATAAGGCCTAACGACATGGTCAAGCTGACGACCCACATATACAACGCGAACCCGGTCGTCGAGAGGCCGGCGAACGCCGCAGGGAGGAAGCCAAAGCAGAAGCGCGGCCAGAAGAACGGGTACGACGACCACAGGCACGACACCTTCCACCTGTACGTGTCGTACATAAGCGCGCTGCTCGTGAGCAAGGCGAAGGTCGTCATACAGGAATCCGATGACCGCGTGATATCGAGGATTGCGCGGTTCAACAGGGACTACAAAAGGCATTTAATATTTGAGATGCCATTAGGCTACAGCGAGCGGCGTCTCAAGCGCCTGGTGAAGCAGGGGATAACGCCGAACACGTATGTCCCGTACGGCAAGGATTGGGTTCCGTACGCGCTCAGCAGGCTCGAGCCCGGCAGGATAAGGGACATAGCGGTTTCAGTACTGGACGGCCAGCACAAGAATGATCTCAATGGCTAAGAACAAATCTGTCTGCCTCGTCACCGGCGCGACAAGCGGCATAGGCGCTCTTCTTGTCAGGAGGCTTATTGCCCAGGGCAACGAGGTGCGCATCATACTAAAGGAGGGCCTTTCGGTAGGCGACGAGATAAGGAAGCTGCCAGCCGGGGTCATACCATTCGTGGCGGACCTCAGGCTGCACATAAAGGGCCAGGACCGTGAGCTTGAGACCGCATGCAAGGGCGCGGACACGATATTCCACATAGCCGGAGCGGTGTACAGCCACAAATTCACTTTCGACGAGCTCGTCAACATCAACGTCATAGGGACAGAGAACCTCCTGAAGGCGTTCATAAACGCCAACGGGCGGGACGCGAAGACGCACCTGATATTCACAAGCAGCGTGTCGGTGTACGGCCACAGGGGGAGGAACGAGACCATAACAGAGGAGTCGAAGCCCAGGCCGGACAGCCCGTACGCCGAGAGCAAGCTGATGGCGGAGCACCTGGTGGAGTCGTTCCACGAGGCGCACCCGAACATATCGTACACCATAGTGCGCATGGGCACTCTGTACGGCAGGTACTACGAGAAGCCTTCCTTCTTCAAGGCTTTCAGGCTCATCAAGGAGCAGAAGATGATATTCGTCGGCTCGGAGAACAACCACCTGACGCTGCTGCACGAGGACGACGCGGTCGACGCGATGCTGCTGGCAGCGCAGGGCAAGGACGGCCTCAACAAGATATACAACGTGACCGACGGCATAAACCACACCGAGAAGTCGCTTTTCGAGATAGTTGCGCACGAGCTCAAGGTGCCGTCGCCGAAGAGGCGCGTCAGCGTGCTGCTGGCGAAGCTGGGCGCCCGAACGCAGAACATCACCTCCGACGAGTTCGACTTCCTGGCGAGCGACAGGGTGATCAGCATAGACAGGATAAAATCGGACCTCGGCTTCTCGCCGAAGAGGCGCATAGAGACGGACGGGATTGAGATGTTAAACGACTTCAAAAAGGAATTCTATGAAACCGGGAAAAGTTGAATTGTACATACACGAGGTACTGGAAAGCAAGGGATCCATGCTGTTCAGCCTTATAGACCCATTGGACTACGATTCATTGGACGTAGCCGTGAAGACGGCGAAGGCGACTTCCGACGGGGGTGCGGACATAGTGCTCATAGGCGGAAGCACAGGCGCGCAGGGGGAGATACTGGACGAGGCGTCCAAGCGCATAAAGGAGGCGATAGACGTTCCTCTGATACTCTTCCCGGGCAACATAGGCACGATAACAAGGCATACCGACGCGATATACTTCATGTCGCTGATGAACGCGAGGAACCCGTACTGGATGACGCAGGCGCAGGCGCTGTCTGCTCCGATAGTGCAGGCGTACAGCGTGGAGCCGCTGCCGATAGGGTACATAGTGGTATATCCGGGCGGGACCGCAGGATGGATAGGCGACGCCAACTTCGTTCCAAGGGAGAAGCCGAAGATAGCGGCGTCGCTTGCGCTCGCGGGCGAGTACCTGGGCAACAGGTTCATACTCACGGACACGGGATCCAACCCGAAGCTGCAGAACTCCGGGCCCATACCGAAGGAGATGATAGCGGCGGTCAAGAAGTCGATATCCATACCGTACATAGTGGGTGGCGGGATAACCGACACCGCGGACCTCAGGGCGGCGTACGCGGCTGGAGCGGACATAGTCCAGATAGGCACGGCGTTCGAGACCCCGGCGATGGCGGGCAAGAGGGCCCAGGCGTTCTCCAGGATAGCGAGGGAGGAGGGGGCGAAGAAGCTCAAGGGCTGAAGATGCGCGAGATATCCAAGCTCGAGATCGACCTTCTGGCGGCCGAGCTCAGGAGCCAGCTCATCTCTATGTACGTGGACCGCTTCTACGAGATAGAGAGGGGCAGGTTCAGGATAAGGTTCAGCGCGAAGGGAAGGAAGGCAGACCTACTCTGCGTCCTGGGCGAGACGCTGAACATAACCGCATATGTTGAGAGCGCGGAATCCCCGACCGGGTTCGCATCGGCTATGCGGAAGCGCATAGAGGGGTGCTCCGTAGAGGACATATACACCTACGGCAACGACAGGATAGCGGTGATAGGCCTGAAGAAGGGGGCGGAGCGCCAGTCCATCATAGTGGAGATGTTCGGGAAGGGCAACCTCATCCTGGTGGACGACTCCATGCAGATAAAGCTGGCCTACACCACCGCATCGTACGGAAAGCGCGAGGTGAGACAGGGGCAGAGGTACGAGGCGCCACAGACCGAGGCGGAGAAGGTATCTGCGGAATCGCTGGCGATGGCGCTGGAGCGCGCTAAGGCGCAGGGCGCAGAGGCTAGGCTGATGTCCTCGATAACAAAGCACATCAACATAGGCACGGTCTACATAGAGAACGCGATCGTTGGGGCGGGCCTGGACCCGAAGGCGAAGCTTGCAGGCCTGACTGCGGAAACGATAGAATCCGCGGCGAAGGCTGTGGTTTCGCTCGCCAGGATGGAGATGAATCCGGAGCCGACGATCTACAGGGACCAATCGGGAAAGGTGGTGGACTATTCGGTGCTTCCGATCGGAAAATATGCCGATCTGAAAGCAGAGAGATGCGAAAGCCTCAGCCAGATGCTCGACCGGTTCTATCACGAGCTGCCTGGCGAGGAGGAGGCCAGCGAATCGGTCAAGGAGCTCGAGAAGAGCATAGAGAAGCAGAGGGCGATACTCGCCCAGATAGACCAGAGGATATCGGACAACAAGGCGGTAGGGGACGCAATATACGGAAGGATGTGGGAGATAAACGGGCTGATCGATGACCTGAAGGCGAACAGGAATGCGACAGTGGAGGCGGTGCAGCCCAGGCACAAAGGGATAAAGATACTCAAGATAGACCTTAAGAGCAAGACCGTGCGTGTTGATATATGACGAGCGTAATATTCCTGGGGACTGCGGGCGCCGCGCCTACGAAGGAGAGGGGACTGCCGAGCGTGGCTATAGAGCGCAACGGGAAGGTCTACCTTTTCGACTGCGGCGAGGGCACGCAGAGGCAGCTGATGGCGTTCTCTGTCAACATATCAAGGATAGCCGCAGTGTTCCTGTCGCACGCGCACGGCGACCATGTGATAGGGATAGCAGGCCTCATAAGGACGTTGGCGCTCAACAGGAGGACAGACCCCCTCACGATATACGTGCCAAAGGGTGAGGAAAAGAAGATACACCCGCTGATCGGATTTGACGAGGCGATATTGAGCTACAAGATAGAGGTAAGGGGGATAGGCAGCGGGATAGTGTACAAGGGCGACGGAATAGAGATACGCGCCTTCGCATTGAGACACTCGGTAAAGGCGCTGGGCTACATATTCGATGAGCCCGCAAGGCTGCACTTCGACAAGGAGAGGTGCAAGAGGCTGGGCATAAAGGGGGAGATGTTCGCACAGCTAGAGAAGAGCGGGCACATAGCCGTCAACGGGAAGAGGATATCCATAGGGAGCATAACGACAAAGGGCAAGGGGAGGAGGATAGTATACGCTGCGGACACAAGGCCGCAGCAGAACACAGTAACAGCCGCGAAAGGGGCAGACATCCTGATCCACGAGGCGACCTACTCTAACGCACTCGTGGCGTTGGCGAAGGAGCGCATGCACTCCACCGCAAAGGAAGCCGCTGAGATTGCGAAGAAGGCAAAAGTTAATAAGCTTGTAATCTTCCATACAAGTGCGAGGTACAGGGACACCGCTCCTCTCTTGAAGGAGGCTCGCTCGGTATTCAGGAACGCGGATGTCGCGCACGACGGCATGCGCATGACGCTATAGGGGCTCGTGGTCGATTGGTAAGACGTTACCTTGACAAGGTAAAGACACGGAGTTCGATTCTCCGCGGGCCCACTAATCAACGGTTCAGGCAGGCTCTATCCTAGTGTATTGCAGTAGCATCTGACCGGCTACGAATACTGCAAAGGGCTTTTGGTCTCCCCGATCGGCAGCCTCTATCGAATTATAATACTTCTCCTTGTTTGCTACTTCTACTATAACCGGCGGGAACTTGCTTCTAAGAAGCACCAAGTTCATCAGGAGCCTTGCTGTCCTTCCATTCCCATCGGTGAAAGGGTGTATGTTGACAAAGCGATTGTGCAAGAGCGCAGCAAGCTCCAGCGGATGCAGCTTGCCCCTCTGCTTATAGAACTCCTTAAAAAGCTCGTCCAGGAGTTCCGGAACGTCTTGTGGGCTTGGAGGCATGTGCTTGGAGCCGCTTATCCTCACATCCGTATCCCTGTAACCCCCCTGTATCCTGCATGAGGTGTGCTTTGTGAGTTCGTATTGGAGCTTGCACACGAACTTCTTGTTCAGCCTATTCTTGTAGGACTTGATAAAGTTCCATGCGTCTACGGCGTTGAGGGCCTCTATAACATCGTCAGTGCGCACGCCCTCAGGCGCCACCCTATCGCTGAGCACGAGGGCGGTCTGCCTCAGCGTCAGCTTGTTGCCCTCTATTGCGTTCGTGTTATAGGTGTACCTGACAAGGAAGTCCTTTGGGAGCGCGCCAGATGGGGTCTTATGGAAGACTATTATCGAGGCTCTGAGGTCGTCCACCCTCTCTACAAGCTCCTTCGGGAGCCAGATCGGCCTGTACTGTCCCATGCTCCTTTTTTCCAGCTCCACGAAGTACCTCTGGAGCTGGTCGTGTTTGGGCACCTCCCGGCCTAGGAAAATCCTGAGCCTTCTTGTCTTGGTAGGGGAAACCCTCACATTTTTGGCCAGGTAATAGTAGAAATGCCCGCCATGCCTCTGTTTCTCTATAAACGACATACTATATGACTACAATAAATAGATATTTAAATATTGTGGTCATAATGACTACATATACCATAGTCACTTATAATGTAGTCATAAATAGGTGTTTGCCCGGTTTACTACAGGAATTGAACGCCCATTAAACCACAATGTTCCGCAGGCCCACTTTTCATCTCCGAAATCCATAAATATTTCTGAAAGGTCATAGGCCTGGATGAGCCAATGGTCAAGATAATGACTGAGGAGAGGAAGGGGATAACGGTAAGGTACATCGATCCCGTAAATACCTATCAGGGAAGGAGCATCAGGGTCTACCTGCTGCCCAATGTACCGGTAGATGCCGGCGAATTGATTCCAAGGCAGGACTTGGACAGGCAGAAAGAGACCGAAATACTTGGGAAGTTCAAGCCCGAGCACAAGGAGACGGTCAAGGACCTCTGGTCGAAGTATGAGGGCGAGAGCCTCAGCGCGGTCTCTGTGCTGCTCTACGCGGAGGAAAGGGGCAGATTCGACGAATTCGCTGAGAAGCTAAGGAAGGAATACGACAGGAACATAATATACATGCACCCGGACATCAGGACCTCGAGGACCGACGTGATGGCGTTCTTCAACGAGCTATACGCTGAGCTTGGCGTGGCGACAGTTGAGGCTGCCGATGAGGCAAGGAAGCTTGCCGACTTCGGGCCTGGGCTTGTAGTGATGCTGAGGGACGACAAAAGGGCATTTGCCTGATAATCCTCTACGCGCATCCGCAATCCAGCCCTACCTCAGGTTTAAATTCCTATCTGTTTTATTATTATCCATGCGGGGGAGCAGGCCCACAATCGTAGTGGTTGTTGCGCTTTTGATAGTGTTGATTGCGATAGCGGCATCCTTCATAATCTCCATACCCTCGGCAGTGACAGCCAACACAACCACGATTCTCCAGCAGCACGGCGCAGCCATGGCCGGCATACTGATTCCGCTCTACTCGGCACCCGACAGCCCGATATGGTTCGAGGTCAGCAAGGTGAAGAGCGACTACAAGTCCGTCCCGGTAATAGCGATAATAGACCCGAACAACGGGCCTGGCGCATCACAGAACTCGACCTACACTTTCGGGGTCGAGCTGCTGAAGGCCACAGGCACGCGGGTGGCCGGCTACATAGACACGGACTACGGCGCGGTGCCCTTCTCCAACGTTACAAGGCAGATAAACGAATACAAGGACTGGTACAGCAGCAACAACATCTTCCTCGACCGCATGGCCAGCGCTCCGGGCATGGAATCCTACTACTCGAACATAACCAAGTATGTCGACTCGCTGGGCATGAACCTCACCATTGGCAATGCCGGCACCAACGTATCCAGCAGCTACATGGGCACTGTAGACAACATAGTCGTGTACGAGGGCAGCGGACTGCCCAGCCTCTCTTACCTGATGGGCATAAGCCGCAACTACTCGGGCCAGGGCATATCCTTCATATCCTACGGGGTACCGGACCTGAACGTGAGCTATGTGATGGACGCTAGCAAGTACGCCAGCTTCATGTACATAACCAACTTCACTGCGCCGGGCCAGTACTCCAACATACCGCCATACTTCACATCCTTTGCGGCTGCGCTGGCGAGCACCACGAGCGGCTAGGCTTGCTCCGGAAGCCGTTTGGTCAAAGTATAAAAAGGAGTGATTGCAAGCATAGATGGGCTTATGGAACTCATAACTTCACTGGCGATGCTCGGCGCTAATGGCAACGGGATAAACAATGCGACCTTCGTTGCGGTCAACAGCATAGCCGGGCCTGCGCTTAACGCGCTGATGCACTACCTGGCGGAGAGCTTCTACATAGTGCTGCCAGTAATCGCGCTATACATGATCGCAAGGAGGGACAGGAGCGTGTACTCGTTCGTAGTCGCAGCGATAATACTGTTCGCAGTAGGATATTCCCTCAAGGCGGTGTTCCACCAGCCAAGGCCATGCGCTCTACCGCAGTACTCTTGGATAAACGCCTACCCGTCGTGCGAATCAGGATACTCGTTTCCCAGCGACCATGCCGTGACGCTGACTGGCCTTATATTCTTCGTGTGGAGGAGGAAGAACGTAAGATGGCTGTATGTGATATGGCTGGCGCTCGTAATGTTCAGTAGGTTCTATCTAGGTCAGCATTACCTGACTGATGTAGTGGCGGGAATGGCGATAAGCCTTGCCATCGGATACATCATACACCGCCTTAGCGGAAGGATATTCGAGGTCGCTGCGCTGCTGAAGCTTGACTGGATAACCGAGCGCGGGCATGCGCACCACAAACACAAAACTTAATAGGATAATCTTACAAAGTATAACCATGGAGGAGGAACAGGACCCTTTCGAGGGCGCTGAAAAGATCGAGCACCAGACAGTGGAAACGCTTGTCAAGGCCATGCTTAACACGTCTTACGGCCTTCTGATGCACTCGTTCGACACCATGATGTCGGACAAGGTGGTGGGCGAAGACTTCAAGAAGGGCATAATATCCTACATATACACCACCGGCTTCCTGAGCTTCTGCGGTCGCGAGATTAACAAGGAGAATGTGATGAAGATGCTCAGGCTCGTCGACGTGGAGCCTGACGAGAAGATGATAGACGACCTGCTGCATTTCGGTGTCAAGAGCACCCTGGTCTACGGATACGTATACTACTACCTCATAGCGAACGGCGTGCACCCGACAGAGGAGAGGATGTCCAGCGTCATCGAGGCGCTTGGTCTCAAGCCCGACCCTGAGAGGATAAGATACGTGCTTCAGTTCGTGTCGATCAGCCCGATACAATAGCTGCGGTTAAAAGCTTTTGCTGAGAATCGGATCTGATAGGATGGCGAAGCCCGACTGGTTGGCGATAACTCCTCATTCTACAAAGAAGTATGACAGCGTCAAGCAGACCATAAGCTCCCTTGGCCTTCACACGATCTGCGTGGAGGGGCACTGCCCTAACATAAACGAGTGCTGGGATTCCGGCACTGCGACCTTCATGGTCCTGGGCGACAGGTGCACAAGGGGGTGCAGGTTCTGCGCGGTCACAAAGAGCGCGATAGGCCGGGCACCGGATCCAGAGGAGCCGAAGAACCTCGCAATGGCGATAAAGGAGTGGAATCTCGATTACGCGGTTGTGACTTCGGTATGCAGGGACGACCTGCCGGACCAGGGGTCCGGGCATTTCGCAAGGTGCATAAACGAAGTCAGGTCGCAGTCGCCGAACACCGTAATCGAGGTGCTGATTCCAGATTTCAAAAACGATTATGCCTGCCTCAAGAGGGTTGTGGACGCAAAGCCCGACGTGGTGGGCCACAACCTGGAGACTGTTGAGAGGCTCAGCGCCTATGCAAGGGATAGGAGGGCGGACTACAGGCAGTCTATAGCTGTGCTTAAGACGGTAAAGGAGATAGACGGAACAAGATACACCAAGTCAGCGCTGATGCTGGGTGCGGGCGAGACCGAGGAGGAGGTCCTGAGCACTTTCGGGGACCTTCGGGATGCTGACGTAGACTTTCTCGCGATCGGCCAATATCTAAGGCCGACACCGCACCATATGGAAGTCAAGGAGTACGTGCACCCAGACAGGTTCAGCTACCTGAAGGGGAAGGCGCTGGAGATGGGGTTCCTTTACGTTGCAGCGGGGCCTTTCGTGAGGAGTTCCTACAAGGCTGGCGAGTTCTTCGTCAGGTCAATGGTCCAGAAGTAGCTACCTGCTGAAGTTCCACGGCTTTGTACAGTATATTGTAGAGGCCAGATGAGCGGCACTCCTGTTTTCCCCCTCTGATAAGCGCCCTACATTGTAATCCTTCCCCTCAGTAAAGCCCTTCATTAGCGCCTTGTACAGGTCGTCCTGCGATGCATCGGTAAAATTCCTGACTTTTGTCACCCTTTCCTCAACGCTCTTTATCATCTTGTCCGATATCTTCTCCTTGCTTATCTTCAGCACGGAGAACATCGTCCTGACGTCAAGGTCGTAGAGCACTGTGCCGTGCTGCAGCAGCACTCCGTCGCGCCTTGTCTGGGCGTTGCCGGATATCTTCTTTCCGCTGGCTACTATGTCGTTTATCGGGGCGAACTCGGCGTTTATTCCGAGTCCGGACAGCCCGTCAATCACCCAGCCGCATATCATGGCGTAGCTATCGCGTATGCCCGTCGGGAAGGCGTCGAGCGGGCCGATTACGCTGTAGGTTATTTCCCCCTTGCTGTCGTGGTATACCGCTCCGCCGCCGGTCCTCCTCCTGACCGCATCGACACCAAGCCTTTGGCATTCCTCGATGTTCACCTCGTCGTCCATGCTCTGGAAGCAGCCTATCGATACCGCGCTGGGCAGCCACTTGTAGAACCTTATCGTTGGCAACGCCGTTCCGGACGACACAGCATCAGACACGGCGTGGTCTATCGCCATGTTGGTGTATGCGTCGTGCGTCTCAAGCTCGATTACTCTCCATTCCATTCTTCATCGCCTGCTTCACAGAATTTGCTATAGCCTCTGGAGTTATCCCTATCGCCTCTATGCGCTCCCTGTCCATGACTGCACCCACGACCCTTGCTATCTCCTCCTCGTTGGCATCGTAGCTTATCCCTACGAGCGAATCCTCTATATCTTTGAGCGACTCCTCTGGGTGTAGGAAGAAATCGCCGAGTATCTGGGCGCCCTCGATCCTGCTGCCGTACCTGAGCTTCACTATCAGAAGCTTGCCTCCGGGCACCTTCTGCCTTGCAGTTCCCTCCAATCAATCACAAGTAGTGGCAGGCCGTAGCCCTCCTTCTGTTTTATGCAGCATTCGACTGAGCGGCCGTAAGGCCTTGCATACTCACTGCGCACGCACCGGCGCGTTTCATCCGTCACGATGCGCTCGTCGTGTCATCGCTTTGTGCATCGCTCCGGTATCGTTTCTGTTCCGGATTAGGCCTTGGGCCATGTGCGCTCTGTATGGGAGGAGCTTCCTCCTTTCGGTAAGCTGCTCACCTGCCACCGATATAGTTTGGCATGGAAAGGTATAAAATCAGCATCAGAGGTCGTGTTCCTCGAGTATCTTGACATTCTTCGGGTCGAATATCAGGTAGGTCTCGTGCGTGCCTATGCCCTCGCTTGGATTTGATGGAGAATACTGCCCCTCGCCGCCCTCTTTTCCTATCAATCCGTCGTATCCGATCCCCTTGAGGAACGCCGTGAAGACTTCGCCGCGGTGATAGTACCTGATTGCAAGCCTTAGGTCCCTGCCGCCATTTATGTCGTCTAAAATCCCGAGCAGCGCGTGTTGCATTTCGGGGCTTAGGCTGCCCCATCCCGCGGAATCGATTTTACCCCATACGTATTCGCGGAGAGGCTCCGAAAGGCTCTTTGGTATGCCATCCCGTATGTCCAGAAGCACCAGGTCTGTTATCTCGCATTTGTAGACTACCTTGTCCGGCCCCTCCTCGCCAAGACCTTGCCTGTGCCGTGCATATCCCTCCGCCTGCTTAGCATTTGGTGTCAGGTACACGCCTATGCCCAGAGTCGAACTCCCCGCTGCCTTGAACTCTGTTACCCCCTTTGCAGTGGATCCGTGATAGAGGGTCATTCGATTTACGTGGACGCTCTTTCTCTCTATCTCCTTGTCCCTGGCCGCAATCTGGAGCGTAGACATAAGCCCACGAGTAATTAGCGCAGTTCGAGATATAAATAGCTAGTTGGCCAGGCCGTGCCTTTTCACCTTCTCGATGTCCACGCCCCGTTTCCTGCATATGACCTCGATGAGCTTGAGCATGAGCCAGCTGCCGGAGTAGATTATGCCCGCAGTCCCGAGCTTTACCACCGGGTTGCCCCTGCTCTCCCTCTTGGCGTTCCTCATCGCGATCTTCGCCAGATGCCTGTAGCTGGCGTAGTAGACCGCGAGCTGCGTCTCGTCAAGCATGTTGGCTGAGAAGCCCTTGCTCTTAATGAGCCCGAGCGGCACGTTCTGCATCGGAGTTATCGTGAACTCGAACGGCCTGCCGTCCACAGAGGAGTTGCTCATGTGGTTTATCAGCGCCACTGTCTCCCAGTTGTCGTCAGGCGTTTCATCGCGCTGTCCGCACTGGACGGTGAAGGCTGGCCTCCAGTAGTTCCTGTTCATCACCTCGGTGCCCTTCCAGACTATGTCGTGCCATGTGCCGTCAGGGCCTATGTGCAGCGGGAGCGTCTTGTTCGGCATGTGGATCTTCGCCAGCCGGTCGCTGCCGGTCTCCACACCGACCTGCACACCTATCCAATTGCCAGGCCCGGCATGCATTATGCCGGATAGCCGCTTCATCATCTCCGGATATCCCGCAGGTATGGATATCCTCCCGTGCGTGGGGTTCGTTCTCGTGACGCCCTTGATCGCCATCACCCCTGTGAACAGCTCGGCCAGCGCATCATGGTTGGGCTCGAACCTGGCGTTCTCGTGCCTGTAGGCGAATATCTCGTCGGTGTGCAGCCACGCGCTGTCGCTTCCCCCCTGGGCTATGTTGACCTCTATCTCCTTTGCAATCTTCTCGACAGAGTAGTACCTCAGGGGCCGCAGCGTGACCTCGCAGAAGTCGCAGCCAATGCCGCAGCCCCTCATAGTCTCGACAAGGCCCATCACCGAAGGCCTTACTATCTCCGGTATCTCCTCCAATGGTGCGGATGTCCTGCCGGACGGCCTCCTTGTCACGAACCTGGGATCCTGGACGAAGCTCCTGTGGAAGCTGTCGTCTATCGTCACGTATCCGGTTGCGAACAGGTTGGTGTCGAGGTTCCCCAGGGGCAGCTGCTCGAACAGCTCGCACACCACGTCATCTGCCTCGCCCTGGAAGGCGTAGTCTATGCCCTCTGCCTGCAGCTCCTCCGGGTGTGTGGTGAATTCCCAGACGCCAGGGCCTCCGACGACTATCTTCGCCTTCTTGCCCCTCCTCGCTGCGTTAAGCCTTGCAATCAGGCGCTCCCACTCCACCCTTACCAGCGGCTTATCGTGCGAGTTGAACAGTATGTTGTACGACATGGTCAGAGGGCCCAGCCCGAGCGGGTCCATCGTCGACACCGCGATTATCTCGGTGTCGTCCTTTATGAAGCCCTCTATGAAGTCCTCGTGCGGGACCGCTACGCTCTCCCTGGGATTTCTCTTAAGAAGCGCAGCC
This sequence comes from Microcaldota archaeon, assembly GCA_028866905.1. Taxonomy (GTDB): domain Archaea; phylum Micrarchaeota; class Micrarchaeia; order Micrarchaeales; family Micrarchaeaceae; genus JAGWHI01. Next base: position 18,545 of record JAGWHI010000006.1, read on the forward strand.
TCGAGCTTCCTGATCGAATAAGGAGCATGGCTGGCCTCCCTGTTCGGCAGGGGCGGAGGATACGGCCCCTTCAAGAATTTGTACACAGACCAGGGCACAGAACCTCCAGGCGCGCAGGGCAGGAACTGCAGCAGCGGGAAATTCCTGTAGTCGCAGGCCAGCGTTGCATCTGAAACCAGCACGTACTTCGCCATCTCCACATCTGCGGGTTCCTAGCGGTGGGATGCCGTTGCAATGTCCTAAATCTATATCTGCTGAAACGATTTTAAGCGTTTTCCTCCAAATGGGTAAAGGTAATAAATATGTCACTGCTTCCGATAAGCTTCGGCAACACCCTGATCGGCGAGATAATTGTGCTCGCGATAATAGCGGTGATCATCTACATAATATTCAAGATGGGGAAGTCGCTGGTGAAGCTGATAGTCGGCCTCATAGCCAACAGCGTGCTAGGGCTTTTCTCGATCCTGCTGCTCGACTACCTTCTCGGGCTCAGCATCCCGGTCACCTATTCCACGATGATACCGACCGCGATATTCGGGCTGCCTGCGGTGGGGACGCTCGTCATACTAAGGTTCTTCGGCATCCAGTTCTGATCAATACGCAGCCAACTTTATGTCGGAAGCCTCTACGGTCTTCCTCTTGGCGTGCTTCGATAGGACCACCGCCTTCTTAGCTATCGCGAACGCGGTCCTGTTGATGTGCCTCTGGAACTCCATGCGCGCCTCGCTGCTCACCCTCCTAGCCCCTGCCTCCCTGAGCATGCGCTTTATGGCCGATTCCGATATGTACATGGACATCACAGGAGTACTTCCCAAACAATCTTTAAAAATACCTAGCAATTTGCGGAACTGCGGTAGCCCGGGAGCCCCAGCAAATTATTTATATCTCACAAGCCAGATTAAATTCTAGTTCTGGAGTTTAGATGGCATTGAAAAGCGCTGATGCTGGAGTGCAGACAATCGTAGGGAGGAACTACGCCAGCCTCTTCGTCCACATAAAGCAGGAGGTGGACAGGGTCCACGCGGTCTTCCCCAACCAGGGAGACACCGCGGACTTCCTTAGGGTGCTCAACCCGAACGGCTCGCCAGGCGGGCTTTTCACTGCGGGCCACATACTCAGCAACAAGACGGTCTCGCATCCGGTGTCGTTCGGGAGGGGCGCGGTGGTGACCTCGGGAAAGGTGGTGATAGGCGAGAGGGCCGGGCTTATAGACACCAAGGTGCACTCGAAATGCAAGGACCCTAAGCTCAGGCCTTCGATAGAGTTCTCGCATGTCATAGTCAGGGGGTCTGACGACACATTCAAGATAGTGGGATCAGGGGACATAAAGTCGCTTAGGAGGTACCTTATTGATGGCATCGTTGTCAAAGCGCAGGACTCCGACGTGCCGTCTGGAAGGGTAATCGAGATAAACAATGTCAATGCCATACAGAAGATCCCGCTCGAGGAACAGGAGGGGCTTGACGCGATAGTCGTCAGGATGGTGATAAACAGCAGGACCGGCGAGCTCAGCAGGCCAAGGGTAATGGTCAAATGGAGGAACGAGGCCGAGAACCACGGCTTCGGGTGGATAGACCGCGACCTTGTGGCGATCCGCGGCAGCAGGCACAACCTGACGCTCGGCACGAACTGCGTGATAACCGGGCCCACTGTACTGGACCTGACTGATGGCCCGCTCACAGTGCTGGGAAAGCAGGGCGTCAGGATATCCTCTGGCGTCATGATAAAGCCAGACAGGATAGGCCTAGGGGTAGGGGAGGGCAACGGCAGGATAAACAGCGTGACCTACTACAGCAGGCAGGGCTAGGCCGATATGGAACCTAGCACGCGCTCGGCGATCTCCTTGCCGAGCACCGCCCTCACCTTGTCCTTGTTGTTCCTCATGTCGGAAACACTGCGTATGCCATTGGCGTACAGCATGCGCGCCCTCACGCGTCCGATCTGTTCGACGCGCACAAGGTCCAGCAGCTCGTCCTTTATCCCGTAGCGCAGCCTGACACGTATGTCGATAAGCCTGTGGGTCTGCGCCTTTATCAGCTTAGCAAGCTCTATCGCAGAATATATCATCCAGTCAGCTGTGGTGAGCTTGGTGTACAGCCCGCCTGGCGTCGTGGAATACCTCTTTATCAGGTCGCGCTCCCTTATCTCCTCCATCCAGTCGTTCAGCATCAGCGCAGTCGCGAAGGCGCGCTCGGGCTCGTACGTGCCGTACACGCCGCGCTCGAACTCCTTCAGTATCAGGCTGTTCGCGTGGTTGTAGAAATACTGCGACACTGCCCGCTCAGCCTCCTCGGTCGGCTTCACGTGCGGCGCCATCTCGAGCGTGTTGGATATCATGTAGAGCATCCCGATGTCATCAAGCCGCTCCTGCATAGAATCGAGCATCCACTTCGCTGAGAGGGGGTCTATGTAGAGCTCGCTCACCCTCTTCCCTATCCTTGTGGGCTTGAACACGCCCTCGCGGACATCCCCGCCGCCTATGTGCTCGACGAATCCCCACTCGAATAGCTCGCCGAGTATGCCGTCGACGAGCCTGCCTATGTAGCCCATGTTACGGTACTGGTGGCCGTAGAAGCTTTTCGACAGAAAGTCCACTATCGCGTTCCTGTCGCTGAGGAACCCCTCGGCAATGAAAGCTAGTATGTGCGTTCGCAGTACGGGCGCTATGCCGAGCTGCGAGTCTATGTCGTCGGCCCCGGCCTCGATGTACTCCTTGAAGAGGCGCTTCACCTCGGCCTCGGACGACGCCAGCAGGAAAGCGCGGCCCTCCTTGTCGTACTTCGGGCGGCCGGCCCTTCCGAAGAGCTGCATCACCTCGTTTACGCCGATCGAGCTGCTGTAGCCGTCGCCGTACCTGCTAGTGTTCCTGACAAGCACGGTGTGCGCAGGCATGTTGACGCCCAGCCCAAGCGTGGTTGTGGAGCACACGACCTTTACCAGGTTGTTCCTGAATGCGTCCTCTATTGCGGACCTCTGCTGGTTCAGGAGGCCGGCATGGTGGAATGCAACGCCGCTCTTCGCCAGTCCCGACAGCTTTACGCACTGCTCCGTTGGCACCTCAAGGACGTTGCCGAGGAACTTCGACACGTTTGATAGGCCAAGCCTATCGGTGTCGCTTATGGACGAATCGATATGCTTCGCAATCCTCGTCGCTCCAGCCTCTGCATTCTTCCTTGTCGAGTAGAATATCAATATCTGCTTGCCCTTCAGCAGAGTGTCCTCGACTATCCGAATCTCGTCCAGCTGGCTCTCTCCGTCAAGGACGAACCTGGCGTGCTTCCCGTCGGACCCCTCCACGAACGCCACGCCGTTGTGCACAGCGCCCTTCACCAGCTTAACCGGCCGGAAGTCGCTGACAACAAGGCCGGCCTTGAGCCATTGGGCTATCTCCCTGGAGTTCCCGATAGTCGCGCTTAGCGCTATTATCTGCGCCCCGCAGGTCTCCTTCAGCTTGGTTATCAGCAGCTCTAGGGTGGGTCCCCTTGACTGCTCCCCCAGCATGTGCACCTCGTCCACTATTATGCAGCCGATCGCCTGGAGCCAGTTTATCCCGTGCCTGAGCAGGCTGTCGAACTTCTCGGTTGAAACGAATATCATGTCGTAGTCTGAGAGCCACTTGTCGTCCGAGTCGAGGTCTCCGATTGATATCGCGCTCTTTATGAAAGGGTATGCCGACCTGAACTCGTTGAACTTCTCGGACACGAGCGCGCGCATTGGAGCTATGTATATCGCCTTGCGCCTCTCCGCAAGTATGGACCTGACGGCAGCCATCTCGGCTATGAGGGTCTTGCCGCTGGCAGTCGGAGCGGATATCACAAGGTTCTTCCCCTCAAGGAGGCCGTCCCCCACGGCCAGCGACTGCGGGGGCGTGAGCTCGCTTATCCCCCTTGCGGCGAGCGATTCCAGTATCTCGAAGGGCAACCTTCCCTTTAGCGAGGAGACGTCCATCGCATTGTTTGGGCAGCCAACGTATTTTCGCCTTTAGGTGCGCTTCTCTCTCGCTAATTCGAATATATTTATTAGTTGCTGTCCCAATAACAGCAGGTTTAAATGGTTGGTAGCAAGCCCAGCGGTCGCAAGGGACAGATCGCCCTTGAATTCATGATCGTATACTCGTTCATCATAATGGTCTTCATAGTGCTCTTCGCGCTCGTGGTCTCGCAGAGGGGCACTACGCTGAACATACAGGAGCAGGCGAGCCTCCAGCTCGTTGCCCAGAACATAGCTACGGCCATAACCACGGCCGCCACGGCTGGGAATGGATACTCCGGATCCGTACCTATCGCGGGCAGCATATCGGGGATCCCCTACAACCTTACGATATCGACATCCGGGGTGGTAGTCACGTCGATGAAGATAGGGCGCCAGATAGTAACCGAGCACGCGTTCAGCGGCATTGGCAACCTGACAATAAGCGGAACCCCTGTGCTAAGCGCGAACGGGATAACCCTATACCTTGTCCCGGTTTACACCGGAAGCATAACCGTCGCAAACTCTAAGGGGCAGGTGTTCGTGAACCAGCCGGCCGCGTCGGCGCTCCCGCTTCCCGAAAGCCTTGCCGTAACGCAGACCGGCAGCGTAAAGGGTGCGGTGTTCTCTTCTGCGCAGAACAGCATGATAACTGCACAGACAGCCAACGTCCCAATAGCTACTGGCGGCGAGTCCATAACGGGATGGTTCTACCTTAATGCGTTTCCGCCTGGGTCGTCTTCAGTATTCCCGCTTTTCTCCCAGACGGGGGGCGGAGGGATAGGCGTCCTGGTCGCTACCACCCAGTCGACGCCTCCGCACGAGTTGGTATTAAACATTACAGCGGTCGGATCTAACACAAAAGCTTATATCCCGACTAACGTTATAGCGAAGAACTGGTATATGTTCCTCGTGACATATGTCCCGTCTAGCACCACAACATTCTGCATCTACTCAAACCCAACACCGACATGCACTAACATGTTGGCTATATCTGGGCCATCGACGGTAAACGCAATACAGATAGGCTCGATGATTTACTCGGGATCGCAGCAGTCGTTCAACGGCACGATACTCAATATCCAGATGTACAACTCGACGCTTACTTCCAACCAGGCCAACCAGATATACGCCCAGGGTATTGGAGCGCAGCCGCTCCCAAATAGCGGTCTGGTCGGATGGTGGCCGCTCAATGGCAACGCCAACGACTACTCAGGCAAGGGCTCCAACGGATACTCGGCAAACGTAGTATACCAGAGCCTGTACCAGCTCCAGGCCCATGTTGCAGCTGGTACGGGAAGCAACGCCTACGGCGCGCTAGTCGGTGTCGTGGCCGGCAGGGGCCAGATAGGGCAGACCGGGAGATCCTCCGCGCAGTACGCAGGACAGACAGGCAACCAATCTTTCATAATAGCTTCCAACTACAGCCTCGGGATTACCAACGCCACGATCAACGTATTCAACGGCAACCTATCCACTGTCGGCAACGTGGTCGGGTGGTGGCCACTTGATGAAGGCTATGGGTCTAACACCTTCGACCTCAGCACCTTATACCACAACGGCTACTTCAGGAACGCGAGCTGGAGCGTTGCGAACAACCAGACAAACTTCGCCGCGGCAGCGCTGCCTGGCGATCCCACAGGCCAGACGTTCAACGCGATATACGACGGATACATAACGGTCAACAACACCGATTCGCTTAACAACATCCCCAGGAACGGCAGCTTCACCGCTGTCGCCTGGGTATACTATACAGGGGCGCCATCTACGTTCCACTGCCAGGGCGTAATAGGCGACGAGGGGGGCTTCTCGCCGCTCGGCGCAGGCTTCCAGCTCGTCGGGTACGGCGGCAGCGCGAACAACTGCCAGGCGCTCTATGTCAACAACACTTCTGTACCGTGGCCCAGCGGCATGAGCTCCAACTCGTTCCCTGCTAACAGATGGGAGATGGTGACCGCGCAGTACAACGGGAACACAGGATTGGCAAACATCTACCTCAACAACGCGATATACTCCACCAATTCGCTGCCTGCAGGGCTGTCGGTGGTCCAGAAGCGCCAGATATACATAGGCAGCGACGCCTGGACTGGTTCAGGGCTTGACGGCTTCAACGGAATGATCACCAACGTGCAGCTCTACAGCGGGTTCCTCAGCCCGCAGCAGATAAACCAGATATACCAGGGAGGCATAGGCGCGCCGCCGGTCAGCAACGCCGGGCTTGTCGGATGGTGGCAGCTCAACGGAAACGCCAACGACTCGTCTGTGCTCAAGAACTTCGGGGTCGCCAAGTACAATGTGGTATACACGAACTCGCAATACATAGTCAACGCCACGGGCTCAAGGCAGCTGGCTTTCTTCAACGGGACGACATCCAAGAGCTCCGTGTATGCGGGCAACGTGCCGCAGATAGGCCCTTCAACGAACTGGACCGTCTCCTTCTGGATGTACCCGACGAACACCATGAAGTTCAGGAACGTGCTCGACATGAACTTCGTGCCTTCTGGCAACAACGCGGGCCCCAGGTTCGAGGAGTTCGGCAGCGCGCTGAACCTTACGGTTGGGACCAGCCAGGCCACGTTCAACATATTCACCTACTCTAACTCGATAAAGCCCAATACGTGGTACCACGTGGTGGCGGTAAGGCAGGCCGGCAGCGCTGTCGGCTACCTGAACGGGGCGCAGGTGTTCAACAGGTCGAACTCGCTATGGCCGAGCTATTTCAGCAACGTCACGATAGGCAGGGGAGGCCAGAACGCGCTGACTAACTGGTTCTCGGGCTACATAACCAACGTGCAGGTGTACAGCAATTCGCTGACCGCGACGCAGGTCTACCAGCTCTACCAGCAGGGGCTTCCGCTCTACCAGAGGCTGAACGTATCACAGGGATGACAATGATGAGACTGCAATTCTGGAGCTTCGACATCATCTTCGCCGTGGTCATATTCAGCGTTGCGATAACCATACTTGCGTTCGCATGGTTCAACCTGAGCGGGCAGCTCGCGATAGTCAACGGCGGGGGCACGATAATACTCCAGATACAGGCGCAGGACGCGAAGCAGTCGGTGATGTCGCCGGGATATCCGGCCGCATGGCAGACCACCATAAACACCACCAACACGCTGACATGGGCAGGGGTCGTGGCCGGGATAACTACAGCCCCGAGCAACACCACCATATCCCCAGCAAAGCTGGCGGCTCTGGAGTCGCTGTCGAAATACAACTATCTGGCTTCGAAGCAGGTCGTGGGGGTATCGTACGACTATTACATAACGATAAGAGGCGGCCAGTTCAACATAAGCATAGGGGAGAACCCGAACCTCAACAAGGCGCTGACGACCGAGGTGAGGACCGCGAGCGGCTTCCTCAACGGGGTGCCTGTGACGGTCAAGGTGATGGTGTGGACCGGCACGTCGCTTGGAACGAGCTGATATGATGGGCAACATGAAGGGATTCATATTCACTGTCGATGCGATCTTCTCGCTCGTGATAGCCGGGGCAGCGGTTGCGATACTGCTATACCTGGTGCCTTATTCGCAATCGATATACCAGGCCCCTGCCGCCGAGGCCACAAGCCTGCTGCTCAACATACTGCAGAGCAACCTGCAGCAGGAGTACTATTCGGTCAACTACGCCACCTACGCGATAGACGCGTGGAACGGCAGGCAGTACCAGTGGCAGCAGTTCGGGCGCAGCCAATCCCTGTCATCGTCTGCGCCGATAGGGCCGAAGTCGCTCATGCTATCGTACACTTACAATGGGCCTGGCGCAACGTCTGCCCCAGTGGCAGGCTCAGGAGTGGTGGCGTTCGCCTCTGGCGCCTACCTGTACGCGCTCAACGCCACTACAGGGAAGCCTGTATACAACTACCCGGCAAGCTGCAAGTGCACCTCTGCGGGCCAGCCGATAATATACGGCAGGGAGATAATCTACAGCAACTGGACCGCCTCGACAAACTACATAACAGCGCTCGACATATCCAACGGGTCAAGGGTAGTATGGAAGACCCTGACAAGCGCCGGCACAGGCCTAAGCGGGCCGTTGACCATGGCAGGCGGATACGTAGTCGCGCCTGGCTACTCCACATTCTACCTGCTGAACCCTTACAACGGCACCATGGTGTCGAACGCGGTGATACCTGGATCCCTCTGGCCGATAACGCAGGTCGCGTATTCGAACGGCGAATATTTCATAGCGAGCACAAAGCTCGGCTCGCCGAATAAGCTCTTCGCCTACGGCCTTGCTGGCGGATCGCTGGCCCAGCTGTGGAGCAACACCCTTACATCCTCAGGCACCACTGGGCCGACGGTGTCGGGCAACATCGTTGCCGTGGGAAGCGGCAACACGCTCTACGCGTTCGGCCTGAACGGGACGCAGCTCTGGACGGCGGTCACCTCGAACCAGATAAAGGGGGTCGCCAGCGGATCCGGAGAGGTATTCGCCGAGACAGCCAACTCTATATACGGCTTCACCAACTCGGGGGTGCCGATATTCACCTACATCACCAGCGGGAACATATACAACGCCACGCCATCGATAGGAGGGGGTACGCTCTACACCCTGATAAACGGGTACTCGTACCAGGCGTTCAACATAACCGGCCAGAAGAGGCTGTGGATGTTCAACCTGTCGTACGTCCCGTCTTCGTGCAACTACCAGTGCTTCAACAACATAGCGCTGGCGTACGGCGACGCGTACGTGACGAACGGGAACTACCTGTACGCATTCGGAGCGTGCCCTGCAGACCCTAACGCCAGCATAGCCGCGGACCTGGCGAGCCTTTACCTAAACAAGGGCGGCGGCTGCGCCGACATGATACTCAACGCGACATACCAGTCGAGCAGGGCCGCGATGTTCGTGAACAGCACGTACGCCCCGGACCTGAAGATGACCAACTTCAACGGCTACAATTCCAATGTCAACGCGTCGGAGCTGCCGGGGATGAACCAGCTCAACAACATAACAGTTGCCGCATGGGTCAAACTGACATCCAATACAAGCGCCCTTGGAGAGGGCATACTCGCAGGGAACTCGTACGTCCTGAGGGTTGACAGGCAGTCGGAAGGCAGCAAGCTCTCCTGGTTCGTCTATGTCAACAGCGCGATAGAGCCAAGGCTCAGCACCACAAAGCCGCTCAGGCTGAACACCTGGTATTTCGTCGCAGCGACTTACAACCAGAAGACCGGGGCTATGGCAATATACGTGAACGGGACGCTCAACAACTCTGAGACGCGCGCGGGCACGCCGACACTCGGCTACATGCCAAACAACATAAGGATAGGGCTCGGCGACGGCGGTAACTACTGGAACGGGACGATTGCGGACGTGCAGATATACAACACGTCGCTCTCAGCGCTGCAGATACAGCAGCTGTACGAGGGGGGCATAACGGGCGCGCCTTTGCAGACGACTAAGCTTCGCGCGTGGTGGCCGCTTCTAGGCGACACCAACGACTACAGCGGTAACAACGACCCAGGGATCACTGCAGTTCCTGCAAACGTGCCTTTCGGCAGGCAGCAATACCTGCCGCTATCGCTGCAGAATTCCTATCAGGTGGGCAAGGGCTCGATCCCGCTTAACATCTATGTAAACGGGACCTACAAGTTCTACAACGTTAGCGTGGTCACATGGAGATGAGGAAAAGGAACATGAAGGGGATACTTCTTACGCTGCTGACCGTAGTGCTTTTCGTGCTCATGGTTACTGAGCTGATAGCCTACGTGGTCGCGAACATCAACTACGGGAACCTGGTATCCCAATCCGTTTTCTCCGGAAGCGCGTCGGCGCAGGCGGAGTCGCTGTCCGCATCGATATCGTCTACCATGCACAGCGCCGTATCCTCTGCGCTATACGCCCTGACGGTATACGAGTCGAATGCCATGATGCGCAACGCGAACTTCATAAACAGCAGCACCTACGCGCTCTCGTCGCTGATGCTGCAGGGCAACGTGTTCGGCACCAACATGTCGTCATACATAGGAGGGGGCAACCTTGGCCTTCTCGTCACGGGGCAGAACGAGATCGGCACCTTCGCGCCATCCGTAGTGGAGAAGAGCGCGCTGGCTCACGGGATAAACCTCACGGTGTACAACGGAACGCTTAGCATTTACCAGACGTCGCCATTCTCGGTCAACGCGACATTCAGCGGCGTGATAGCGGTGAACGCATCAGCGCAGCTGACAGCCACGCTGCCGATATCTTCGAGCGGATACGCTGCGCTCAACGGGACAACGGACCTCTCGAGCATACAGGCGGGATATCCTACCACGATAAAGACCCAGAACACCTATCCATCCGCATCACTGGTTGGCGGCACTTTCGCGAACTATGGAAGCACAGGCCCGTATATGTTCGCCTACGGCCCTGCGATAGTGATAGGCGGGAGCCCCTCATGCTCCAACATACCGGCAGCATACCAGAACGCGAACTACATACTCGTTGCGAAGAGCTCGCTGAACATACCGGCCAGCTTGTGCGGCATGGCGGGCCTTGTCACTAACACGCCCAACTCGATAACCCCGCTAGCGCCTTACCTGGTGTACAACGCGCCTTCGGTATTCAATTCCATACAGAACGGGACTTCGCTGCTGCTCAGCGGCCCCTCGCTCGCGCTCTACAACGTATCCGGGATATCCGCTGCGATACAGAACGGCTACTATTACCCGTCGCCGTACACGCCATCGTACCTGCAGAGGATTCAGGGCACGACGTCGCAGGGATCGCCTTACGGGATGTTCTCCTTCGCCCCGCTCAACAGGCCGGTCGCGAAGTTCAACGGCGCGAACAGCGTAGTGATAATGAATGACCAGGCCATACTGGACTGGCCTACCAACTCGCTCACCATAGGCGCCTGGGTGTACTGGCCGCAGTCGGCGGTAAAGGAGATGTTGGTCAAGAACAACGCAGGGAACACTGGCCCGGGCTCCTACGAGCTCTTCCAGTCCAACCAGCACGTCGCTTTCAGGCTCTACAAGGGTGGTACGCCATACACGCTTTTCAGCGCAAGGAACCTCTCGCTCAACAGCTGGCACCAGGTCTTCGGCGTGTACAACGGCAGCGTGATGAAGATATACATCGATGGAGTGCAGGACTCCAACACCATGGCGCTCGCAGGACCCTACACCTCCGCAACAGGCGAGTTCACAATGGGGGCATACGGCAACCTGAATTACCCGTACAACGGGCTCATGTCCGACGTCCAGATATACTTCGCCAACCTTAGCGGGCAGCAGATAAGCCAGCTCTATCAGGGGGGGCTCAACGGCGCGCCGCTTACCGCGAATATCGTAGGCTGGTGGCCCCTCGCAGGTAGCACCGCGGATTACTACTCGTCAGTCCCGCTGACGCAGAGCTACGCGATGGCCGACAACATCATATACTCGCCGGCTGTGGGCTACGTTGCAGATCCGACGTCGCAGCGCCAGCTGGGCCAATCCGCATCGTATGCATCCACGTACATCGGAAACGCTATGGTGACATCGAACGGGGTGATACTAGGGCTTACCAACACGCTGACCGTGTCGGTATGGGTGAACCTCAGACCCAATGCCCATGCGCAGGTGACGGCCAGGAACGGCCAGTTCTCGCTGCAGGATGTCTCTGGAGTATTCCGCGGCTGGATAAACGTAGGCAGCAGCTGGGTCAATGCGAACGTCCCGAGCACGTACGGCCAATGGACCAATTACATACTATCTTACAACAGCCTGGCAAGTCAGGCCATAATATACAAGAACGGCGCGCCGTCCAATCCTATAACAGTGACTGGAACGCTGACATGGGGTGACGGCACAACGCCGCAGTGCGAGCTACTTTACTTCGGGTCCTACTGCGCAGGCATAGCGAACGTCGTTGGCGGGTCAATATCGAACGTGCAGGTGTACAACAGGTCGGTGAACGCAATGCAGGCGGTGCAGCTCTACAGCTTGGGAATTAGCGGAGGTCCGCTGCCGAACATGGGCAACGTCGGATGGTGGCCGCTCAACAACAACACGCTCGACTACTCACCTAAGCAGAACAACGGGGCTGCGACGAATGCTATATTCACGCCGATACCCAGCGACCCCACACCGGACGTGATCCAGGGCGTGCTCAACTGCGCCAACATAAACGCCTGCTCCAACCAGTCGGCGCAGCACCTCTACCTAGACACGCTCCCGCTCTCCAACGCCAACGGGGGCTATGCCAACGAGACCGCCGCGCTCGGCCTCCAGAGGGCAGGCATACCTGACGCTCTCAACGTGACAGGGATAAACAGCCTTGCCTACTCCAATGTGGGCAGCTACTTCGGCAACAACAACCCGATGAGCTTCTCTGCGTGGTACTACGCCACGGCCACATCTGGCGGGCCTATAGTCGGCCTTGCATCGAGCACGTCAAGCAGCGGATGGAATTCGCCCGTGCTGAGCGCCTCCGGGCTGAATGTCTATGGATGGGTGTACGCTGGCAGCGGCAGCACCGCCATTTCGCACACGCTCGCCACATCGGGATGGCACAACCTCGTCATAACCTACAACCCCGCCAGCGGAGGGACGCAGACATTCTACATAGACGGCTCTCTTATCGGCAGCAACACCGGCTCGTACTCTGGCTCCGGCGCGACCGACTATTGGACCACTTACGTTCCTGGAGTGGCGCACTCGAGCGGGGGCGGATACTTCCAGGGCATGATGTCAGACGTGCAGTTCTACAACGTGACGCTTGGTGCTGGACAGGTACAGTCGCTATACCTTAATGACAGCATCCCGTCGATAGCCGCTAACCAGGTATTCCGCTGGGGACCCGGCTCGAGCACCAGCAACCTGGCGAACCAGACACAGGACTCGGTACAGGGCGACGTCGCGTACTTCGCGACGGGCAACGCTATAGCAGGGGTGAACGCCTGCACTAACTCGAATGCCGTTACTGGGATATGCGGCGTATCGATAGTGCCGCCTTAGCGACTAGCCCTTGTAAAGGAGGCCGAGTATGCTTCCGATTACGCCAAGGAGAAAGCCCATCAGGAATCCGCCTCCGTAGATGAAGCTGGCCAGGGAGAAAACTAATGAGAAAATCGACAGTGTCTTCATCCTCTTGCCCCCAAGCTTCAGCATGGATACGCCGACGCCAATGACACCGAGCCCGAGCACCACGCCTATCCCGAGCAGTATCGATGTGGCAAGGCTTATCTGGTTTAACTGCGGCCTCAGAAAGGATATCCCGCCTGAGGCAGTCTGGTTGTGAGTGGCAGACTGTATCCCGTTGAAGATACTATTCGTTATGTTGTTGTAGGCGTACGTTATGTACGCGCTGTTGATTGCTATCAGGAGCCCTCCAACGATCAGCAATGCGGATATCAGGACAAGCTGCGAGCGCTTGGCCATGCGACCACTATATGGAGGCTGCGCCTGTGCTACCGCCTATTCCCGACAGCATCAGCGACACTATATCCCCGACGACCACGAATATGACGAGGCCTACGACTATGAATATCGGGAGCCACCTGAGCCCCTTGACCGCAGATCCTGACGATATTGCGGACATGATCAGGCTGGCGAACCCTGTTATTATTATGATCGCCACTATGGAGAACGAGCTGTAGGTCTGGGCGAACCCTGCTGGCGGCGGGTTGGGCTTGAGGAAGGATATGCCCGTTGACGGAAGGCCGGCCCCGCCGTTGGCGGCCTTGATCCCCTGCCATACCGTATCGGTTATCGTGATCATCTGGTTGGTCAGCCCGTACAGCAGCGGCGACGCTATAAGGCCGGCGAAGGCTATGAATATGCTGTACATGAAGAGCTGGCCGGCAACCTCCTTCTGTATGAGCTGCTGGTTCCTGAGGTCCTTGGATATCTGCTCCAGCAGGTCGGCCATGGCGCCCCCGTACCTGACCGCCTCGAGCATCATTCGCACCGAGTGGTTGAACTGGTACGACCTGTACTTCTTGGTGAGCTGGTGCATCGAACTCTCGAAGGTCTCGCCGCTGAACACGCGCCTGGACATCTCCTTTATGTCCTCGCTGAAGAACTTGAACTCTGGCCTCGCTGCCAGCAGCATAGCCCTGTCGAGCGCTATGCCGCTCCTGAGGTTTGCCGATGCGATCTGGTAGTACTCAGGCAGTATGGTCTCGAGCGCGCTCTTCCTCCTCTCGATCTCGTACTCTATGAACATGTAGATGACGCCCACGAGGAGCGCTGCTAGCGCTATGCCCACTATTACCGCAAGTATCGGGTTGAGGAAGAACTTCAGCGAGAGGAGCAGCGGCACGACCAGGAGTATCGCCACGACCCCCATCAGCGCGCGCTCCACGAGCGTCTCTATGTTTACCTTCATTCCTGCGAGGTCGAGCTCGTTGGACAGCCAGAGTATGAACGGCCTTGGAAGATATCTTTCGAAGCTTATTGTTTGGCGCGCCATGGGATCACATCGAGTAAGACGGCCTGGAGTTCTGTATGAGCACCAGGAACATCACCTGAAGGAATATTATGCCTACTACCGCGAACTCCAGCACTGTCGCGTTCACCTGGAATATGGCTATGAAGGTCGTAAGGATGGTGAGCACCGCTATACCCATGCTCGGGAGTATGACCCCGAAGAGCATGTAGAACATCGCTATGGCGTTGAGCTTCTGGCCGTAACGCCTCAGCTCTATTATGCGCTCCTGCGAGAGCTGGTCGATCACGCTCTGCAGCGCAGACACCACGTCGGCGCCCGCCTTGATGCTGACCGAGGCCTGGAGCATGATCCTCCTGAACGAGTCGCTCTGGGTCTGGGCTATCGTAAGGTCGAGCGCCTCCTCGAGCGGCGTACCGAGCTGCACCTTCTCCACTATCTTGGCGAACTCCTTGCTTGCCTCGCCGTAGCCGGTGCTGACCGAGGTTATCGCGTTGAAGAGCGGCATGCCGGACCTCAGCGATATGATCATGTCCCTTGACGCGAAGAGTATGTCGCGCTCTATGTTCTTTGTCGATACCTTGGTCCTGTGTTCCGGATAGCTGAGGAAGTTGGTGAGCGCCATCTGGAAGACTGCGAAGGCTATCACGGCCCCGAACACAACGCCCAGCACGGGGTTCTGGCCGGTGTTGACGAACAGCAGTATTATCACGATGCCGATCACAGCGGCGAGCATCGCCGATATTATTATCATGCGCTCGACGAAGTCGTACAGGCTGGTTGCTATCTTCTGCTCCTTGAGCACCTGCTCGAGCCCCTTCCTCTTGTTGCCTATGCCCTCGACATACAGGCGCCACGCGCTGGGCTTGCCGTACGCGCCTGGCCTTGCGGCACCAGGCTGCTGCGGAGCTGCAGGCCTCTGTTGCTGGGCAGACGGCATCAACGTCGGGGTAGCAGGTCTGGGCTGCTGCACTTGCTGTGGCTGAACAGGCTTTGGAGCCGGCTTCTGGAAGAGGTGGAATTCTGGCCTTTGCGGTCTGGCAGCGGCTGCCATCTGCTGGGGCGCAGGCTTCGGCACAGTCACCGGCTTAGGCTGCTGGGGCTTGGCCCCGAACAGGTGGAATCCCTCACCCGCAGGCTTCTGAACCGGCGCAGGCTTAGGCTGCGGATACGCTATCGTCATGGGTTTGGGCTGCGCGGGCTTTGCGCCGAACAGATGGAAGCCTTCGCCATGCGGCTTTGCGGGTACAGGAGCAGGTTTCGGAAGGGGCGCCTGCGCAACTGCAGTAGGCGGCTTTGGCTGCGCCGGCTTGGAACCGAAAATGTGAATCCCTTGGCCGGCCTGCTGTACTGGTTTCGCTACGGGAATTGCAGGGGCAGGGACCTGCGGCGCGGGTTTCGGCTGCGCCACCTTGGGCTTGGGCGCGAAGATCCCGCCCAGGCCCTTGCTGGGCTTTGGCTGTAGCTCTATAGTCTTCCCTTCTATGGTTATCGTGCGCTTCTTCTCGAACAGGTGGATGCCAGAAGGCTTCGGCTGCTGTGCCGGCTGAGTTGCAGGCATAGATGGCTTAGGCTGCTGCGGCTTTGCGCCGAACAGGTGGAAGCCCTCTCCAGCAGGCTTCGGTGCTGCGGGCTTCTGCTGGACCGGCTGGGCAGCGACAGCGGGTTTTGGCTGCTGCGCTGGCGGAGCCTTGGGCTTAGGCGAGAAGATCCCGCCAAGGCCCTTGCCCGGCTTCGGCTGAAGCGTTATAGTCCTGTTGTCGACAGTTATAGTGCGCGTGCTCGGGCCGCCGAACAGGCCAGGCGCTTGCCTCTGCTGCACCGGCTTTTCCGGAGGCTTCGGGGGCGCGGGAGCGGCTGGCGGCTGCACCTGCTTCTGTGGCTGCTGGGCTGGCTGCTTGGCGGATGGCTTCCTCGAGAAGAGGCCGCCTATGCCCTTGGGCTTTGGCTGGAGCTCTATCGTCTTGCCCTCGACGGTTATCGTACGCTTCTTCTTGTCGAACAGCATCAATTCACTCTGCTCCCGAGCATTCCGAGCGCGGTCTGGAGCCTGCTATCCCTAAGCTGCACAAGCGCCGGGTCTGCGCCCTTCGCCTGCGATGGTGCGACCTGGCTGAGCCCGAGAAGCTCCTCGCGGACTATACTGGCCTGCTCCGTATTAAATATGTTCTCGTTGAGCCCCTCGATTATCCGCTCGAGCTCAGATATCTGGTCCTGCATCGGCAGGTTCGGGAGCACTAGGCCGCTGGTGTCTATGCGCCTCTCTGTCATGCGCCTGACCGTGTTCGTCACCCTGGGCAGCTGGGTGCCGAGCTGCTTCACCTCCCGCGCGAGCGCTGAGCCTAGCTCCTCGCCTATCATGGAGCCTATCCTTGCCGACGCAGTAGCGGTGGCCTCTGCGCCCTTGACCAGCGCGCCGCCCAGCGCTGCTGCCTCCTTGCCGGTCGCCTTGGCCATCCTCTGGGCCGGCTGGATCATCGCGCGCGCCTCAGCACCAGGCTGCGGCGCGGCCTCAGCCCTCATCTCCTCGCGCCTCGGCCTTACTGCCTCCATGCCCTCAAGCAGGCCGGCGAGCTTCGAGTACGGCTCGGGCCTCTCCGGCCCCTCGACTGAGAAGGTCTCGGTTATGTCTATGTATTCCGCGGACTCGGCCTTCTTGCTGCCCAGCCTGGATATCTGGCCGAGCGCCTCTTCGTAGCCCTCATCCATCTTAACCATCCGAATCAAAACATGCCCTTCGAGTACGGGACGTTGTCGTTGACAATCTGGACAACCTTGTCCCTGTGCTTGTAGTAGTTCGCCACCACCAGGCCGGCGTTATCCACGTCCAGAACGTTGTTCTTGACCATCCAGTCGAGTATCTTCGTCTTCTCTTCGACGTTCTCGAATATCTCCTTCCTTGTCATCCCGCTGTAGAGCGAGATTGTGTCCGCCATCCTCGTCATCTCGCCGATCTGCATGAACGCGTCGGTCGCGGAGTTCCACCTGTAGATCGCGTTGGCGTCGCCGCTTCGCACCACCTCTCCGAACTCCAGCACGCGCCTTATGTTCCTTGTCCTGTGCCTGAAGTTGACCACTATGCCCCCTATCGCGTTCATCATTATCTTCGGCACGTTGATCGGCGGGTTCGTCATACGGGTTATCACGTCCTGCACGTTATCCGCGTGAAGCGTGCCGTACACCGCGTGGCCGGTGTGTATGGCCTCGAAGAGCGTCTCCGCGTCCTTCTGCACTCGCACCTCTCCGATCACCACTATGTCGGGTCGCTGCCTGAGCGCGTTGATCATCAGGTTGTAGAGCGACACCTCTCCCTTGCCCTCTGGGTTGGGCTCCCTGGATAGCATGCTCACCCACTGCACGAAGCCGGGCAGGGTGAGCTCCCTCGTCTCCTCTACGGACACCACCCTCCTGTTTGCTGGGAAGAATATGCTGCACGAGTTGAGGAAGCTGGTCTTTCCGCTGGCGGTTCCACCTGCTATCAGTATGCTGACCTCGCTCTGTATGCTCAGCCAGACCAGCGCGGCCATCTGCGGGCTTATCGTGTTGTTCTTAACCATGGCGGGCATCGTCCACGGGTTCTTCGCGAACTTCCTTATCGTGATGGTGTTGCCGACCTGCGACACCGGGAACAGGGTGGCGTTGACCCTAGACCCGTCCGGCAGCTCCGCGTCCATGAGCGGCGCCAGGTTGTTGATCTCTCGGCCTATGCGCCTGCCTATGTGCTCCGACACGTCGTATATCTGTTCCTCGGACGCTGGCTTTATGTTGGTCTTGCACCAGCCGTACATCTTGTGGAAGACCCAGACCGGCTCCTTAGACCCGTTGACGGCGATCTCCTCAAGCATCTCGTCGGCGAGCGGCACCTCGAGGTCGCCGTAGCCCAGCATCATGTTGATTATGTACGCGGTCAGCAGCACCTTTGTCTGCTGGCTCGTCCCTGGGAGCACCTTGTCGATAAGTATGTTGCTGGCGTCTATGTACTTCGCGTTGGTCTCCTGGAGGTAGTCCGAGTTCTGCAGCCTCGACGGGTCTATCGGCACCATGCTGATGAGGTCCGGCCTGAGCGACAGGAGCAGCAGCTTTGTCGCGGTGCTTATGCCGGGGAATGTGACCTGGTACGTAGGCACGAACTCCGTGCTCTCGTATATCTGTATGTCGACCTGCATCCCGTTTGCGTTGAGCGAGTACTCCGCCAGCGTCCTTTTGCCCTCGTCTCTCTGTTGGTCCATCAAAATCCTGCCATCACTTTTGGTCGCCGCCTATCCTTTTCGCGACGTTCTCGAGGTCGGACTTCAGCTTCGAGCTGCGGTTCTTGGTGCTCCTCGCCTTAGCCTCGAGCTCCTCGACGCGCTGCTCCTTCTTCTCGGCAGCCGACACGGCCATCGCCCTTATCAGCTTGGCCTCCTCGGCCGACTTGTCCACCTCGGCCTTCAGCGCGGTTATGTCCTTCTGGATCCTCTCTATCTCGGCCTTGGACTCGTTTATCTGATCGTAGAGCTTCGACGCCTCGCCCATGCCCTCCTTGAACGCGGATATCTGCTCCATCAGCGCCTTGGCCTGCGCTGATATGCGCTCCACGTTGGCGCCTATCTCGTCGTGCGTCTTCTGGTACCGGTTGTTGAAGTCCGTGCGCGCGCTCTCCAGGCTGACCTTGAAGCCCTGCTTCTCCTTGTCGAACTGGCGTATCTGGTCGTGGAGCGTAGCTGCGCTCTTCATAAGGTCGCGCATCTCGTTGACCTCGCCGCGTATCTCGCCCGCGTAGCCCTTGAGCTTCTCGGACATCTCCTTCCTCGACGAATCGACCATGCCGTTGAGCTCGGACACGTGCGAGCTTATGTCCTTCTTGAGGGCGTCGATCCTGCGGTCCTTCTCCCTCGAGAGGTTCTCTATCTCCTTTTCCAGCTGGTTGACCTTGTCTATCGAATCCTTTATTCGCGCGTCCCTGCCGCTGTCCACGCCTGCGGCCTTGCTAGGGTCGAGCGCGTCTATCTTCGCAGTGAGCTCGTTGACGCGCTTGTTGACGGTCTCGTAGAGGCCGTCTATCCCGCCCTTGGACTGCTCCGCTGTGGCGATCTGCTTCTGCAGCGCGTCGGTCATGCGGTTGAGCTCCGTCATCTTCACGCGCATGTCGGGCATGCGCTGCTGGTAGAGCTTGTCCACGCTCTGGGTGCTCGCCTTTACGCGGTCGAGCAGCTCGGACAGTTTCTCAAGCGACAGCGATTGCGCCGCAAGGTCGGACTCCACTATGTCGAGCTTGGTGGTTGCCTTGCTCACCATGGTCTTCGCCTGCTCCGGGGTGAGCGACGTTGGCTCTATGTACATGCGCCCCATCTCGTAGACTACGCGCACCATGTTGCCCTGCTCCAGCACCTTCGCCCATGACTCCACCACCTTGGGATCTGCGCCCAGAGCCGCGGCTGTTGCGCTCAGCTCCATTCGCCCCTTAGCCTTGACGAGCTCCATCAACGAGTCGATCGTGGTCTTCGTCTCCTCTACCGGTTCGGCCGCCATGGCACCCACTTTTACAAACATGTAAATACATGTTTAAATACCTACCTATTCTTTTTCGGCGTCAAGCCGCGGCACGATAGTCGGTTATTAAAGGCTGGCGGTTGAATCTATTCGGGTGCGCGTTTGGCCGGACTGACTGAGACAAGGGTGGGCGTACTTCTGGGCAAGCTCCACAGCTCCCTTGTGGAGTTCGTCAGGGGAATGGACAGCATAGTTGAGGAGAACCGCAGTATGTCCATGTCCGAGATACACGCGCTGCGCGACGCCGTACACGCCAGGCTGACGGAGGACAGGGACATAGAGGACAAGAAGAGGCTGCTCAAGCTGCTAGACCTCTTCGCCAAGGACAGGGCGGTGCTCAGTATAATAAAGGAGGATGCGAAGAGCTGGCTCAAGCTGCTCGACACGATAGAGGAGACGCTCGCCAGGAACGAGAGGGAGCTCACCTCCGATGAGAAGAAGGAGGTACAGGAGATAAGGAGGCTGTCCACGGAGATAAGGCAACTGGTCAGGAAGGGCTAGTAGACGCCAGGGTAGTCCTTTCTTAATTGTACGCCGCGCAATGAGGGCCTTGCGCTTTCCTCTTGGCGGCGACTGCGTATCGCATCGTTGTTTGTCTCTACGAAAGCCAGCGGAGATTCCGGCGGCAAAATCCCAAGAGTGCTGTCCTGCCCGTTACTGCGTTCGACTATGGCGGCACGCAATTTGTCTATTATGCCGTTGAGTATCTCCAGATCCTTCTCCTCGACTGGCCTCCTGGCTTTTTTCTGCGAGAAGATGGTCTCTACAGTGTCCTTGCCGACTGATACGTGCGTTACCACACCCCACAGTGCCATCTTCTCGGTTTTTGACAGGCTGATCTCGTCCTGCAGCAGAGAGGCTATGAGTATCTCCTCAAACATGTGTATGGAGTTGAGCTGGTCGTAGTCCTTGGCCTTCCTGGCCGCGTCCTTCACCATAATCCTGAGCCTTTCAGGAATGAGTCCTGTTTGCGCCGAAACGCCGAACTTATCAGCTACCCTGCCGCGCCACTTGCTATTGCTGCCTGCAAATATGTCGTCGTACCATATGCCGTTTATCTTTTTCCATAGGTGCATGTGCGCGTAATCCATGTTCGTCATGCTGGCCGCTTTCTGGGTGGTGACCACGCTTGATGCTATTACAAGTGACTCGTTTATGTGCCTCCTTGCGTGCCTGCCTACCATTCCGCCGTGGTCGATGTAGTTGTGGAAGTACTCGCTGAGCCTGCCGATAAAGGCCCCGGCGCCCTTGGAACTCGAAAGCCACTCGCTTCCTTTCTGCGTCAGCTGTGTTCTTGGCACATGGAACTTTGCCTGTATATAATCTGCGACCAGGAAGTCCTTGTAGGCCGGAGGGCTCTGTATGCCGGCATCCCTAAATGCGGTCCTCGCGGCGTTTAGCTTGACAGCCTTGGCCCGTTCACCGGCCAATGCATCTCTGTAATCGCAGCTTTCTTCGCTTATAACTCTG
Organism: Microcaldota archaeon; assembly: GCA_028866905.1. GTDB lineage: Archaea > Micrarchaeota > Micrarchaeia > Micrarchaeales > Micrarchaeaceae > JAGWHI01. The sequence goes on from JAGWHI010000006.1 coordinate 39,881, forward strand.
GACACATCGGTTTTGATCTTGCTGCCATCGTTAAAGGCCTTCCTCGCCATTGTCAGGCTCATCATTCCGCTATTATAGTTCTTGCTTTCCAGAGCGCCCAACACAGGCATAAGCGATCTCAACAGGTAGATGTTCGCTGCGGTATCGGCAATCGCGTTTATGAACTCGCGCTGGCTGGGGAGATTATTGGTTATATCGTCAAACAGCTGGGCCTCGAGATCCCTGCCGTGCCTGAGCGATTTTATTCCCCGGGATATCGAGTTTTTAAATCTCCATCTAAGCCCATTGCCAGAGTTCTGTTTCTTCAACTCATTTGAAAACGCCACTTCATCCTTCACTATCTTGCTGAACGCCTTTACGTAACAGATCAATTGTTTCTCGTTTTCCTTTATCCTGTCCGCTCTTAGTGCCTGCCCGACTAAGTGGATGATTTCGCCCTTTGCACGGATATAGTCGGTTCCATTGAGCGCCACGCCGACCCTATCCATGACCGCGTTTATGTCCGTGGTTCGCTCGCTAAGCCTTTTTTGGAAAAGCTCGTCTATGGTATCCACTGCGGTTGGTTTTTGGGCTTCTTCAGGTGTTATTGGGACGAATTCCTTTTCGCCGCCTTTGTTTCTTTTTATTATGTCAGTCGCTATGCCCCTTTCAGGATCCCATTCCCCTTCCTTCAGAATGCCGACAAGCTCATTTAGCTTTTGAAACGCAAGGGCTGCCTTGTTCATGTCGGCATGGCCACCTTTCATATGCTCAAGATGCTCTCTGTAATCCGGACCCAATATCTCGGAATCTATCCATTCTGAGAGCTGATATAGGTGGAAATATGAGGCCTCCAATCTCCTGTCTGCACCGCGTTCCTTGAGAAATAGCCTAGTCTCTGTCCTGTTGGGAGACATGCGCCTTGCGACTGCCTCGTGCGGGCGGTATTCGACCTTTTTTATCAGGGGTTCATGCGCAAGCAACAGCCTTTTACCGTCATAGACCGTCTTGCTAACGCTCACGCTCACACTCTCTAACAGCAGTTCTCCGGATTATTTGATTGCGCGGAGATATTTATATGTTTACTAAATTTTTTGTGGACAAGCGTAATATTTCTGTTGTTTTGGCAACGTTGTAAACATTTAAATATAAAGTATGGGATAAATTAATTAGGGGGGAGCGAATGATCCTGGCGCTGCTGAGCGTTGGAGCGATATACGCTATAATACCGTTGATTATAGTAGTCGCACTTATAGTCGCAGCCGCAGGGCTTGCTAGGGGCACAGACATATTCGCGCTTCTTGGGATAGCATCGCTAATGGGACTGACCTCTGGAATGACGGGGGGAAGGGCCAAGGCCGGTCTGAGCAGGGGCTCCAGGTACGGATCCCCAACAGGGCAAGGGGATTTATCGGACTATTTCAGAGATCTCCAGAAAACCGGTGCACTGATGAAGGGCAAGGACTGGGTTAAAATAAAGCACTACGGTTTGCTTAAGGGCGAACCGGTGATAACTGCTACGCGTACAGGTGAGAGGACAGCCAGATACAATGAAAAGATGATTGCAGAGATGGAAAGGGCAGCGAAGGCGGGGGTCCCTGCAGCGAAAGAGGCTTTAAAAGCCCTTGAGGAAGTGAAGAAGGGTAATTTTTCAACCCTGACCCCACCAAGCACTCTTAAATCGGATAAGGGTTTCGTTAGGCTTCAGAGCCAACACGCCGAGAAAGTGGCTAAGGCTAAGGATTTGCAGCAGGAGCTAGGAATTAGGCCGGCTGTTGCTGCAGTTAAGGGCCCTTTTTATTCTGGTAAGGAGGGGTATAAAATAAGCGGCAGAGGTTTTCCAGACCCAACGAAAAATTTTGAAGCATTGGAGAGGGGAATGGCTAAGCGCATAGGCACACCGACCAAATTGGGCGATGAAACGTTTTTAGAAGGCACACGACCCAGGTCTGCAATATATAGATCGGAAGGCACGCTAAATGTTGGCCCAATGCAGTTTGGGCTTAGATCTGAGGCAGACCTTCTACACATCACGGAGAGGATACCTATAATCCGAGATATCTATTATTCCAAGAGGGAGCAGACGGGTAAGGAGTATGCGAAAAAACTTGATGAGATAGGGGATATAGAAGAGACGGCAAGGTCAAAGATAATAGAGGACTTTGTTCGAAATGCGGGGTCCACTTACGGAGGGCAGGGGACATCTATGCAGGAGGAAGCCGACAGAGCATGGAGAGATTCGGCAGAGGTAAGGCTTGGGGACGTGCCTGCGATATTCAGGCGCGTATACAACGAGATGGTAGGACGAGACGAACAGGGAAACCAAACACGTAGGTTTGAGACCTTGCAGAACATGTTGGAGGAGCAACGGGAGAAAAATTATGGGAGCGGAAGGTATCCAAGTCTGAGCAAGAGTTTACCGAGCCCCGCTTTCCCTAACATAGAAACCTACTCGATAGACCATATGAGTGCGCTCAGGGAGATATACAGAGATTACCGCGAGTCGGTGCAGAGGAAGAACGCCGTAAGAACAATGTTCCGCAACTTCTATGTGAGGGAAT
>JAGWHI010000007.1 GCA_028866905.1 Microcaldota archaeon
TGCAGAATATGTAGTTGGTAAATACCTAATTGTAAATGCCCACGTCCACCTCAGTTTTTATCTTAGACTCTAAATTTTAGTCCAATATACTAAAGTCAAAGTATCAGAAAAGTTTTTATAACTCTCTTTTGAGGTTATAATGGGTGTTGTGATAGTAAGGGCAAAGACCGTGGTCGCTGCCGTACTTTTACTCATACCCTTCGCTGTCTACTTCGACGTCCCGTTCTACAACGTCGTCAGCCCCACATGGGGCGGGCTTCCATTCTACTACTGGTTCCAGCTCGTGATGCTACCGGTATCGGCGATACTGTTCCTAGTGGCCGCGATCCTTATCGACATGAAATAGTGGGTTTATGCTTGTAGACATATTTGGTATAGCGCTCTTCGTCATCCTGTTCGTGGTATTCGCACTCCTTGGATTCTACGGCAGCAGGTTCAGGAAGGGTGAGATGAAGACTCTGACAGGCTGGGGGCTCGGGGGCCGCCTCCTCGGTCCGTACCTGAGCTGGTTCCTCCTCGGCGCCGACGTCTTCACAGCCTACACCTTCGTTGCTGTGCCGTCCCTTGCGTTTGCCAGCGGCTCTGCCGCCTTCTTCGCAGTCCCATACGTCGCCATAGTCTTCGCAATCGCCATGCTCACCATGCCGAGGCTGTGGAGGATATCCAGGAAGAAGGGCTTTGTCACAGCGTCCGACTTCGTCAAGGCCAGGTTCAACAGCCGCGCGCTGTCCATACTGCTCGCCATAACCGGCGTGGTTGCGATACTGCCCTACATAGCCCTCCAGATAGCAGGCATGCAGGCCGTGCTCATAACCATGCTCTACGGGGTTGCAGACGCCCAGCTTGTGGCTGAGATCGCCCTGGTTGTCTCCTTCATAATACTCGCAGCATTCACCTTCACGAGCGGCCTCCGCGGCGTCACACTCGGCTCCGTATTCAAGGACATACTCATATTCCTGACAGTTATCGTCGTGATAGTGGCCGTCCTTGCCAACTTCGGGGGCTTCGGCAGCGCATTCTCCGCAGTGAACGCTGCCAAGGGATCCGCTTCCGCTCCGTACTCATCGCTGCCATCCGCCAGCGTGCCCTCCTTCTTCACACTGTTCGTGGGCAGCGCGCTTGCGCTGTACCTGTATCCGCACATAATCAACGGCAGCCTGTCTGCCAACAGCCCCAAGACGCTCAGGAGGAGCCTTGCGGCCCTGCCTGTCTATTCGATCGGCCTTGGCCTCCTCGCGCTCTTCGGCATACTCATATACGCTGTGCCTGGCGCGCTTAGCATAGTGAAGGCTACCGGCAACGGCCTTCTGACAGTGCCTGCGCTCGTTGTGACGACACTGCCTGGCTGGCTAGCAGGCATCTGCCTGCTCGGCATATTCATAGGCGGAATGGTGCCGGCAGCCCTTATGGCGATAGCCGGAGCCAACCTGATATCAAGGAACATAGTCCGCGAGTTCAAGCCCAAGATGACCGTTGAGGGGGAGACACGCCTTGCCAAATGGCTGTCCGCAGCGCTCAAGTTCATAGCGCTTGGCTTCGTGTTCGTGGCCCCGCTCACATACGCCATACAGCTCCAGCTGCTCGGGGGCATCATAATACTCCAGCTGCTGCCGGCAGTCTTCCTCGGCCTGTACACCAAGAGGCTGGAATGGAAGTCGCTTACCCTTGGCTGGATAGTTGGCCTTGCCACAGGCCTGTACCTGGTGCTTGCCGCCAACCACTTCGGCTCCCTTGCCACATCCAGCTTCGGAACCCCGTTCGGGCTTGTCTACATAGGAGTAATCGCCCTGGCAGCCAACGTGATAGTCTCGGTTGTTGGTTCCCTCATATCCGCCAGGCTGGGATTCTTCAGGAAGAGCCTGATAAAGGAGAGCGAGCTTGTTTCGGCGTGACCTCAGTCGCTGAACCCAACCCTCAATAGCTCCTTCAGCCTGTCGTAGCGCTGCAGGATTTCCATACCCTTTTGCGTGATTAAGTACTCACGCACGTGTTTCGGATTTCCTGAATGCCCCTTCTTTCTGACAGACGCCTTCAACTCCAGGAGGCCGTTTGCGGTCAATAACCTTGTCCTCCTAGATGCCGCATCATGAGACAGGTTAGTGTGCCTGGATATTTCAGAGATTATGCGTGGCGACCTGCATTCCTCAAGTATCGATGCTATGATCTCAAGATTATGCCTGTAGCTCTGGGTCTTCATCTGGACCAACACCGCTTGGGCCATTTGCTTATCAGAAGTATGTTTTAAATTACCAGTTGTAGAAGATAGAGCTGGCTATTATTTAGAACGCCTTGTACGCCTGCTATCGTTCAGGCGCCCGCTCATATGGAAGAGCGAGAAGTATGAGACAAGGGCAACGATGAAGCCCAGGCTCATGGTGAAAGAGAGGGTATTATCCTGGAAGCCGGACAGCAGGAACCCGAATCCGGATACGTATGCAGCCAGTATCGAAATCAGGCCTATGGCTGCGACTATCGAGATGTTGCGCACCTTTGTGAGTATTGCGCCTATGAGTATCCAGATGGAGCCGAACAAGAGGCCTACCCCTATGATGAAGTGCCCGAGCAGGAACGGTGTGGTGAATATCGCATTGATGTACGTCTGGTCGGAGGAGCCTGCCGGTATGCCGGGGAAGGCTACGAAAAGGTTCAGCGTCATCCCGAGTATGAACTGCAGGAGCAGGAACGCAAGGATCGCCATGATGCCCCTGCGGAACCATTTCTTGCCGAATATCTCGGATGCGAATGCCATGGTTATCCCATCAGACCGCATCAATATAATCCTTGCCCCTGCTAAAACGTCAGGAATGCCCAGTATACGGCCACGTTTATTGCGGTCAGCACCACGCCCACCTTCGCGAAGTCCAGGAAGGACAATGTAGTGCGGTACCTTTTCTCTGCGCTCTGGATTATTATCACGTTGCTGGCGGCGCCCAGTATCAGCAGGTTGCCAGCTATGGTGGTGCCCGCGGCCAGGGCTACTGCAGCCGGCACAGATACGCTGGTGTATGCGAGCAGCTTGAGGTACACCAGGGTCATTGGCACGTTAGAGACCAGCTGGCTGCCCAGAACGCTGATTATCAGTATCGCAGGTATTGAAGCGACGCCCAGCCCGGATCCTGCGATGATCCCCTGTAGGAATCCGGACTGCCACACGCTGCCAACCAGGATGAAGAGCGATATGAAGAAGGCTATAGTGGTCCAGTCTATGTTCCTCACTATCTGAGCCCTCCTTTCGCTGAACAGCACTATTGGCAGGGCTGCTATCACTGCTATGTAGGCCAGGCTGAACGACCACGCAGGGTTTATGAGCTTGAGCGCTATGTACGCCGCTATGGATATGCCGAGCAGGGCGAGCGACGCCCTGCAGAGCGCCGCCAGCCTCCTGTCCTTCACCTCCACACGCGCATGAGCGAGCCTCTTGCCGTGGAATTCCTTCCTGTAGAAGAGCCTTAGCACAATGTAAGCTGCCACAAGGTTTATCAGTGTGGGCACAAGCAGCAGCGAGTAGAAGCTGGCGAACTGGCTTGGGACCAGACCGCTCGAGGCTATGAGGAGGTTCTGCGGATTCCCTATCGGGCTCGTTACGCTGCCTATAGTAACAGCGAAGGCAAGGGTCAGCAGCATGAGCTTCGGGTCTATCCGCTCCCTGACCGCAAAGAGCATCACTATCGGCACGCCTATTATCGCCAGGGTGTCGTTGAGCAGGAACATCGATGCGAAGCCCATGGAGAAAAGTATGAGGAGCACAAGCGCGTCCACGGACCTGGCCCTCCTGAACACCCTGTAGGCTATGTTCTGGATGTAGCCGCTCTCTGTCAGGGCCTCGCCCACTATGAACATCCCTATGAGGAAGAGTATCACGGTCGGGTCTATGTAGGAAATAGCTGCGGGTACGGATATCTGGCCTGTGAGCAGCACTGCCGCTGCTCCGCCTAGCACTATCTGCCATATCTGGAGGCGGAACCTTCCCACCTGCCTTACGGCTATCAGTATGAAGGCTGCGGCGAGCACGACCACAGAAAACGGAACGGACGGGAGCATGGTTGATAATGCTATGCAAGCTCTAAAAGCTTATTATGGGATTAAGTAGCAGAATGGCGGTCCGATGTTGAAGGTGCTTGGGGCAGGGCTTTCCGGTCTTACCGCAGCTATAAACCTGCGCAATGCCGGCGTAGACGTCCAGGTATTCGACAGGGTTTCCTCATCGGGCAGGCGCTTCCTCGGCGACCTCCAGGGGCTTGAGAACTGGACACTGAAGGAGGACGTGCTTGACGAGATCAGGGGCTGCGGCGTCAAGACCGATTTCTTCGTAAAGGGGTTTGACCGCCTTACGATAACTAACGGCGATGAGGAGCTCTCCTTCAGGGGCTCCAGGCCCTACTTCTACCTTGTGAAGAGGGGATCTTTCGAGGGCAGCCTTGACAGCTCGCTCATGGGCCAGGCAAGGGACCTCGGCATAAGGATAAACTACAACAGCAGGCTGCCTGAGAAGGCTGCCGATGTGGTTTGCACAGGGCCTGACTACAGGAGCGCTGTGGCGCAGGACCTTGGCACGGTATTCGAGACTGATGCTGACGATACGGCTGTGCTGCTGTTAAACGACAGCGCGGCCTTCAGGGGCTACTCCTACCTGCTTGTCGCAGACGGGTACGGCTGCCTCTGCAGCGTGGTCTTCGGAGACCGGTCGCGCCTTAACGGCTGCTACCAGAAGACCGCGGAGTTCTTCAGGGATCGCTATGGCATACGGCCCAGGAATCCGCACAGGTGCGGCGGCATCGGCGGTTTCTCCATGGTCCCGAGATCGGCTGATGGCAAAAGGCTCTACGCAGGCGAGGCCGCAGGGCTACAGGACTTCCTCTGGGGCTTCGGGATAAGGAGCGCGATAGTGTCGGGATTCCTCGCCGCAAGAAGCATAGTGGGCGGTATGGACTACCCCAGACTGATAGAAAAAAGGTTCGGCGGCTTTCTGAAAGCGTCTGTGGTAAACCGGTTCCTCTGGGAGAGGTATGGAAGCGGCAACTACTCCAAGGTGCTCGGCATGCTCAAATCCAGCAAGGACCTGAACAGCACGCTGCACCGGGCATACAACTTCTCAGTGGCGCACAGGCTGCTGCTAGGGAAAGCCAGGAGGTCCATGAGGGCCATTTACAGCCATTCGGGGCTTTGAGCTACTTCGTCGCCACCACGAATCCGCTCACGTTCTGGCCGTTCGTCTGGCCTGCTGCGCCGTCCCCTCCGAACAGGTACAGCGGCCAGCCGTTGTACGCTAGCTGCTTTGTCCCGTCATTCCTCATTATGGTTGTGAACGAGGATGCGCTCAGACCGCTCGGCAGCACCAGGCTTGCGGTGTAGAACGGAGGCCACGCGCTCGCGCAACCGCCGTTGCAGTTGCTCTTGCCGCTGTTCTGGACGTCGCTTGAGTACGTGTAGAGCGTGAACCCGCTGGCGTTGGCCAGGTATGTGCCGAGCGTCGAGCTGGTTTCGAGCGTTACGGTATCCTTTGCCTGGGAGGTGCTGTTCGTCTTGGCCGTGGTCGTTGAGTTTGCAGTGGTGCTGCCTGGCGACCCTACCGTGCCGTACGGGCTTGACGCCTGCACTGTGGTGTAGCTGGGCGAGCTGTATTTCGGCGCGCTGCCGTAGCCCACAGCGTAAAAGCCGACCACAGCTATTATGATTATTGCTACTACAGCGACCAATATCGTGTTCGTTTTCATGTTCCCACCATCACTTCCTCTTCATTAAGCTCCAGTCCAGGTACAGCCAGATTAGGTCGGCCACGAGTATTATGGCCCCGAGGGCTAGCCACAGCTTGTCGTAGTAGCTGGTGTACGTCCAGTAAATGTCAGCCACCAGTATTATCACGCCCATGAGCAGGGCGAGCATGGATTTGGTATTGGACTTCATCCCAGGCACCTGTATGGTATTGGGAGCAAGTAATAAAAATACGCGTGGGCCGTCAGGCGGATGCCTGGCCTCTGGACTGCAACCCTCTATATACCTTTCAGACCAAAGCTTATCCGATACGGATGATGCCGAACATAGACCCGAGGGCCATGAAGGCGATGATGGCCAAGATGGGGATAAAGACCACGGAGATAGACGCCAGCCGCATAGTCATAGAGTGCCCGGACCGCGAGATCGTAATCGAGAGCCCGCAGGTCACGATGATAGAGGCGCAGGGTACGGTCAGCTTCCAGGTCGCCGGCCACGTGACGGAGCGCCAGAAGGACGTCTCCGTAGAGATAACGGATGATGACATCAGGCTTGTCAGCGAGAAGACTGGAGTAAGCGACCTCGACAGGGTCAGGAAGGCGCTTGAGGAATCGAAGGGCGACATAGCCCAGGCGATAGTGGCGCTTACCGAAGGCTCCTGATCAGATTATCTTGTAGGCGTGCGCGTACGGCACGCCGGATATGCGCTTCACGTTGTCCTTGTGTATTAGCGATACCGCCATCGCGATGCCTACAGACTCCTTGCCAACTATGTTGGCCGAGTATATCTCCCCGAGGTGCTCCTCCAGCCTCTTGCTTGCCTGGTTCTGGTTGAGCAGGTCGCCCTTGTAGAAAGAGGCGTACGACTTCACGTCAATCGTTACGTCGCCCTCCTCGAGCACGGAGTCTATCAGCTCCTTGTCGCACATCCCTATGACGCTGCCGTGCTCCGACTTGTGCACCTTCAAGTAGATCATGCGCTCAGCCGTATTTGTAGAGCAGGACCGTTGTCAGCGAGTACATGATCCCGTACGCGAACAGCCAGACGCCGCCGGTCAGGTTGTTTATCACTATCGCAACGTAGCCGAGTATGAACAGGAACGCTGAGAACGCCACCTCCATCTTCGTGTTCAGCAGCGAGAACGCCAGGTTGCTCTTCTCTGTCTTCGTCCTGTTCCAGTGTATGCCCGGCTCCTTCTTGAGCACAGCGGCAACCGCTGCCTTCGCCCTTACTATAGCGAGAGCGAAGTTGAGCGCGAAGACCATGAAGCCCTTGGATATCGACTTGAAGTAGAACTTGGTAAGCATGACCGGAACGAGCAGGGACAGTATGAACGCGGCAGCGCCGAACACCTCCAGATATCCGACTATCGATGTTCCTGTCACGAACTGCTGCAGGGTGACGTGGAGTATCGGTATGGACGAGAACACTATAAGCACCGACACGAGCGTGAACAGCAGGAGCATGACAGACAGGTAGTTGAGGCCGAAGCCGTGTATCCTGTAGTCCATGTTCGACAGCGCAGACAGGCTCTCCAGCTTCTTGGAGTTCCGCATGAAGTAGCCGAGGAACTGGGTGTCGCCGTAGTTGTAGCGCCACTGCTGCTTTATCAGCGACGTAAAGGTGAGTATCGGCCTTCCGAGCGCGTATATCTTCGGCACGTACAGGCTCTTGTACCTGCCCTTGTAGGCGTCGAAGCTGAAGAATGTGTCCTCTATCACGTATTCTGGGAAGCCGCCGAGCTTGTCCAGTATCGACCTCCTTATTATGCCGCACGAGCCGGCGAAGATCGCAGTGTTGTTGAGCGCCCTTGACGGCTGTATGAACTTGAAGAAGAACGCATCGAAGAGCGCGACCGAATCGGAGAAGAAAGTCCCCTTGTGGTAACTCTTCTCGGTCTGCAGGTAGGAGAGTTTCCCGTCCTGGAAGTACGGGAGCAGCTCCATCAGGAAGTTACGGTCGGTGAGCATCTCGTCTGAATCGAAGATCGCTATGAACTCCTCCTTCGACACCTTGAGCATGTTGTTGAGCGCGCCGGCCTTGTATCCCTGCCTGGTGTCCCTGTGCAGGAATGCTATGCCGTGCCTCTTGGCGAAAGCCCTCAGGCTCTCCACAATCTCCGGATTTGTCGAATCGTCGAGGAAGTAGAACTTGACCTTGCTGCGCGGATAGTTCATCTTCATCAGGCCGAGCGCGTTCCTCTTAACCTCTTCCGGATCCTCGTTGTATATCGGGACCGCGACCGCGACTGACGGCAGCCTGCCGATCGGCTTCAGCCCCTCCTCTACCTGGCTTATGTACCTGGAGTAGAAGTACGACCTGTAGTAATACATTGCGGCGAAGCCGTTGAACAGCGCGGCCACTATGGAAAGCAGCAGGAAGAAGCATCCGACCACCAGCATGTACGTGTCGGTGGCAACCATGAATATGTATATCGAGAACCCGAGGCCGGCGACAGCGAGGATGCAGAAGAGGATTACGGTAAATAGCCTTAACGCCAGTTCCCTTGTTGGTTTCATGCTAACCGCTATAATGTCGTCGAAATGGCCGGGCGCTTGCGCCGGTAATTGGATTAGGAACATAAACATTTAAGGCTTTGGCTTTTTGCGGAAGCGCAGTCGGAGAAGGGGTTAAATACCAATTGGCACAATTATTGGTCTGTGCCAGGGTGGCGGAATCCGGTAACGCGCCAGACTCGAGATCTGGTTTCCGCAAGGAAGTTAGGGTTCAAATCCCTACCCTGGCGCTTCCTTCTTTTCAGCGCTTCTCGGGCTCCCAGCCTATCGCCTTCTCGTTCTCGACAAGTATCTGGAAGAGCGAGTGCATCTCGGATATCGCGATGCGGTCCGGGGCTATCCCTATCGACCTGACTATCTTCGCTATCGCGTCGTCGGTGGGCTGCTTTCCCATGGCCACCAGCAGGTAGTGGGCGTATATGTAGATCAGATGGCTCCTTATGCCTGCCTTGAGCACCGCGTCTATAAGCTCGACCTTGGGCTCCACGGCCATCGCCCTGAGCACATCGGACATGTTCTGCGTGTTTATCTCACGGCCAGCGAAGCTCAGGAAGCCGGCAACATAGAGGTACGGCATTATCCCCTTCCTTATTCGTCCCTTGATGCCCTTGTCCTCGAGTGCGCGCTTAAGGCCGTAGTTCACTATGCTGGTCGATGAATCCGCTATCGCGCCTACTATTGCGACGAGCGAATCGTACCCCGCCTGCGAGGCTGTGGCCTCGTCGATCTCACGCTCGAGAACCGCAGGATCCAAAGCAGCCATCCCAACCCATAGACCAGCTCATCAGGGCTTTATATACCTTATTGAAACCTGGTACTCACATCGCCTTTTGCACTTGCATTACATTCTAGGAGCCGCGATTGTTTAATTGTAAAGTATATATACTAAACAATTAAACTGTGGGATGGTTATGACAGACGAGGGTGTAAGGATAACAATCGGCAGGAAGCTTGTTAAGAGATATGGGAGGCGGTTCTTTGTTGTTCCCACAGAAAGGGACATAGTTTTAGTGCCAGTTCCAAAAGATCCCGTGGGGGAGCTAGGAAGGATAGGCAAAGAAGCAGGTCTGGATAAATTTTCCATGAAGCAGATCAGAAAGTTTATATTAGAGGAAGCGAGTAAGGAGGCCCGATCAACAATCAGATTAGCATCTAGAGCAGGCCGGCCATAAAGCGCATATGGATCGATGTTAGCCCTTGATGAACTCTTCCATCAGCACTGTAGCGTACGAGCCGGCGGGCAGTGAGAAGCCCAGTTTCGATATGCCGGCTTCGTGCGCGTGGGAGAAATCCCTGAATGGCGCCAACATCGCCCTGTACGAGCCCTTCGCGTTCAGCTCCGGCATCGATGGGACCTTGAACGACTCCCTTGTAAGGCCCATGGAGTCCAGCAGCGCTACCTCCTCGTTGCTCAGCTCGGCGGTGTCGTATCCCACGATGCGCGCCACCGGAATGCTTTCCTTGTCGGAATCTGGCTCGAAGCTGTGCACTGTGGACAGGTCAGGGAATCCGAAGTTGTCCGGGTTGCAGACGATGTCCACCCCGCCGGGCCCGGTCTTGCCCTGCTTCACCCTGGTTGCAAGTTCCTCGTTGAATATGTGCGCCTCTACGGAGTGCACGAACATCAGGGTTAGCGACCTGGGCAGCTTCCTTATCGCGTTGGCGAAGTCGGTCGGTATCCTGGAAAGGTGCTCTATCACAAGCCGCTCGTACTTGAGGTGCCTGGGGAAGTAATCAAGCGCAGCCTTGAAATCACGCTCGTCAGCCAGCCTCTTCCTTGCGGCTATGGACTCCCCGTTCGTCTCCAGGTTGGTGTTGGTCAGGAAGTCCATCACAGCGCGCTCGAAATCGCCGGCGAGTATGGCAACGCCTATCTGCACGTTGTTGTCCCTGAAGCCGAACCTCTGGGACCCGAAGTAGTTGGGAAACGCTCCCCTCAGCTCGCCCGCTATGTCGTCTATCCTCTGCGGGTCGGACACGTCGCGCACGCTTATCGTGAACCTGTTGCCCAGCAGGTCGCCCATCCTAACACCTTTCTCGCTCTGCCATGCGCCGTTTACGCTTATGTCCTTTATGTGGACGCGCTCCAGCTCCTCGCTCTTCACCCCGTATATGCTGCACAGCTGCGTGGACACGGAGGTGCGGTCCTTGGTGCCAGCGAAAGCGGTAGACTTTATCCCGCGCCTGAGCCTGCGGGCGATCTCCCTGAGAGCCTGCGATGTGTTCCAGTTTGTCTTCTGCAGCACGAAGACCGAGAACTTTCCCTCGGGGCTCGACTCCATGTTCAGGTCCGAGTTGGTGTAGCGCTTGCCGGCCTCCAGCACCACCCCGCTCTCGGTTATCTCCTCTACGATGAAGTCGTGGGCATCCTGCTTTATGGTTCCGGAAACGGGTTCAAGCCTTGACAGACGCTGCATTCATGTCACCGGGTTGTAGTAGAGCTTGCCCTCCATGTACTGCGACGCGCCCTCGGCCACGGGGTCAACAGGGCCAGGATACTGCGGGTCGAGCACGAGCTGCCACTGCGGGCAGTACCTTGACGGGTCTGGCGTGTAGTTGAGGTTGAACACCGTGAAGTACTTCGGTATTATTATGTACGAGCCGGCGGGGATGTCGGAGCAGTTCTTTATGCCGTCATAAGCGTACACCCTGCTCAGGTTGTTGAAGCCTATGTACATCAGCACGTTGGAGAAGGTGCCGGTGAAGTATATCTTTGTCGTGTTCGGCAGCTGCGACAGGTAGTTCCCTATCTGCACCTGGGTGTATATCTGGTGCATCAGTATGTTGTGCCAGAAGAGCGTTATCATCAGGCCGGTGGATGCGAGCAGGATTATGGCGAACACCGATATTCCAATGGCGGAATACTTGAAGGCCGCCAGCTTCGATTCGTACGCCCTGGCCATGGCCATAGCCAGGCAGAGTGCGAGCGGAACAGCTATGAGGGTCAGGAACCTGTCAAGCCTGTGCGAGAGTATGTAGTTGAACGGCGACAGGCCGACGTGCATCGGGCCGAATTCGAGGTAGAGCAGCCCGAACACGAACCAGAACACCGCGATATACGCGCGGCGCTCCCACTTTATGGCGAGGAACGCTACCGCTATGACCAGCGCGTAGAAGTAGAAGCCCGTCTTGCCGTAGTTGAATATGTTGATGCCGGCGACAAGGTTGGAGATGCTGCCTGAAGCGAGCGAGCCCAGGATGTTGTACGTGAACATTGTCTGCGGGTAGAAGTTAAGGTCCTGGTTCACGGACGGGGTGGTGTTGGGCTGGCCCACTGCGCTGAAGTACTGGGAGTTGAGTGTGAATGTGATCAGCGGATTGCCGGAATATGCGTAGTTGAATACCGCGAGGAGAGCCAGCGCCACTGCGACGCCGATGGGGAAGTATAGCAGGTCCCTTTCCAGCTTTATCTTCCCGCGGACGATTTCCACTATGAAGAAGAGGACCACTATGGGTATGAGTATGAATCCCTCCGGGGTGGTGAGCGGGCCCGCTATCAAGGATGCACCCAATGCAGCGTACCACCACTTCGATTTGCCCTTTACCGCATACACAAGGCAGAGCATCGCCAGGGCGTTGATGAACATCATCGGTATGTCGTCGCTTATGGTCGTGCCCAGTATCGCGGTGAGCGGGAACATCGCGAGCAGGAACGCTGCCATCAGGCCCGCGTACTCGCTGTAGAGCTCCCTGCCTATCAGGAAGGCTATGAGGACCGTGAGCGTGAAGGATATTATGTCCCACATCGAGCTGGCCAGTATGTTGATCCCGAACGAGTAGAAGAACGCTATCGGGAATATCTGCAGCGGCCTGATGCTGAATATGTACGAGTTCTCGGCGTATGTCCCGTGCACCACCTGCGAGGCAAGGCCCACATAGGTGTTGTCGTCGCCGAAGAAGGACGGCCCTCCGACAAGCGCCACAGAAGAGATGAATGTGTATGCCACTATGGCCAGAAGCACGAGCTTTACCATGAACTCCCTGTCCATTGCGAACTTCGGCTTCGCCGGATGGTGCGCATGGTGCGCAGCGCCATGGGTGTGGTGGTGGGTATGGGCCTCTGCCATCGGAATCGGTTAGTCATTTGCTATTTAAGGTTTAATTACCCTTCTAAAAGCGGGAATTTCAGAGCTGTATCTATGGACGGTTCAAACATAAGGCTCCGGGATTATTTTTCGCTGATACCGAACAACATCAGGCTGCTTTCGGGATTAGCGCGCAGGCTGGGCCTTATGAACGCGCTTGCTGTGGTCGCATTCAAGGCCGCGGGACGGGAGGTTGTCAGGCTGCGCGATTGCAGCAACATAAAAGTGGCAGAAAACGAGATAACCACATCGTTCATGGGAAGGAAGGTCAGCCTGCTTCTCGACAGGGAGAACGAGAGGAACAGGTTCAAGACCTTCGGAGAGGTGTATGAGCAGTTCGTAGGCGGCCATTACGATGCAGATGTCAGGGGAAAGACCGTGGTTGACATAGGCGCGAGCATAGGCGACACTGCTGTGTACTTCGCCCTTCGCGGTGCAAGGATGGTGTACGCGTTCGAGCCCTACCCATACTCGTGCAGCATTGCAAAGAGGAATATCGGCAGGAACGGGGTCGGCAAAAGGGTAAAGCTGATCAATGCTGGGGGCTCTTCCAGGAGCGGTAGCGTCATTGTAGACCCGAAATTCAGGAACACGGTTGATGACAAGCTGCGAAGTTTCCCTTCCGGAGTAAGGGTGCCTCTCTATCCCCTCGATGAGATATGCAGGATTGCGAAAGACGATGACGCGGTGCTCAAGATAGACTGCGAGGGCTGCGAATACGAGATAATACTGAATAGCTCGAACAAGACGCTGCGGAAGTTCTCCACTATAATGCTCGAATACCACAACGGATACGTTGATTTGGAGAGGAAACTTGTGGATGCAGGGTTTGAGGTCTCGCACACAGGGCCGGCGTTCGTGTATGATTCTGCAGCGGATGGCGGTTTCCTATATCTGGGAGACATCAGGGCAAGGAGAAGGTGAGATTATGCCCAAAGAGATCGAGTTCAAGATAATAGGCATCGACGTGAAGGAGGCCGAATCGCGACTCAGAAAGCTTGGCGCAAGATTCGTGGGAAGGCATAACTACAGGAGGGTGGTGTTCAGGCTGCCGCCGGATGGGGCGAAGATGAAATGGCTGAGGATCAGGACGGACGGCGATAGATGCACACTGACCATGAAGGTGTATTGGGGGAAGGGAGGCATAACGGACGTTGACGAATACGAGACCGATATCGACGACTTTTACGGCGCGGCAAGGATAATGTCTCGCCTCCTGAAGGACCCATTCTATTCTGAGAGCAGAAGAATAGAGTACAGGCTTGGGGACACAATGATCACCTTGGACAAATGGCCGCGAATACCGTGGCTGATGGAGATAGAGGGCAGGAACGAATCCGGAATCAAGAGCGTGTACAGGAGGTTGGGGATTGCGGGCAAGCCCGTCGGGAACGTGCCAATAACAAAGGTGTATCCGCTCTACGGCATGGATTACAAAACGATTGCCGACTCGGGAAGGAAGAAACTCGAGAGGGTATTGGCGACAGAAAAACGTTGATAAACGTAGGACCTCGCTCTTTTTAAATCGCTGCATTCGCCCTGCTCTAACATGGCCAGCGAGGTTTTCAAGATCCCTAACCAGAACGCCGCAAGGCAGGGGGGCAGGGAGTCCACTATAATAATGATAAAGCCTGAGGAGGTTCAGGCGGGCAGGGCTTGGCTGATAACAGACCACATACGCAGGTTCTGCGACGAGAACGGCCTTGAGGCGTACAGGGCGCCGGTCATGCTGACAAGGGAGATACTGGAGAGGCACTACTTCGGGCGGGGAGAGAAATATGTCAAGGCAACGGGGGTTAAGGTGGCCGGCACCTTGGAGAAGGAGGGCGTCAAGTGCACAAGGAGCGACATCGAATTGGGGGAGCGGATGCTGAGGAACATTGTGGACGGCTACACCGACAAGGAGGCACACCTGATAGTGGTGCGCGGCCATGATGCAATACAGAAGGTCAGGTCGATAAAGGGGAGCACCACGCCATCGGAATCAGAGCCAGGTACCATAAGGAAGAAGTTCGACACCGGGATGAAGCTCTACGAGGCTATAGCGAACGGCACCCCAATGAGGAACATCGTGCACATACCCGACAATGCGGAGGAGGCGGACCACGACCTGCTGGTGTTCTCGCCTTTGATAGACAGGTTGGAGAGGCTGGCCATTTTGGAAAGGGTCTGAATCTTACTGCCCGATGTTGCTATGGAGTGCAGCTGCCTATCGAGTTAATCGCTATAATCACGATTCCTGAGCCTCCAGCACCGCCGCCGTTGTTCGCCCCGCCGCCACCGCCACCGCCGCCCGTATTAGGAGTAGCTGAACTTCCGCCAGCAAAGTATCCGCCGGCCCCTCCGCCGCCCAGGCCGCCTGCTCCGGCGGACCCTGCCCCGCTGTTCGAATTCCCACCGCCACCGCCGCCGGCATAGTATTGCGTGCTGCCGGAGATAGTGCTTGACAGTCCGGCGCCGCCGGGTCCCCCATTACCCACCCCGTTGAAGAACCCTGTGCCACCTACAGCACCGGCCCCTCCGCCACCGCCGCCGGAACGTATGTCGGTACTGGCCCCACCGTTGTTGCCCTGCCCGACGATTCCCGATGCCCCGTTGCCACCGCCGTTGGCAGCGCCGCCGCCGGAGCCTCCAGGGTAAGGCCCGATGCCGCAGCATCCGGAGCCTCCTCCGCCGCCGACTGATGTTATTGTACTAAACACACTGTTGGAGCCATCGCCGCCGCCGGCACCACAGCAGCCTGCCGCTGCTCCCCCTGCGCCTACTGTTACTGTATATGCTCCAGGGCTAATCGCGAGGTTGTCGTTTTCCTGGAATCCACCGCCGCCACCGCCGCCGGCAGCAGATGTTCCGCCGCCACCGCCGCCTCCCGCAACAACAAGTGCCGCAACATAGCCATTAGTCCCGGAATATGTAAACGTCCCGTTGGCCGTAAATGTGAATATCTGATTTCCAGAGGCAAAGCTTACCGACCCACCGGTCGTGGATCCGGAACATGGGATTGTCGTAGTTGAAGTAGTGGTAGAAGTGGAAGTCGAAGTTGTTGAAGTACTGGTAGAGGTTGTCGTAGTTGTAGTGGTGCTGTAGAAGCCGGCAGTTTCTGTCGCAGGAGCTGTTATGATAAAGGTGTTCGATGCCGATGCACCGGCGTATGGGCTGCCGGTCCACCCGTTGAAGAACCAGCCGGGGTTGGTTAGTTCGTTTATAGTGACCGCGTTGCCGCTGTTGAACCATCCGTTGCCGGGACTTGCAGTGCCTCCGAATGACGGGTTTGCCGATTCTGAGAGGTGGTATTGGGTAATGGGCAGTATCACTACGGTTGTATTGCCATTGACGTTTATTATCCCACACTGGTTGGTGTATGTGACACCCCCTATCACGATGCTGTTGAAGACATATTGGGTGTTACCGTTCGAGCATGCGGGGGATATTATGCAGTAGTTGTGCGACGATCCTGTAGCGAACGACAACTGCGACGTAAGCTGCGCATAGTCGTAGTTTGTTCCGTCTATTGTTATTATTGGGGACGTGCCGCAGACGCTGCCGGAATAGCTCGGAAGCCCGAAACCTATGTACGACACAGGGAGGAAGTCGAGTGTGATGTTGGCAAGTGTACCGGAATAGTTTGCGGTCACGATGACATTTCCGACAATCGTGCTGTTGATGTACGAAAGAGCGATGCCTGTGGTGTTCGACCTGACAGGGTTCGGCGATAACGTATATCCCGAATGGTTAGTTGTAAGGTTCACTGTGGCCGCATTCAGCGGATAACCAAGGAGCTTCACATGCACGAAGAGCGCATCCTTCTGGTTGTTAGCCGGCGGCCTCAGTGTGTTGGCTGTTATGGAAAGAGTCACGTTAGGATTCACCACTGGCTGCGCATGGCCGACGAAACTGCCCAAGAATGTTTGGTATGGCGCGGCTGCGCAAGAGGCCGCTGAGTTTGGTATATTCACAAGCCCGCAGTACTTCGCCTTAAGATATACATTTCCCGAAACGAGAGCACCCAAGGTCGTCGTTATCGGAAGGTTTAGTATACAGATTATCGATCCGCCTGCCAGAACGAAGTTTGGTTTGCATGCATTGCCTGTCGAGTTCGTGCCGTTCACGTTAGAGTATATAGTCGGGCTCTCGATCGGATACTCCTGGATGTTGGTGAGGTAGAACGCCACCACGGTCTGGTGGGTGGTTATGTTTGTTCCCAGAACCATGTCATTGCAGTACGCCCCTTGCACGAAGTTGCAGGACGACGAAGTGACCTGGCCTGGGGAGTTTATGTAGGCGTAGAGCAGGACTGCCGCAACAGCGATTATAACAAGAGCCCAGCCGTAGGTGACCAGATACTCGAGGGCTGACTGCTGGCGCATCAGGCTCATTGTAATCCTTGCTTACTTCTAATAGAACTATTAAATCCCTAATCCTTGCCGCCTGCCCTTATCCAGCTCCTGTGCAGGCCATCCTGGACGCCGTTTGCGAAATCGAGATACTTCTGCGTCGAGCTGTTGGACCTTCCCCTTGCCTCGTCCTCCTGCGCTATCAGCCGCTCGGCGCCCTCCGGGACGAGCTCCCTTATTATCCTAGCGAGATGCCCGAAGTGCTGGTGCCTCAGCAGCATGTAGTCGTTGAGCACTATGATGTCGCCCTCCTTGATCAGCCGGTCTATCCCGAAGGCTACGTAGTTCTCCAGCTTGATCAGGTCGTCCACCTTCCTCCTCAGCGCGAGGTCGTTGAAGCTGCCTCCCCTGATTAGTTCCCTTACCGCTTCCGTCCTGGCGGCCTCGTATTTCGCGGCATGTCCCTGTGTCTGCACGCCAGATCCATGCACGTCCCGGTTTAAAGCGCTGCCGTGCGAACAGGCTAACCTATTTAAAGCTTCGTGGCATAATATACTCCGGTGCAAATTTATGTACGGCTTCAGCTTCTAGTGGCACCCATGTTTTGAGAGCTGTTTTTCTGTGAAAGGCGCTTGATGAAGAGCATAATCCTAGAATGCGTAATCTGCCGTCGTAATCGTGATATCGTGCGCTTGCATGATTGATTGAGTGGGAGAGGTTTCTAACATCAAAGTAAGGTTTCACCAAAACCACCTAGGGAATGGCTAGGCTGCAGCAGCGATGACGGTCGTGGCAAGCTGCGATAAGCCCGGGGTAGCCGCAGGTCAGGCGTTGAACCCGGGATCACCGAATCACGCCGGGTAAAACCGGCGAGCACACGCGGGGAACTGAAATATCTTAGTACCCGCAGGAAAAGAAATCATTAGAGATGCGGCTAGTAAAGCGATTGAAGGCCGCACAGGGCAAACCGAATCCCTGCTTGCAAAAGCAGCGGAGATGTGGTGCATGTTTCATCCATTGGAGGATCCGAAGGCGCTGGAAAGCGCCGCCACAGAGAGTGACAGCCTCGTAGGTAAAATCCAGTGGAGATGATTGCGAGAGAGTAGTTCTGCCTGGGAACGCAGAACGAACACGGGGGCATTAAACTCCAACCCTAAATATTGACTGCAGACCGATAGCGAACAAGTAGCGCGAGCGAAAGCTGAAAAGCACTCACACGTGTGAGAGTGAAATAGATCTGAAACTAGGTGGTGACATGAAGGTAAGGCGCGGAAGTTATGAAGCATTGGGAAGCGGGAATTCGAGAGGATTCAGCGACCGATGTGGAACAGTGTCTTATCATTCTTCTTGAAGCAAGAGCCAGGGAGTGTATGGGTGTGGCGAGACGGAAGTCGCAGCGAAAGCGAGTGCGCGCAACATGTGAGGCGCCCGGTACGAAAGTGCCGCAGTCACATCCATCCGACCCGAAGCCTTTGTGAACTACGCGTGACCAGGACGAAGCTAGGCTAACGCCTGGTGGAGGTCCGCCACCTGTCATGGCATGTCCTGTTGGGTGAGTTACGGGTAGCGGCGATATACCATTCGAACAAGGCAATAGCGGGTCCCCTCTGAAGTATCTTTAGGATAGCTTTGGGCGAGCTTGCGCGTGCGGTAGAGCTACCGACAGAGTGCAAGGGGTCGAAAGGCCTCACACTCTTATCAAACTCCGAATGCATGCGCTGCGTAGACCCCAAGAGTCGGCGAGGCTGGGTAAGCTAGCCCCGCGAGACTGCAAAGATAGTGACTAAGGTTAAGGTCCCCAAATCCTAATTGAGTGTATCGAAGGCGGGGAGTACCACAGACAGCTGGGAGGTAGGCTCAGAAGCAGCCATCCTTTAAAAAACGCGTAATAGCGTACCAGTAGAGGTATTCCTTTCCGAAAATATACGGGGCTAAATTAGGTACCGATACCTTAGAGTCAGCAATGACTGGTAAGAGGGCGTTCGGCGCGCCTAGAAGCATGCGCGAAAGCACATGTGGAGCGCGCTGTAGGGAATATCCTGGTATTAGTAACATCATATATTGGTGAGAATCCAATACACCGAAAGAACACGGTTTTCTTCGCAACGCTCGTCAGCGGAGAGTTAGGCGATCCTAAGCTGCAGGCCAATCACCATGCAGCAAAAGGGAAGCTGGTTAATATTCCAGCCCCATACATGTAGGCGCGGCGACGCAAGGCAAATTTCTGACGCCTGGGGATATGTCCGCAAGAAAGTGCAAAGGGCTATGGAGTCTCGTTATGAGGAGAAGTAGCTAAATGAACTGCCGGACTGAGTTCCTGGGCCCGTGAAAAGGGAATCTGCAACGATCATGTATGCCCGTACCTAGAACTAGTACAAGTGTTTCTAGCTGAAAAGGCTAAGGTGTGACGGAATAACCAAGGTTAGGGAAATCGGCCAATTAGTGGCGTAAGGTAACGAGAAGCCATGTCTGCGTATCGGATGCGCAGATAGCATTAACAAGGGGACAACGACTGTTTATCAAAAACACAACTCACCGCAAAGCGGAAACGCTAAGTACAGTGGGTGACGCCTGCTCACCGCCAGTACGTGAACACCTGTTTCAACAGGAATAAGCGCTGGCAAAGAGCGGGAGTAACTCTGACTCTCTTGAGGTAGCGTAATACCTCGTCACTTAATAGGTGACTTGCATGAATGGCGTAACGATTGTCCCACTGTCCCAACCTTGGATCCGGTGAACTTACTGCGCGGTGAATATGCCGCGATCCCTCTGTGGGAAATGAAGTCTCCATGAAGCTTAACTACAGCCTGCGGTTGCTGTACGATGGGTTATACATAGCGTAATTGGGAGCGTCGATGCGTTCGCTGCGGCGGGCGCGGAGCGACAATGTAACACCAATTTTAACCTGTTGCCCGGCTAACCCGAAAGGGGACAGCTACAGGTGGGTAGTTAGACTGGACGGTTGCTTTCGATAAGGAAACGAAAGTGACCAAAGCTCAGCTTAGGCGGTTTGGGAAACCGCTGGTAAGCACAAAGGCAAATGCTGGGCTGACTGTATGCTGAAAAGCGTGGCATGCAGATACGAAAGTAGGGCTTAACGAACGTTGGTAGCCCTTTTAATGGGGCTCCAAGCTGTCAAACAAGTTACTCTGGAGGTAACCGATTCGTCGCCGGTGAGAGTTCGCATCGACCTGGCGGATTGATACATCGATATGGGCCTATGTTATCCTGGTGGTGCACAAGCCACCAAGGGTTGGACTGCTCGTCCATTAAAAACATACACGAGCTGAGTTCAGTACGTCGCGAGACAGTACGGTAATATCTACAGGGGGTGTTAGTGCCAGAGGATAAGATCCCCTTAATACGAGAGGAACTGGGGATCGGCGCCTCTAGTGTACCGGTTGTGAATGCATTGCCGGGTAGCCACGCGCCAAACGGATAAGTCCTGAAAGCATCTAAGGACGAAGCTGTACCCGAAACGAGGCACTAGGGCGGTCGCAATAGACGACTTTGATAGGACGGGTGCGTAAGCAGAGAGCGCAAGCGATCTGCGAACATTCCGTTACTAAAGCCTGATTGAAACCTTCTTTTAATTGTGTTAGAATCTCCCCACTCATTTTTTCTGTTTTTAACCAGACCCAGCGTGAGCTTTTGTCCGCGGCTATAATCTACTTTACTACGCTTATCTTGCCGCTATCTATATTCCCAAAAGCCTTGTCTTCTGTAAAGAGGATCTCGTCGTTAGCCAGAGCGATAGCCGCTATAAGCAGATCCATTTCGTCTATCGACTTGCCGACTTTCCTTAGCTCCTGCCATAACTCTGCGGCTTTGGACGAAGCCGCATCGTCGAATGGGTAAATCTTCATCTGGTCGAGGAGGGATGCCAGTTTTGGTTCGCGAGGAAACTTCTTGAGCAGTTCGTACTTGTTTATGGAAGTAATCGCAATCTCGCCACTTTCTGATAGCCTCTCGACCATCCATCCAGTCTTATCCCTGCCGTGAAGGTAGTCTATGAGAATATTTGTGTCCAATATGGCCATGTTACCCCCTGGAACTGCCGAACTTGCGGCGTTCCGCAGCGATTTCCTTTTTTATCTTGTTTATGTCCTCCCTGTCTTTCCATATGCCGAAGTACGATTTGATATCGACTGGGGCCCTCTCCATAAGCTCCTCTATCTCAGAGGAGAACGAGCGCTTACCCTTCATCTTCTTAAGGCGTTCATATACCACATCAGTAACCGCTATCAGTTTTGCCATAATGAATTTATATTAATATAAATATAAATATCTTACGGTGATGTTGGCCGACCTTACCCTGGGTTGATCTCTATCCTTGCGTTGGCTATCGTCACGTTGGGGTATGTCTCAAGCACATACAGCCCGCCGTTGCACACGCTGGCCGTAGACTCCGCCTGGCCCTGATAGTCGTAAACCTCGCTGAACGTAGAGTTGAACCATATCTGCTGGAGGTTCATCGGCGTGTTCTTCATCCACATGCATATGCCTGGGTTCTGCGTGCCTGACGTGGCGTTCACCCTGTTGTTGAAGTCGAACAGCTCTCCTATGCACGCCCTGCCCTGCTTGCCGCAGAAGAAGACGCTCCTGTTCATAAGCCCCACCTCCTGCAGGTCCGTTGTGTTGGCATATAGCGCCTCCCCGTGGAGTAGCACCACGTTCGACTGGTTGAGCACTGTCACGTACACCAGGCCAGGAGTCCTGTCGTTAGCGGATGCGTTCTGTCCCGAGGCTACCACAGCGAGTATGAAGACTACGAAGATTATGGCGCCTGCCAGATAGACGACCGGCCGCATCCTATCGGTAGTATTTAGAGGGAAACCTTAATAGGCGAGCGGGAAGGGGCAGGCAAAGATTAAAATATCTCGATATCCTGATATCCGATTGAAGATAAGTGTGTGGGTTGGTTTACATGAGGAAATCGGAATTGAACGTTAAGGAAGGAGGCGCGGTAGTAGTCAGGGCTTCGACGGACCTGGAGGTAGAGGAGCTGCTGGAGCGCGCCAGGGAGATATCCGCAGAGGACGGGGTCATACAGCTCTTCGACGCGGACAAGGTGGTCAACAAGACCCACCTTATCGGCGCTTTCGTGAACGCCGCGAGGACCATGGAAAGCGACGAGAACATAGCCAAGGACCACGCGCTGGAGATGCTGCTCTTCGCGGGCATGACCAGGCAGATCGGCGACGCGATAAAGGGGGTGGGCGCCAAGGACGCCAGGGATTTCGTGGTGTTCGCGGACTCGCCAGCCACTTTCAGGAAGCTCTCCAAGCACCTCAAGGATTACGAGGACTTCAGGCCCAGCAGGGCCGAGCAGGCCAAGAGGGCGAGGAGGCACTTCGGGATAAAGGATGCCGACAACATCGGTGCGCAGATGCTCCAGAAGATGGCGGTTACCAGATTAATCGACTGATTCGCCCGAGTAGCGCTCATTGAGCGTCTCGAATATGCGCTCCGCCTTCTTCTTGCCTATCTTCTCTATCTTCATCAGGTCTTCTGGCGTAGCGTTGGCCAGGCCCTTTAGGCTGCCGAAGTGCTTTAGCAGCGACCTTGCCAGCACCATCCCCACGCCCGGCAGGTTCGCTACCATGTACTCCTGGTACTGCGAGGTCGTGTAGGCGCGCAGCCCGCCCTTTGCCGAAGGTTCCCTCTTGTGGCCGTCCTGCTCGTGCTTCGCCAGGCTGGATATTATCTCTGCAGTCTCCTCCTGGCTGCCCGAGAGGAGCACCTCTATGCCATAGTCTATGTAAAGCGTGGCTATAGTGCCTATTATCACGCGCCTGTGCAGCCTGAAGAGCTCGCTGTCGCCCTCAAGGATTATTATCGGGCTCTGGTAGTGCTGCTTGAGACGCTCCGCCTGGTCGAACAGCCTGCCGGATATTATCGAGCTCTCGAAGTCGCTCACGGTCTTGCGCTCTATGCACACCCTGTCCGATATCAGGTAATCGCCTATCGGCAGCGTCTGCATCACAACGTTTAGCTGGTGCTCGTGCAGATGCTCGGGCAGGTGCGACGCCCTCTCCCTCTGGTCCACTACGACCTTTAATTCCTTCATCCACTTACTTCGCTCTTTTTATCGTGATGTTGGTTATTCCGACTGCGCCGGTCTGGGTGTTGTTGGACAGGAAGTAGTATATGTTGCCGACAGGGCCGGATTCCATGGTCACGTTTACCGAATACCTGCGCAGCGCAGGGGCCACATATATGGTTGCAAGCCTGTAAGCCTGCGTCGAGGAGACAGGCTGCTCTATCACCAGGGTCTGGTTGCCGCTCTGGAACCTGTTCAGCGAGTCGAAGGATATCGCATCGAAGCTTATGGTCGCATTGATAGTTCCAGACTGCCCTGAAGACGCCCTGGATATTGCGTCGGTAGTGTTCCGGTACGGCGCGTAGACCTTTATCGCCCCTGGCGGCGCGGATACCCAGAGCTGGGTCTGCGTCCCGTTTATCGGCAGCGTTGTGCTCGACCATTCGGTTATGAGCGGATAGGCAACGAAGCTCTTGAACACCGAGTTCTCTATAGCGTTCGCGGTGCTGAATGCCGCGGTGGCGTTGTCGTTGTAGATCGGTTGCCCGAACGTCTTGTACAGGTATGAGCCGAGCGCGTTAAGCGCGTTGCTGCTGAATGCGAACTTGTCCACTGTTATGAACTCGGTCTGGTAGCCGTAGAGCAGCAGTATCGTCTGGTTGGTGTAGTTCTCGTTTATGGGGGACGAATAGGATATGTTGTTGTATTCAAGGGACGCCGACTGCACTGTGAGCGGTATGTTGTATATCGAGAGCTCCTGGGTGCTGTTCATCCTGGTCACGTATCCGCCGATTATCGGCCTGTGGGATGCCGTGGTGTAGTATGTGGCTATCGCAGGGAACAGGTAGGGCTGCGGGCTGTATATGTTGGGCACTGCAGGCAGCTCCAGCACAGTGAAGTTGCCCGGTATCGTTGTGTTTGACAGCGCCTTGTAGAACGGCGGTATCTGCGCAGGCGAGATCGCTGCGAGCAGCTGGGCGTTCGATACCGGCAATCCGTTGCTCTCTATCAGGAAGAGCAGGGATATGAATGAAAGCGCCGCGACCTTGGCGACCATCTGCGGCTGCGATTTTATCCTCTCGAACGCGAACTTTATTCCGAAGGCGGCCAGCAGGGAGGTGAACATTGCGAACACCAGGTCGAACCTGCCTGGCTCCCTGAGGACGTTGAGCCCGGGTATCACATGGTAAAGCGCGTAGAGGGCGGGTATCCCTGTGATGCTGCCGCCCAGCTGGACCACAGGGCCGAGGCAGAGCCATCCGAAGAGCAGGAGTATGGGCACCCAGACACGGACGTCTGCCCAGCCTTTGTAGGCCGCGAACACTGCGAGTATTATGACCACGAAGCCGATGTATGACGACGTCTCAGCCGAATCCAGGTTGTATATCTGCGCGTACGACGGGGAGACGCCGCTGAACACGCCATTGTAGAGCGTGGGCAATATGAACGACAGCACGTTGTCGCTCCACAGCGCGTTGTACTGCGCGGTGTTGAGGCTGTTGGTCACGTTGGCATTGGCAGGGTTGGCCGCGGCCTGCAGCATAGGTATGAGGCCAGGCGAGCCCAATACCAGGACTATTACAGCTGAAACGGCTATGCCTATCCACAGGTTCTTTGAGAGCACCAGATGGCGCCTCTCCTTTGATATGTAGAACACGACCAGCACCGACAGTAGCAGGACGAGCAGCATTATCGACTGCTCGACAGTGCCCATGAATGCGGACAGCAGGAATGATACCGCAAGCCCGAACGCGCTCAGGTATGTGCGCTCGTTGTTGAGCATTTTGAGGAAGAAGTACAGCGCGACTGGGACCCAAGCTATCATTATGAAGTGCATGTGGCTGTACGACTGCGATATGTGGAACGAGCTGAACGTGAACGCAAGCCCTGCGAAGAACGCCGCGTACTTGTCCTTGACCAGGTAATCTGCAAGTATGAACATGCCGAGGCCCGACGCGAAGAACCCGATGAAGAATATAATGTTGTATGCGAACGGTATGCCGCCGGCCTGGAATGGCACGCTGAGCAGCGACAGCACGGGCGAGAACGTCTGGTATATCAGGCTGGCCCCGACCGGCGCGAACAGCAGGTTGGTGTACCATATGCTCGTGTGCAGGTTGAACGTGGAGTAGCCGACCCACCATATGTTCCACAGGTTCTGGTAGGTGTCTCCGCCTGACCCAGGCGCTGCGGTGGTTATGTTGGCGGTTATGGGCCAGAACATTATGAGCGCTATTATGAAATATGCGACAGATGCCGCTATGTGCGGATAATAATTCGCGATGTTGAGGCCACTCTTAGGGTGGTGCGCGTGCGCGTGGTGCTGCGCCTCGGCAGGCTGCGCGTGTTCGTGAGGATGCGTATGCTCCTGGTGCTGGTGGTGCTCCGGATGGGTCTCTGTATGGGTGTGGTGTTGGTTTTCTTCAGCCATTAATGCACCTGAGCAGGAGCAACAGTCGTTAGCCTTTATGAACGAGCATTCTTAAATGCCTTTGCGATTGAGAGATATCCTTGTGAGCTTTTGGCGAAAAAGAGGGGACATAGGAGGGATCCGCTTGGGATCCTGCTCGCGGCGCTTCTGGTGATCCTCCCGATCGCGATCTTCTATACCATCATCACGTACGCAGGCCCGTCTTGGGATATAATAGCGCGTTACCTGAACGGCAGGACGTTCGACAGCTTCCTGACGCACGGCATAAGCGCGCAGGCCGCATTCCTGGGCGAATTCACAAACAACGCGCTCTACTATTTCGAGCCTTACAGGGAGCCGCTCAGCACGCCGATATTCGCGATACTTACGCCGCTCTTCCATAACCCTATACTCCCGTACATTATAGTCGTATACGCGCTCTACCTGCTGTCCGCAAGGGTGCTGTTCAAAGAGCTTAAGATAGACTGGCTGATTGGGCTTGCAGGGATAACTAACACCTTCCTCGTGTTCTTCCTTTTCGTTCCGAACGGCGGGGAGGGGCTAGCGGCGATTTTCATCTTCCTCGGGCTGGCCTTCCTCCTTAGGAAGAGCCCGTTGTCCGGGTTGTTTTTCGGACTTGCAGGAATCGCGAAGTATCCGGCGCTGATACTGCTGCCGCTGGTGCTGTTCCTGAAAGATAAGAAGCTGATCGCCTTGGCGATACTGCTCGAGCTGCTGCCTGTGCTCGCCTGGGGGCTGATCGACTATGCGGTATATGGCGTGCCTTTCTACAGTTACTCCCAATCAATATCTGATTCCAACACCGCAGCAATGCCAACTGGAGTATATGCATCCTCAGTTGTTGGGGTAATTGCATTTCCACTCGCTTTCACGGCAGCCGCAGCTCTGTTTTTTGCCGCGAAGCGCTGCCGCTTCAGGCTTAGGCTGGATTATGCTCAAAAGGTTTTGATTGCGTTTGTAGCCCTCTCTGGACTTGGCTACGCCGCAATACTGCCGCACAACGATCCGGTTACGCAAATGAGATACGGATTCCTGTTCTCGCTTGCGCTTCTCGTGGCCGCAGTGGTGTTATTATGCCGCGCTACGAAGGATATGTGGTGGCCCAGATATGCGGTTGCTGCGGCGATGTCTGTCGCACTGCTGGCAAGCCTGTTTTATACGTATTCCACTTCCAACACCGTGCCAGTTGCCTACTATAACCCTGACTTCAATGCCAGCATCTACTCGCACGCCTATTCAGAACTGGCGGGGCTCGGCTTTGCAGGGTGCAGGTTCGTATCGAACGCGTGGGTGCCCATGGTATACGCGGGATACGACGCCTATTCGCCATTCATCGCGTATGGGAACGGCGCGCTCACCCCGATCGCCGAACGGCTGCTGAACTCCAGCGGAAACGGCGTAAACTACACCGACTACCTGAAAGAGGAGCTGAGCTACCCGATAGTGGTATTTGCGCATATAGGCGTGCCGGAATCGGAGATACTGAACCTAAACAGCTCAAGGCTTGCCTATAGCGATGCGAATATGTCCATCTATCTCCCGACAGACGCCGGCTGCTATAGGGATTAACAGAATAGTAAGTGCCGTGCCGCACACGGACTAGTGGGCCCATACTTTTTCTATCAACGTGCCGGTAGATGGGGCGAATGTACCGGAGCATCCATTACCACCAACGCCAGAGCTGCCTGCTCCACCACATGCTCCGCCAGCCCCGGCGGCGCCATTGCTTCCGCTGTCTCCTGCATATCCGCCGCCGCCTCCTCCTCCGCCCGAATCGCCTCCGCCGTTACCTCCGGCGTTGACACCGCATGACAGAGGCACGGTAGGGTAGTATCCGCCTGGACCTCCAGAGTAATAAGCAGTGCCTAAAGTGATGCTGTTTGAATAGCCTATCATTATTGTTCCTCCGTCGCCCCCGGAACCCGCACCGCCGCCTCCGCCGCTTGAATAGCAGCCGTTTCCTGTAGAGCCAGCGCCACCAGGGAAACCGCTGGCGTTGAGTATGCCCTGATTGTCAAATACACCGGAATAAATCTCCACTATTCCGCCTCCTTTGCCCCCGGAACCGCCGCTTACTCCGGGGCCTTCACATACTGCAGCGAATCCGCCGCCTCCGCCGCCATTGCCCCCGGCGCCCGCCTGAAGTGTCTGGCTTAGGAAGTGGCTTGTCCTGCTGACACCGGATGAGCCAAGTTTACCGGGACCCGCGTTATAGTCTATTGGAGCATTGCAGTTGCCACCAAATAGTTCGTATCCTCCGGGGCCACCTGGTCCGCCAGCGCCGCCTGAATATGTATCTGTGACTGTACCGAAATTATAGAACGACACATTACCTTGCATATAGTTCCCGTACTCGTTCACAACCACACCGCTCTCTATAAGGACCATGTTGGATGCGATGGGGGCGCTACTAAGCTCTGTATTTTGGGTATAGATTATGTCACCTTGGTAGTTCCCGCCAGGGGGATTGAAAGTCTGGGTTATTGTTGAAGTAGAGGTGCTTGTCGAAGTGGAAGTGCTGGTTGACGTTGATGTGGTTGTTGAGGTGCTTGTCGAAGTGGATGTCGTAGTGGTTGTCGTTGTGCTGTAGAAGCCGGCGGTCTCTGTCGATGGGGATGTTATGGTGAAGGTGTTGGATATCGCCGAGCCTGCGTATGGGCTGCCTGTCCATCCGTTGAAGAACCAGCCGACATTCGGCAGCGCGTTTATCGTGACTGTGTTGCCGCTGTTGAACCACTGGCTGCCAGGGCTGAACGTCCCCCCGAATGACGGGTTTGCAGATTCCGACAGGTGGTACTGGGTAGTTGGCAGTATCACCACTGTGGTGTTGCCGTTGACGTTTATGATTCCGCACTGGTTGGTGTATGTCACGCCCCCTATCACGATGCTGTTGAAGACATATTGGGTGTTGCCGTTGGAGCATGCAGGGGATATTATGCAGTAGTTGTGCGACGACCCTGTTGCAAACGACAGCTGCGAAGTGAGCTGCGCATAGTCGTAGTTGGTGCCGTCTATCGTTATTATCGGGGATGTTCCGCAGACGCTGCCGGAATAGCTTGGGAGCCCGAAACCTATGTAGGACACAGGCAGGAAGTCTAGTGTGATGTTGGCGTATGTCCCCGAATAATTGGCTGTGACTATGACATTCCCTACTGTGGTGCCGTTGATGTACGACAGCGCAATGCCTGTGGTGTTCGACCTGACAGGGTTCGGCGATACGGTGTAGCCGGAATTGTTTGTTGTAAGATTTACAGTCGCTGCATTCAGAGGATACCCCAGCAGTTTTACATGGACGAAGAGCGCATCCTTCTGGTTGTTGGCCGGAGGCCTCAAAGTGTTTGCAGTTATGGAGAGCGTAACATTGGGGTTGACCACGGGTTCAGCATGCCCTACGAAGCTGCCGAGGAAGGTCTGGTACGGGGCGGCTGCGCACGACGCAGCCGAATTCGGTATGTTGACAAGTCCGCAGTACTTCGCCTTAAGGTAGACGTTCCCCGATACCAGGGCGCCGAGGGTTGTCGTGACCGGCAGGTTGAGTATGCAAATGATGGAGCCGCCCGCCAGTACGAAGTTCGGCTTGCACGCATTGCCCGTCGAGTTTGTCCCGTTAACGTTTGCGTATATGGTCGGGCTCTCTATCGGGTACTCCTGGACGTTTGTAAGGTAAAACGCAACCACTGTCTGGTGGGTTGTGATGTTCGTCCCCAGTACCATGTCGTTGCAGTACGCGCCCTGCACGAAGCTGCAGGACGATGATGTCACCTGGCTGGGGGAGTTTATGTAGGCGTAGAGCAGCACTGCAGCTATTGCTATTATGACGAGCGCCCAACTGTAGGTGACCAGATATTCAAGTGCGGACTGCTGCCTTATCACAGATAGATTTGTCCTGTGGCTTTTATAAATGTATTAACAAATGGTGGGAAGTATGGCGTCCGTGCCTACATGAAACCGCTGCAGACAATGTCGGAATAAGGCACAGCTGGTGTTTTGATTTGCCTGGCTAAAGGCGCGCTTCTACGGGAATTGAAACGCTTTAATAGTCCTGCGTTGATTATCTACCTATGAAGGTAATCCTCTACATGGCGGTGAGCGCCAACGGGATGATAGCGAAGCTCGACGACGACACCGGCTGGATATCCAGGAAGGAGTGGGATAGCTACAGCGCTATAGCGAGGAAGGCGGGCAACATCGTTGTCGGGCGCAGGACCTACAGCATACTGACCAAGCAGCCTGAATTCAAGGAGCTCAAAGGGGTAAAGCTCGTGGCGGTGTCGAAGAAGCACTCCCTGAGAATGGTAGACAGGGACCATTCGATTGCGGTCTCGCCAAAGGCTGCACTGCGGCTCCTTAAGGGATTCAGCAAAGTGGTTGTCGCAGGCGGGGGGATACTTAACAAATCGTTCATGAAGGAGAACCTTATCGACGAGGTATACCTTGACGTTGAACCGATAATCCTTGGCAAAGGGATAAAGCTCTTCTCCGATGCGGACTTTTCTGCTAAGCTAGAGCTGGTCGGGACAAGGAAGATCTCGGACAATGAGATACAGCTGCACTATAGGGTTAAGAAGTAGAGAGCATGCCCTCGCCTTTTTCCGATCTGAGCGTAATAATACCCGTTATGAACGAGAAGGGCACCATAGCCGGGCTCATCGGCGCGCTCAGGAAGCTTTACGCTGGTGCGACCATAATAGTCGCAGACGACGGCTCGACGGACGGGACAAGGGGCATAGTGAAGGCGATCTCCGAAGCCGACCGGAATGTCCTTTTCCTTGACAGGCGTAAGAGGAATGTCAAGGGCCTGACGGCCAGCGTCGTGGATTCCGCGCTCAGGACGCTTACGGAAAAGATTGTGGTCATGGATGGGGACCTCCAGCACCCGCCCGAGGTAGTCGGCGACATATACGGGCTGCTGGATGCCAACGACATAGTGGTTGGGGTCAGGACCAGCGTGAAGGACTGGGGCGTCCACCGCAAGGTGATATCCAAGACCATGGCGTATATCGCCTATGCGACATTCAAGGCCAGGGGCAGGCCGACCACCAACGATATAATGTCGGGATTCTTCGGAATCAGGGCCGGCCTTTTCAAGAGGATAGCGCTTTCGCACAGGGAGTCCTTCGTCCACACGGGCTACAAGGTACTGCTCGACATACTCAGGCTCGCGCCAGCGAACGTACGAATCGGGGAGGTGTACTATTCCACCTTCCACCTAAGGAGGAGCGGCACGTCGAAGCTCAACTACAAGAGGATAGTGGACACTGTGGTCTCCACTTTCAGGTGATGCGCTGGAGACCAAGAGGCTCTTCATTGCGATAGACATCCCAGAAGGGATAAAGGAGAGGATATCATCTGCAGCGAAAGGCCTCGGCGATATCGGGATCAGGCTTGTCGGCAGGGAAAACCTGCACATAACGCTGCTGTTCCTCGGTGAGGTTGACGCATCGAAAGTCTCAGCGCTGGAGAGGATAATGGATGGGGTTCAGCACGGGAAATTCGCCATATCCCTCGATGGGATGGGCAGCTTCTCGGAGCGGTTCCCGCGCGTGGTGTTCGTAAATCTCTCCGATGGCGCGGCCGATGCGGCGCGGATTGCGCGCTACCTGAAGGATGAAGCCGGCAGGATCGGAGTGCGGACCGAAGACAGGGAGTTCTCGGCGCACCTTACGATAGGCAGGGCGAAGCACACGATGGATGCAGACAGGATTCTCGAGTTCATAAAGTCGGCCGCTGACGTCGAATTCGGTTCTTTCGAATGCGACAGGATAGCGCTTTTGGAGAGCAAAATCACGGAGGCCGGGCCGGAATACACCGAGCTCCACTCGAAGATCCTCGGCTGATCACTTAGTTATCTTTAGCTCCCTTGCGAACTGCTCCTCTGTCATCTGGTTTGCGCGCTCGCTCGGCTTGTAGAGCCTGTTTTCCGTTAGGATATCGAAGGTGGTGCCTGTCTTCAGGTCAATGGCGACATTCCTCCTCTCGCTGCCGAACAGGTCTGCCTCGAACAGCGTTGCCCTGCCGGAGCCCAGAAGGTCTACCACGTCGCCCAGGCCCTCGAAATGCTGGCCGTTCTGGAGGCCTATGACCCTCGCCTCGAAGTTTGCGCCCTTTGCGGACTTCATGAAGAGTCCCATCTCGCTGGACTTGCTGTCTCCGGAGAGGAGCCTTGCGGCGTAGTATCGCCTCTTGTTGACGTCGTATAGCGTAACGAACAGGTCGAAGGTCATTGATTTGACTGCGACATACCTTGGGCCGCCGAATTCGTCGTATGCGCCGGAAACGGACTGGCCGTAGTCCAGGGTCGCGGCTCCGTCGTCATCAAGCTTTACCGCAGAGAGGTTCGGCCTCTTCTTGTACATCTGGAGGTACCTGGCTGCGCCAAAGCCCTCTGCCTTGGAATCCCTCTTCAGAACAGCCTCCAAGCCCACCCTCTCACCCAGACTTTACGCCGCTAATATATGGGCACGGATAGCCTTTTTAAGCTGTTGGTGGGCAATACTATACCGAGAGAGATGAGGGAAAGACTGCTCGTGCTCGCCGTCGACATAGACAACGACCTT
The DNA here is from genome assembly GCA_028866905.1 of Microcaldota archaeon. Classification (GTDB taxonomy): domain Archaea; phylum Micrarchaeota; class Micrarchaeia; order Micrarchaeales; family Micrarchaeaceae; genus JAGWHI01. The sequence continues at coordinate 31,680 of JAGWHI010000007.1, forward strand.
TACAGGAAGACAAAGATAACGGGCCCTGTGATAGGCCGCGCCGCCAACCTCAGCGCAGCCGCCAAGCTGGCGCTCAAGGACCCGCAGGACACCGACGGCAACGTTATGTTCGAGGCGGTCAGGAAATACGACGAGCTGAAGGACGACGGCTACAAGGTGATAGTCGCGACCATAACGGGCGCGGAGAAGGAGGGCTACACCGCAGACGCAGAGCTCGCGAGGCAGATTGACATGCTGCTCGGCAAGTACCGCGCCGACGCCTGCGTGCTTGTCACGGACGGAGCGAGCGACAACCGAGTACTCCCTGTGCTAAAGACCCGCATAAAGGTGAACAGCGTGGACATAGTCAAGGTCAAGCAGGCCGAGGCATTCGAGAACACTTACTTCACCATAATGGAGAAGCTGAAGGAGCCGCACTACGCCAGGCTTGTTTTCGGCATACCCGCTGTGCTCCTGCTGCTCTTCGCCATAAGCTACGCGCTCAACTTCGGATGGCAGCCGCCTGTGGCGCTGATCGGCCTTTACCTGATAACGAAGGGCTTCGGCCTGGAGGAGGCGCTAATCAACTCGTTCCGCGGCTTCGGCTTCAGCATAGACAGGCTGAGCTTCATATTCTACGTCAGCTCGCTGATATTCTTCATCATAGCTATAGTCGTCGGGTACGGCAACTACACAAACATAATCGCCACGACGCAGAACGGCCTTACCGTGGCGTCGTTCGCGCTCGAGGGATTCCTGATATTCTTCCCCGTCAGCCTTGTGATGTACCTGATCGGGAGGACGATGGACCTGGAGAACAAGCGCATGCGCTACCGCGCCATAAACCAGGGCACTTACGTAGGCTACGGCATGGTGACCCTGGCGCTCCTCTACTTCCTTTCGGCGTGGTTCATAGGCCAGATATTCTTCTGGCAGTTCCTCATCTACAGCATACTATCGCTGGTTGCGGGCTACCTCATATCCAGGTTCAGCATGCTGCTCAAGAGGCGCGCGATAAACAGGGCGCGCATAAAGGAGAAGCACGTGGTAAACGACATAGGCACGTACATAGGCAAGGTGGTCAAGATAGACCCTACGCGCGGCATATTCTTCATCAAGACGGACTACGGCAGCGTCATCACGTATGACGTCGACCGCATAACCAACATATCCGACAGGATAATGGTGAGATGATGGCCGCCTTGGCTGCCAGCTTGGCCCAGATAAGGAAGCACATAGACGAGGGCAACAAGTCATTCGATAGGGGCGACTTTAGGGACTCAAAGTCTCACTTCTCCAAGGCGATAGCTGCCTTAGACAAAACCGCGCCCGGGGGGTTGGATGTCCTGCGCGCAGACGCGTACAACGGAATGGGACATACGCTTCGTTCGCTTGGGGAGTTCGACAGGTCTTTGGATTTCCAAAAGAGGGCCCTCAGCCTCTACAGACAGATATCCAGGCACTACGAATCCCAGTTCAGGCCGAAGCTCGCCAAGGCGTTGCATTTCACTGCAGACGTGCTTTATGACGTCGGGAAGAAGAACGAATCGCTGGCGCATTACAGGGAAGAGCTGGGGATCGCGAGGAAGCTCTACGCTGAAAACAGCAAAAAGCACCTCAAGATCATGGTTTACGCGCTTAACGGCACTGCGATAAGGCTTGCCGACACTAAAGGCGATTTCCGGGGCGCGCTTGCCTACATAAACGAATCCCTGAGGCTGCAGAGGGTCGCATTCAGGACATCGAAGGAGGAGCGCAAGAACTACCCGAACATGTCATGGTCGCATAACATAAAGGGCATAACGCTGCTCAAGAAAGGCGATGCCGATGGCGCCATAAAGGAGCTGGAGGCGGCGCTGGAGATGCGCAGGATAATAGCCAGGCAGAACCCGAGGTACACTGCGGCGCTCGCGGGGACGCTATCCTGGCTCAGCGAGGCGTACTGCGCCAAGGCGGAGGGCAGGCACTCGAAATTGCTGCGGCGCGTGTCGTGAATGCCGTTACTGCCGATAACACCCCCAAAGACAAAGGTTTATATTCGTGCCGACATATAACAATAAGAGTATTGTACTTCAGGAGTTGATTGGACTCGAGGCCGAAGTGCTCAATTCGAGCGATCGGCACCAGATCGGCATAAAAGGCAAGGTTGTCGACGAGTCCAAGAATACGCTCTCGATATACGTCGACGGAAAGTTGAAGCGCATCATCAAGAAGAACTCTGTTTTCAGATTCTCTGTTGGAAAGCGACGCTTTGTCGTCGATGGCGAAGAGATCAACTTCAGGCCGTACGAAAGAATCGAGCGGGGCCTGAAGTTCTACAAACTCCGGGCTTGAAACCCAAGGTATGATCGTATGGAATGCCAAGACCCAAAGTGCCCAATCCACGGGAACGTCAAGACGCACGGCTACGAGATAGAGGGAGTCGTGGTCAGCGACAAGGCGCAGAAGACCGCCATAGTGGAGCACGCGTACACGACGTTCCTTGGCAAGTACGAGAGGTCGCTAAGAAAGACATCCAGGATCGCGGCCTACAACCCCGACTGCATAAAGGCGAGGGCTGGCGACAGGGTGGTCATAGTGGGCACGAGGAGGCTCAGCAAGACCAAGTCCTTCGCAGTGACCAAGGTAATAAAGCGAGGCGAATGAGATGAAGGGAATAGCAACCAAGATATCGAAATCCCTGATTCCGGGCTCCGTGCTGACGTGCGCGGACAACAGCGGCGCCAAGCGACTCATGATAATCAACAAGATAGGAAAGGCGGGAAGGCACGGCAGGCTCGCGTCGTCGGGGATCGGCGACATAATAATGGCGAGCGTGAAGAGCGGCAACCCGCAGTACATAAAGAAGAAGGTCAGGTGCGTGATAATCCGCCAGAGGCAGCCGATAAGGAGGTCCAATGGCATGCGCGTCCGCTTCGAGGACAACGCAGCGATACTTATCAACGACGCCAACCTGCCGGTAGGCACGGAGGTCAAGGGCGCCATGGCCCGCGAGGTCGTCGAGAGGTATGTCAAGCTGGCAGGCATAGCATCGAGGGTGGTATGATGGTAACTGGAAGCAAACCGAGGACGCAGAGGCTTTTCAGGTACACAGCGCCGCTCCATGTTAGGCAGCATTTCCTGCACGCGCACATAGACAAGTCGCTCAGGGAGAAGCTCAAGCTCAAGAGGCGCGCCACATCGATAGTGAAGGGCGACACAGTGAGGATAATGGCAGGCGCTAAGAGGGGCACCACGGGCAAGGTCACGATGGTAAACCTCAGGAGCGGGCGCATAGTGATAGACGCGCTGAAGAGGAAGAACGCGAAGGGCAAGGAGCAGAACCTGTCGATTTACGCCAGCAACGTTTACATAACCGAGTTCAACGCCGAGGACAAGCTGAGGGCGCAGAAGCTCGGTATAAAGGTCGAAAAGGCCGCGGCTCCCAAGGCCGAAACGAAAGCTGAAAAGACGGAGGACAAGCCCCAGCAGGCTGCGCACGCGCACACCCACGGCGAAACAGCAGCCAAGATGTGATACTTATGGCAAGACATGGAAATTCGAGGCATTTGAACGGCATGAACGCGCCGCAGTACTACGCGCTCCACAGGAAGGAGCAGTTCTACGTGTCGAAGCCCAGGGCCGGCAGGCACACGGCATCCACAAGCATGCCGCTGTCGCTCCTGCTGAAGAAGATAGAGGTGGTGCGCACCAGCGGAGAGGCGGAGCGCATACTGCTCGACGGCAAGGTGATGGTCAACGGCAGGGTGGTGAAGGACCCGAAGTATGCAGTCGGCCTGAACGACCTGGTCGAGATCCCGGACGCGGAGAAATCGTTCAGCGTCAGCGTGGACGAGATGGCGCACTTCGCAGCGATGGAGGCGGACAAGGACTACAAGCACATTTACAAGGTGGTCGGCAAGTACAAGACTTCCGGCGGAAAGGTAATGGTCAGGCTGCACGACGGCACGTCCGTCGCGTCGGACGGCAAGGTGAACGTCAACGACTCGGTAGTGCTGGGCAAGGAGCGCAAGATCGAGAAGGTGCTGCACCTGAAGGAGGGATCGTCGTGCTTCGTAATGGCTGGCGTCCACGTCGGCGCTTCCGGCAGCATAAAGCAGCTCAAGGAGGGCTCGATGAGCAGGCCGAGGTCCGTGCTTGTGGACCAGGGCAACGGCTCTTTCGAGACGATAGTCAACAACATAATAATAGTCGGTTAGGATGGACAACAAGATGCGCGAAGTGAGGCTCGAGAAGCTCGTGGTCAACATAGGGAGCGGCAGCGAGCAGGGCCCCCAGGAGAACGCGAGGAAGCTTCTCACGCTCATAACCGGAAGGAACCCGGCCAACGAGATATCGAGGACGAGGAACCCCTCGTTCCACATAGCCAAGGGCCAGAAGATAGGCGCGTACGTTACTGTCCGCGGCGACGAGGCCAAGAAGCTGCTCGCGCGCCTGCTCGGCGCTGTAAGCAACAGGATAAAGGAGTCGTCGATAACCGACAACTCCGTAAGCTTCGGCATTCGCGAGTACATAGACATCAACGGCGTAAAGTACGACCCGAAGATAGGCATGCTCGGGATGAACGTCAACATGTCGTTCGGCAGGCCCGGCAGGAGGATATCGCTAAGGAAGAGGGCGCGCGGCAGGGTATCCGACGGCCACAGGATAGTCACCAAGGAGGAGATAAAGGAGTACCTGAAGCACAACTTCAAGGTGGAGAGCGTTTGAGTGAGCACATGATGGTTAAACCTGAGGAAAAATTCAAGGGCAAGGGATTGCGCAAGTGCAGGATCTGCGGCAGCGCGCGCGCGGTCATCAGGTCGCACAGGCTCCAGATATGCAGGAGGTGCTTCAGGGAGGTAGCCGCAGACATAGGATTCAAGAAGTACGGTTGATTTTATGGACAGATTCGCTGACGCTATAAACATGATAAAGACGAACGAGCGCATAGGCAGGGAGGCCTGCACCATATACTCGACAAAGCTGGTCAAGGCTGTGCTCGAGGTTATGAAGCGCGAATCGTACATACAGGGATTCGAGCCGTACAGGGAGCGCCAGATGGAGATGCTCAAGGTCAGGCTTTCGAACAAGATAAACGGCATCGGCGTGATAAAGCCGAGGTACTCGATATCGAAGGACGACATCCAGAAGTACGAGACCAGGTACATACCCAGCCGTGACTTCGGCATACTTATAATGACCACCCCGCAGGGAGTAATGACCAACAGGGAGGCCAGGGAGAAGGGCGTGGGAGGAAGGCTCCTCGCATACGTGTATTAGTGAGATTATGACCAGCGTCGAAGTGCCGAGCGGAGTGACCATCGAGATAAAGGATGGCACAATCACCGTCAAGGGGAGCGCAGGCGCGAACACTAGGAGGTTCAACGACGCAATGCTAAAGGTATCGAAGGAAGGCGCGAACGTCAACATCGAGGCGGTCATGGGAACGCCGCTCGCGAGGAAGGCGGTGAAGGCGGAGGGAGCTCTGGCCAAGGAGATAAGGAACGACATAGCTGGAGCCCAGAAGCCTTTCGAGATAAACATGCAGACCGTTTCGGCGCACTTCCCGATGGCCCTGGAGGTCAAGGGCGACACGCTCATAATAAAGAACGTGCTCGGCGAGAGGGCGCCAAGGAAGGCGCACATAGTCGGACACACCAAGGTAGAGGCGAAGGGGCAGGCCGTCAGGATACACGGACCCAGCCACGACGACGTCTCCCAGACGGCGGCGAACATAAGGATGGCGTGCCGGGTCAGGAGGAAAGACACCAGGGTGTTCCAGGACGGGATATACTACGCATTGGAGGCATGATGATCATGAAGATTGCAAAGAGGGGACACCCGAAATTCAACGTGCCGAACTTCGGAACGAAGAAGAGGAGCAGGGTCCCCGAGAGATGGCGCAAGCAGCGCGGGATCGACAACAAGAAGCGCATAAAGAAGAGCTTCATGGGCGCAGAGCCTACGATAGGGTACGGCAACCCCGCCGAGATAAGGGGGATACGCGCGAACGGCAGGCGCATAGTGATAGTCAACAACATAAAGGAGGTCGAGGCTGCGGCTTCGGCGAAGGACAGGAACATCGACATAACGATAGGACACGCGGTCTCCAGGAGGAAGCGCGTGGGCATAACCAAGGCAGCAGAGGGCAAGGGCTTCAAAGTTACCAACGGAGTGAGAGCATGAGCATAAAGCTTACTAAGAGGATCGCCGCCGACATCATGGGCAGGGGGCTCAGCAGCATAAGGATAAAGGAGGGCGCGAGCGCAGAGGCGCAGAAGGCGATAACTAGGTCGGACGTCCGCGAACTCGTCAAGAACGGCTCCATTTACGCAATAAAGGAGAAGGAGAACCTCAGCCTGCACTCGCAGATGCTGCGCGAGAAGCGCATGAAGGGACGACGCCGCGGACAGGGCAAGAGGCGCGGTTCCATCAAGGCCAGGGGCGCGATGCCGTACAGGCAGAAGATAAGGGCGCAGAGGCGCGTGCTTGCTGAGCTGAAGGCCGGCAAGGAGATCGACAACATCACGTTCAAGAAGTTCTACGCGCTCGTCAAGGGAGGCATATTCCCGAGCAAGCAGTCGCTGCTGTTCAGGCTGAAGACCGACGGGGTCAAGCTCGACGACGCCAGGATGGAGAAGCTAAGGCATGTGTGACATTCATGAGGAGATTCATAAGGGCAAGGAGGGCATCGGCGCTCACGGACTACGGGCGAAGGATAGCGCTGCTCAAGTCCAACCTGCCAAGAGTTGTAGTGAGGAAGAGCAACAGGAACATAGTCGCCCAGATAGTCAGGTACGAGCCAACTGGCGACAAGGTCGTTGTGACCGCAAGGTCCAGCGAGCTCGCTGCCATGGGATGGCCGGTGCACAGCAACACCCCGACGGCGTATTTGACTGGCATGATGCTCGCGAAGAGGGCGAAGGGGATGTCCGAGGAGCTGGTGCTCGACACAGGGCTGTACAAGCCGACAAAATCGTCGATAATATTCGCTGCGGCCAAGGGAGCGATCGACGGCGGCCTCAAGATAAAGGGCAACATCCAGTTCGACGAGAAGCGCATAACCGGAAGCCATATAGTCGCTTACGCAGATTCTATTAAGTCGGATTCAGCCAGATACAGCAAGCAGTTCTCCGGATACCTGAAGGTGAAGGCGGACCCCACGGCGATAGCTGCGAGGTTCGACGAAGTCAAGAAGAAGATATCGAGTTAGTGATGTTTTGTACAGACCGAGACGTAATGATGACGAGGAAAGGAAGCCGACCTTCAACATAGAGGCTTGGGAGCCCAAGACCGACCTTGGCAGGAAGGTCAAGGCCCGCGAGATAACCTCGCTGGAGGAGATATTCCACGAGAGCAGGAGGATAGAGGAGCCCGAGATAGTCGAGGCGCTGCTCCCGAACCTCAAGAGCGACGTCATAGAGATAACCAGCGTGCAGCGAATGACCAAGAACAACAGGAAGCAGAAGTTCAAGGTGGTCGCTGTAGTAGGTGACCAGATGGGCCATGTGGGCATAGGGTCCGGCAAGAACGTCGAGGTCAAGGCGGCAATAGACAGCGCGATAGTCGACGCCAAGAGGAA
>JAGWHI010000008.1 GCA_028866905.1 Microcaldota archaeon
CTGATAGTGGTCGCCAGGTATCTCGGCCCTGCGAACTACGGGCTGTACACGCGTGCGCTCGCGGCAGTGGGTATATTCGGCTCCATAGGGAACCTGGGGGTCTCGACAGCGCTCAACAAGTTCATAGCGGAGTACAAGGCGAAGGGCGACAGCAAGAAGCTCTCGCGGCTCGTTTCGAACAGCTTCCTCATGCTGTTCGTATCCGGGGTTGTGCTGACCGCGGTCGTGTACCTGCTCAGCGGCATAATAACGCCGTACGTGCTGCACACCCAGCAGTATACCTACATAATACAGATCGCCTCCATGGTGATACTGACTTCGGTAATCTACTCGAGCACCAACTACGCGCTCATAGGGTTCAGGGACGGGAGGCGCGTGGCGATATCCCTGACGTTCGAGGCGCTGGTCCAGGCGATCGTGAGCATCGGGTTCGCGATATACGGGCTGGGCGCCCTGGCCCCGATAGTCGGAATAATAATCGGCCAGGCGGTCGCCTCTAGCGCTGCGCTGGCGTTCATATTCAGGGACAGCAGCCCAGGCCTGAAGTTCGCCCCATCGGTCGCGGAGATAAAACGCCTGATCAGGTTCTCAATGCCGATATGGCTGTCAAACCTGTCGAACTCGCTGGTCACCAACCTCTCGCAGATAGCGCTTGGAATAATAATAACCGGCGTATCTGGCGCGCTCGCCGCAAACGTGGTGCTGGGTAACTTCGGCATCGCCACCAAGGTGGGGACCATTATCGCGCTCATAACGACCAACGCCACCACTGCAGCCTCGGTCGAGTCCGTTCTGGTGTCCATGTTCGCCGGCGCGATGTCCAGCAAGGAGGGCAAGAAGAACGCGAACAGGCTGTATAGCTACTCCATGTACTACGCCTTCCTGCTCACATCCCCGATAATACTGTTCATAGTGGCGCTAGCGCAGCCCATATCCTTCCTGGCGTTCAGCGGGCACTACCTCAAGGCGCCGCTATACATATCGCTCATGGGCATCGGCATGCTGATAAGCCTGCTCACGAACCAGACGAAGACCATATTCATAGGCAGCAACAACGTCGACACGATACTCAAGTACGACCTCTTAGTGGCTGTAATACAGGCCGCTGTTGCGCTGCCCCTCCTATACAATCTCCAGGGGTCAGGGCTCATAATACTGCTCTTCGTCATAGCCCCGATAATCTCCGGGTTCCTCTACCTGCGCAGGGCGATATCCGAATACAAGATAGCGTTCGACTTCGGGAAACTCTGCAGGATAATACTCGCTAACATCGTGGCGATAGCCCTGATACTCCCGCTCATACTGCTGCTCGATGGGCAGTACGCGGTCCTCCTCGTGGCCGCAGCGATAGAGCTGGTAGTGGTATACCCGATACTCATAGCGGTGCTCAGGGCGGTTGAGATGCGCGACATATCGATACTGAAGCGGCTGTTCGAGAACGTGCCTGCTTTCGGCGGCATAGTCAGCGCGCTGCTCGACTACTCCTCCAGGTTCATCAGGTAGCTACCACGGCACCGACTTGAGACTCAGCCTGTGCGCGCCTATGTTTGTCAGCACATGGAGCACGCCAGTCAGTACCAGTATGAACACCAGGCCGTAGAGCTGCGGGAAATTTCCCAGAGGGTATGCGAAAAGAAGCGCTAGCACAACGAAGCCGTACTGGTCGAGCACAGGTATGCCGTGCCCGGACTTGAACCCTGCGCGCCTCTTGATGAAGCTGCCCAGGAGGTCCCCGGCTATCGCGCCAACTACCATCGCAACAGAGACCGTGACCATGTAGCTGAAGAACGGGTATTCTATAGCGCCTACCGCTATGCCTGCGATTGCACCGGCAACCGCGCCCCTTATCGTCTTGTTGTCTCCGAATATCCTCTTCCCATAGAGCTTCCTGCCCATGTCTATGGGCATTCCGCCCCCGAATATGACCGGCGCGCCGTTGCAGGCGTAAGCCGGGAAGATGTATATCAGCGGATAGATGATCCAAGAGTAGAAATCGAAGGCCATGGGATCATTGCCTGGAGATCTTGCCCTCCGCTATCTGCTTGGACCCGCCCCCGAGGAAGCTGGAGCCCTGCACGGCCTTGGCTGCATTCGCCTTGGCGTATTCGACGGCGGAGTGCGGGCTTTCCTTGCCGGACACGCAGACTATCTCGTCCCTGCTGTTGAACAGCATAACAATCGATTTTGGATCCGATACCGTCACCTTTGTGGCGATATCCCTGAGTATCTTCCTGTCGTGGTCGACGCGCTTCACTATCTCGTGCCTGCCCGAAGCGCCTATCTCCCTCGCTATGTACTCGCTTATCTCCTGGGCCAACCTCTTTATCTCCTCCCTGTGGGAGCTCAGCTCCTTCAGCTGCTGCTCCACCCCGGCGCTTATGTTGGACTGGTCGGTCGCGGTTATCTCCGAAATGCGCCTTATCTGCTTCTCCATTGCGGATACGAAATCGAGCGCAGCCTGGCCCGCAACGAACTCTATCCTGTTTATCCCGTCGTGTATCCTGAACGACGATATTATCTTCACCATCCCTATGCTCGACTCCCTTCCCTTGAGGTGGAGCCCGCCGCAAGCCTCTGCGTCGATGGTCTTGCCGTCGAGGCCGCTTATCTTGACGATGCGCAGCGCCTTTGCCGGAACTCCGTGCCCCTGGTATATGGAGAAGCCGTACTTAGTCTCGGCCTCGCTCCTCGGAAGCTCGTCCACATCGACCTTTATCCCGTTCGCTATGAAAGAGTTAGCCGTACGCTCGATCTCCGCTACCTGCTCCTGCGAGAGCTTCTCGTAATGCGCGATGTCGATGTGCGCCTTGTTCGGGGATTTCTTCGCGCCCTCCTGCCATGCGTGCGGGCCGAGCACCTTCCTCGACGCCGCGCTTATGAGGTGCGTGGCAGTGTGGTGCACCATGAGGCGCTGCCTCCTCTCCTTGTCGACAGAGCATTTCACGTTGGAGCCGACGGTGAACTTGTGGTCCTTCTCCAGAACGTGTACTATCACCCCGCCTATGCCCTTGACATGGACGACCTTTACGCCTCCGATCGTTCCTGTGTCGGCCTCCTGGCCCCCGCTCTCCGCGTAGAACGGGGTCTTGTCGAGTATCACCATGTTTCCCTTTGACCTAAGCACCTTGGAGACGGACGCCGTTGCAAGGTCGTAGTACAGCGGCACGGTCTTCTTCAGCCCGGACACATCGATGTCGATTCCCTTGGTGGGATCCTTGTGCTTCTCGATGAAGTCCCCCTTTATTATGCTGGTGTACCCGTCTTTCGGCAGCTCCAGAGCTGCGCCCTTCTGCCTCGCCATTGCGCTTATGAAGTCCGGCGTTATACCGTTGCTCTCGTAGAGCGTGCGCATGCGATCCGCGTTTATCGTCTCCTTCCTCTCTATTATGGACTCCACTATTCGGCGCGCGGCCCTCTTGGTGTTGTCGTACCTCTCCTTCTCCACCTTGAGTATCTCGCCAATCTCGCCGATGTTCTTTGCAAGGCCGGGATAAAGGTGCGACACCTCCCTTGCCTGCATCTCCATTATCTTCAGCATGTCTATGTTGAGGCTGTACTGCTCCATGAAGTCGAACGCCCTCCTCAGTATTATCCTGAGGTTGTACCCCCCGCCGACGTTGCTCGGGAGCGCGCCATCGCTGACAGCGAAGAGCAGGCTCCTGCAGTGGTCCGAGATCGCATACGCGGCCTGCATCGGCTTTATGGTGTTGTAGTAATCGTTCTCGCCTATCCCCGACTTGCTTATCAGCATGCGCTCCGCCTCAGCGCTGTTGCCCTCCGAGAAGTCCACCTCCCCGGAAACAGAGGCGACCATGTCGTAGAGCTTCCTGTCCGGGACTATCCCCGATTGGCGGTATATGTATTCCAGCTGCTTGCCGAATATCGCGTCGTAGGCGGTCTGCGCGCCGCTCTTGAACCACACAAGCCTCTCGAATCCCCAGCCTACGTCGACGACCTTTCCGTCCAGTTCGAACACCCTGCCGTCCGATGAGCCGAATTCTGTGAACACGTTGTTGACAAGCTCGACCCCGTTTGCGAACCCCTCGAGGCAGGGCCCGAACTCCGAGAAGTCGCCCATCGCCCAGACGTCCTCTATGTACGTCAGGTCGTCCTTCTTCACGCCGACAGCGCCCGTAAGGAACTTGTAATCGAGCTCTATGGTGCGGTCGCGCCAGTATCCCTCCTTGGGGTAGTTGAACGCGTGCTGGCCCGCCATCATGAACGATGTCATGTGCCTGCCGGTTATGCCCACGTTGGGTATGTCGTTGAACCTCATGCATATCTGCGGCACAACCAGCGGATTGGCCCCGTACTCGAAGCTTATCGCCCCGTTCTCAAGCCTCTGGAAATCCTGTATGCTCGCTATGGTGAAATAGAGGTCCTGCCGCCACCTGCTCACCACCGGGTACTTGTCGATTACGGCGTGCCCGTTCTTCTTGAAGAAAGATGCGAACTTGCTCCACATCTCCTCGTAGCCCACGTGTGACGGGTGCTCCTTTATGAACGAGTAGGGTTCGTGCTCGGGGTCCCCGCAGAGCGTCCTGTTGCTGTCAGCTGCCCAGAAATATTTCCTGCACTTCGGGCACTGCCTCCTCTCGAACCCCTGCTGCTCGAACAGCTCCGTAGAGTAGTGCCTCTTGTAGTCCTTGGAGAACTCCTCACGCAGCTGGTTCTTGCTCAACATCTGTCATCCCTTCGGAGGCCACCAGACCTTGCATTGGTTCCCGTAGAAGTCGCACGACCTGCACTTGTAGACCTCGTTCTCCGGCACGGGTAGGGCCTGCCGCTCCCCGTTCCAGTACTTCAGTGCGAACCTGGTTATCTGGTCAATCTCATTCTTGTCGTAGTTCAGGCTATAAACCTTTAGCTCCTCCCTGGTCCCCCTGTTCTTGTACCTTACCTCAAGGTTGTTTGCAATCCTCAGGCCCTTCGCGCTGTCGAAGAATCCCCTCGCCGCTGCATCGACGCTAATCTGGTTGTCAGGGACGCCCATCGACCTCGCCTGTTCCGCGAACTCCGCGCCCAGCTGCATCGTCGCGGTGTTGTAGCTCCTGGAAAAGTTCTGGTAGCCGTACGACCCGGAAACTATGTCGTCGAGCATCCTCTTGTATAGCATTAGCTGCACCTTGTGCGTCAGGGGCATTTCCCATGGCACCTTCTCTGGGTTCACGAACTTGTCATCGGAAATCATCACGCTGCCGTCAACGGACTGGAGCTGGTCCACCTTGCCGGTGAGCCTGAAGCCGTTTATCGAGCCGTACAGCTTTATCTCGCGCACCCTCGCCCCGCCGGACAGCGAATCGATCTTTAGCTTGGCTGTGTAGAACTCGGTGAACATCCTCTCCGCCCACGTTGCGGGCCTCAGCGGGACCTTTATCTCCACCTCGGCCTCCAGCTGGCTGTGCGCCTCTCGGCCCGTCTTAACGCTTTCCGTCACTGTCACCTTCGCCTTGAAGAGGTGCTTCAACTCCATCTGCTTCTCGCACCATCCGACCTGCGAGGCTATGTCGTAGACCGGTATGGATTGCATATGCAGCTTCTCAAGTACGTTCATCGAATCAGCAAGGTTTTTGTCTTCATAGCGCGAGCTCAGTGATTACCTCAATCATCACGATACCCTCTAGGATTATAGTTATAAATAGCTGGTGCTGGGGTTGCTGGCCTACCGCTTGCCGCGCGACCTGTAGGCCAAATATACGGTGTTTCCGGCCAAGAGCGAAACAAGCAGCGGATACGGAACCCTGAAAAGCGCCAGCGCGAAGCACAGGGCCGCAACCGAAATCCCGTATGCGGCCTGCGCGTATCTGCCGTTGGGGGAGGTCTTCGGCTCTATCAGCATGACGAATGCGAAATAGTAGTTGATGCCAAACAGCGCGGCCGCTATGCCGCCTGCAGACACGATGCTGGTCCCGCCGAGTGCCAAAGCAAGGGCAAGGCTTGCCAGAACGAACGCCATGCCGGTTGTGAGGCGCTTTGCCTCGTATGCGAGTATCACGAGGATCGGCGTAAGGGTCACGGCCAAGCCGTAAAAGTTGTAGTTGCTTGCTATCCACCATTCATCGCCAAGCCCGAAGAGCGGCAGTGCGACGATAAGCCCGATCGTGGCGGGATTGAAAATATTGGAGCTCTTGTACTGTATGAAGAATTTGGATGCTACTGCTATCGCTGCCGCAACCACCACCAACGCTAGCGGCGCGTTTATCGGTGCCACAGAGCCGATTATCAGCCCAGTGATGAGGCCAGAGAACGGTATCTTGAACTTGTGCCTGCGGTGGATGTTCCTTATCAGGATTTCAATCGTTCCTGCAGAAGCGACTGCGACCACGAGGGAAATCGGCAGCGCATGCAGCGTGTAGCCGGACACTATGGCAAGGGCGGAAAGCAGAGCTATGGCCCATATGTACATCGGGCTGACAGGATTGTCCATGATCCTCATATCCAACGGCCCGCATCACTGTGAAATATAGCCGTTCTGGTCGACTACGATAAACCCGTCGTCCCCAAGCGAGGAGTCGTAATTGAAGGCGTCATCGCTGAAAGTGGTCTCTACTATGTAGAGCTTGTGGCCCGGCCCCAGGACAAGCGTCTGGTTCTGGCTCGTGCCGGTCAGCGTAAGCCTTATCTTTGCAGAACTGTTCTGGAGCTGGGTGGCGTTCATGCTGAAGCCAGCCAGGGCGGATTGCGCCTGTTGCGAAAGCGGGCCTGGGTATATCTGGTAGGAGTACGCCGCATACTGCGTGCTGGCCAATAGCGTCTTCGACGAGCTAACGGGCTGGCCGGACGCCTGTGCTCCCTGTTGCTTTGCGCCGTTGGCCGTTGCATTAATCGGCTGCAAAGATGCACCCTGATGCCCGCCGATGGCTAGGGCTGCGAACGACAAAACAAGCACGAGCGCCACAATCCCGATTATTGCCTTCCTTTCCATGTAAGTCATAGTGTATCTCTCGGGAGCGTTTATATGCATTCCCAAGCTTTTCGCATCTCCTTGGATGCAGGGGGAGAGATTTGAACTCTCGCACCCGCTAAAGGGAACGGGTCCTAAGCCCGTCGCATTTGGCCGAGCTCTGCCACCCCTGCACGGAGTAGAATGCCCCAACTAACTATATATTCCTATTCGTGGATTATAAATCGCACCAGGTGCAAGGATGGGCGAAGAAACAAAGGTGAGCAAGTACGCCGCAACAGCGGTGGGGCTCGGCGCGATAATTGGTGCCGGCATATTCGTGCTGAGCGGCACCGCAATAGCCCTAGCCGGTCCCGAGGCGCTGATCGCATTCATACTTGTAGGCATAGTGGCCATGATAGTGGCGTTCGAGCTCGGCGAGCTAGGCTCGATAATGCCCGGGTCCAAAGGCTCTTCCTACTCGTTCGTCTACAAGGCGTTCGGCAGCGAGATAGGGTTCGTAACGGGCATACTGCTCTACTTCAGCCTTTCGACAAGCATATCCGTAATATCCCTGGGCTTCGGCGCATACATGGCGGGCCTATTGGGGCTCACCACGCAGATGTCCCACATCCTGATAGCGATAGGGCTGATATTCGTACTCGCGATAGTCAACCTCCTGGGCATCAGGAAGGCGGCTAACGCCGACATGGTCCTGGTGATAATAAAGATAGGTGTCCTGCTCGCTTTCATAGGGTTCAGCATGCTCCTGCTGTTCGGCGGGCGGACCTCGTCCTCCAACTTTGCCCTGAATCCGTCGACAAGCGGGATAGCCCCGATATTTGCGGCGAGCATCGCGATATTCTTCGCGTACTCGGGGTTCCAGGCGATATCAAGCTTCACCTCCAGGATAAGGGGAGGCAGCAAGGCAGCCGCGCGCGCGATATTGTATTCCGTAGTAATCAGCATGGTACTCTACGTGCTCGTGACGTTCTCGCTGATGATAATGGCGCCCGCTTCGTCGTTCAAGATATCGGGCGACCCGCTTTCCACTGCGCTGCAGTACGCGCACGCACCCCAGTGGCTCAACCTACTCGTTGTGTTCGGGGCGCTAGTTGCCACGACGTCCGCAAGCCTCGCCATGATGCTCGGCGCATCGAGGCTGCTCTACCAGCTCAGCGCTGACCATCTCCTTCCCGGCTACCTAAGGAGATTCAACAGGAAGTCAGACGTTGCGGTCAACGGGGTAATAATATCCGCGGTGATCGGTGCAGTCATGCTCTTCTCTGGGAACATATACACGATAGCCGCGATAAGCAACTTCGGGCTGCTGTTCTCCTACCTGATGTCTGGCCTCGCCGTGATGCACTTCAGGCGCAAGGGCGTTATGTCTGAGGTGAGGATGCCGCTGTACCCTTACCTGACCATAGTCGCCACGATAATGCTCATAGCCTTCATATACGGCATGCCGCAGATAGCGATAACCGTCGGCATATCTATGGCGCTGGGCCTGTTCGTCTTCTACTACATGATGCGCGAGGCGAAGGACAAGAAGGTAATAAGGATAAAGCTATTCAGGTGATTTCATGATGGTCGGAATAGTCGGAGGCCCGAACAAGGGGAAGAGCACGCTCTTCTCCGCGCTTACGATGATAGACGTTCCGATTGCCGACTATCCTTTCACCACGATAAATCCAAACATGGGCGTAGGATACGTCACGACAAAATGCGCCGAGGTTTCCCTCGGGGTGAAGTGCAACGCACGCAACTCCAGATGCGCCAACGGCGTCAGGATGGTCCCGATAAACCTCGTCGACGTCGCAGGGCTGGTGGAGGGCGCGCACGAGGGCAAGGGGATGGGCAACCAATTCCTCAACGACCTGGCTTCTGCTGATGCTCTGATGGTGGTCGTCGATGCCAGCGGCAAGACCGACCCAAACGGAAACCCGTGCGGCTCGTGCAACCCCGCAGACGATTACAGGATAGTCATGGACGAGATAGCGAGCTGGGTCGCATCGATAATAACGAGGAACTCCGACAAGATAAGGCGGTCCAAGGATGCAGCCGAAGCGGTCGCATCCGCTCTCTCTTTCCTGCACGCCACGAAATCCGATGTCGAATCGTGCATAACCAAGGAAGGCCTGCCGTTTTCCCCGCAGTCGTGGGACGCCACCCAGGCGAAAAGGTTCGCGGCGAGCGTATTCGGCCTGCTAAAGCCGATAATGATAGTCGCCAACAAGGTCGATGCGGCGAAGCCGGGCTGGCGCGATTCTTTAGCGCCTGCAGCTGGAGGTCGCCCGGTTGTCGGATGCTCGGCAGCGATAGAGCTCGCCCTCCGTAAGGCGGCAAAGAAAGGACTAATAGAATACGCCACAGGCGAAAGGTCCTTCAAGGTGGCGAAGCCCGCAACGCAGGAGGAGGAGAAGGCGCTGGCGTACATGGCGGGCGCGATAAAATCCGACGGCACAAACGTGCAGGAGGCGCTGAACTCCGCTGTCTTCAGGCTGCTCGAAATGATCGTCGTGTATCCTGTGGAGGACGAGAGCAAGTTCACGGACCACCAGGGAAACGTGCTGCCCGACGCGATACTTATAAGGCGCGGCTCCACTGCGCTGGACCTAGCTGCGAAGATACACACGGACATAGCCAAGGGCATGCTCTACGCTGTGGACGCAAGGACCAAGATGAGGCTCGCCAAGGACTACGTGCTCAAGGACAACGACGTGATACGCATAGTCACCGCCGTCAGGTGACTAGCGCCTCCTCCTGAACACCGACAGCGTAGCGAACAGCGGTATCAGCACTATCACTATCGCTACCGGCACGCCGATGAGGTTGAGCGGGAGCACGTCCTGCTTCCCGAAGGTCTGGCCTATCGGCGAAGCCGGGCTTACAGTCTCGATTATTATGTAGAGTATGAAGATGGTTATCGCGTAGATTATCGCGGTGTACACCGCGTTAACGAGGCTTACCTGCGCCACGTTCTTCATGCTTATGCTCTTGAACGACGCTACTATCTCGCCGATCCATATCGCCATTATTATCGGGAGCACTATGATGCCCGGCATGTAGAGTATGTAGTTGACTATCGACTGGAGCGCCGATGCCGCGCCCTGTCCGATGCCTGAGAGCATCGGCCCCACAACTAGCTCCAGGATCGTCGCGGCTGCGAGTATGACCACCCATAGGATTATCGGGCCGAAGATGCTCGGCTCCTCCGCATCCTCCTGGGCCTTCTTCATGCGCCGCTCCTGCTCCATGTCGAGGACCTCCTCCTCGATCGTCTTGCCTGCCAAGGCTATCTGCCTCTCCTGAGCTTGCGCGAGTGCTTCCTCTTTATCCTGCTGGCCTTGCTTGCCCTGTTGCCCTTCCCGATGTTCTTCCTCTTCTTAGCTACTGACCTCTGCATGTTTACCACATTAAGCGATTTGTATCATCCTTGGCCCCTCCGCCTTTTCGGATTTCGGGAGGAGCACCTCGAGCACGCCGTTGTTGAACTTCGCTGCGGCGTTCCTGAAGCTCACGTTTGTCGGGAGCATTATCAGCCTGCTCATGTTCTTCCTGCTCCCCTTCGCGTCCACCTCCAGCTGAGCGCCCCTGCCGACCAGCTTTATGCTGAGCTTAGTGGCCCCCTGGGGCATCTCCGCCATGACGCTCACGTAATCCTTAGACTCCATGACCTCTATAAGCGGATCCTTCTCCAGCGGAGACGAGACTATCATTGTCCTGCTGTCCTGGTACCTGTTCGCCGGAGAACCGTAGTCCCCCATGTCCCTCTGAAGGCCCGCTTTTTTCTCGTCCGCCATAGTCCCACGCCTTGTTTAGATGCTATCCGCACTTATAAATATATTTTGTGCCGATGGCCGGGGTCAGAGCCTTCGCTGCTTCGTCTCCGCGCTCTTGCCAGCAAGCAGGTGGGAATACTTCTCTATGCGCTCCCTGAGGAAGTCGTGCCTGTCGCACATGAACTCGATTATGCTCGCCGTGTCAGGCACCCTGGCCTCGAGAGCCTTGGGGTCCACGTCCCCCACCTCCGGGTTAAGGAAAAGCTCCTCGACCTCGTGGACGTCGAGCTCGAACTCCTTGCCGTACTTCTCCTTCACATGGGACACCACCTGGTCCAGGTCCCTGCACTCCTTCACGATCTTTAGCGCGGTCTTCGGCCCTACGCCGTCGATGCCCTCGTTGAAGTCCGTGCCGAGCAGTATGCCTATCCATATCAGCTGCTTCCTGCTTATCCCGAGCGACGCCAGCGTGTCCTGCAGGCTCATTATCTCGGGCTCTATGTTTATGTAGACGTTCTTCCTCGGGAGCTTCCTCCGCCCGCTGAGCGTCAGGTTCCTTATCACGTCCGGCGCGCCGAACAGCATAGTGTCGTAATCCTGGCTGCCGACAGCGAATGCCAGCCCCTTCATCGCCATGTAGCTCGCCTGCGCCTCCCCCTCGCTGGGGGCGTTGATGACTGGTATGCCCATAAGCCTGACAAGATCCTTCCCGCTTTCCACTATGTCCTTGGTGAGCCGAGTCGCGCCCTGCGCCCTCATCCTGGCCTCCTCGAGACGTCCCTCCTCCTTCGCCTTCATCCACGCCTCGCGCGCCTCCTCCCTCCTCCGCATCCTGGCCTGAATCGTCTTCTGCTTGAGCACCGACGGCAGCCCGTCGAACACATACACCGGGTGTATACCCTTCTGCACCAGCTCTATGGTCCTGTAGAAAATGCCTGACAAATGGCTGGTGACGTTCCCCTGCGAGTCCATGAGCGGGGTGCCGTCAGCCTGCCTTATTATCGAGAGGAACTGGTAGAGCACGTTGTACGCGTCTATCGCTATGACGCGGCCCTGGAGCTCGCCGAACTCTATCTTCCGCTTCGAAACCAGCTTGCTGAGGTCTACGGCCATGCGAGCACTATTCCGTCAGCTTTATCTTGAGCGCCTTCTCCAGCTTCTTGGTCAGGGTTATCGTGGGCAGCGTCTGCTCCTCCTCCACCCTGGAAAGGAAGTGCTCCTTCTCGTTTATCATCTCGGCCAGCACCTTGAGGGGCAGCTGCATGCGCTCCCGCGCATCCTTTATCGCCTTCCCGTATCCCATTATTATCTGCGCCTCCTCGTCTGAGCTTACCCTCGGCGCAGAGGTGCTCGCCCTCTTGGGCGACGCCTTGGCCCTGTCAGCCGCGAGCTCCTTCCTGACCACCTTGTTGCCCTTGGCGCAGTTGACGCACGCGCGCATCTCCGTGCCCTCTATGCTTATCACATAGATGTCCTCGGTCTTCCTGCCGCAAAGTTCGCATTCCTCCACCATATCACCAGCTCAAGCGTTGATCTGCTGCTCCTGCGCAGGCGCCTGCGGCTGCTCCTTCGCCTCCATCATCGAGTAGATGTTGGCGAGCATGTCCGCTATCTGCGTGCCCTTGCCGGTCAGGCGCACAACCTTTATGTTCCCGTGCCTCTCCACTGTCGTTATGCCGCGCGCCTCGCACTCGGCTATGAAGTTGTAGGTGTGCACGTACGTGGTGCCAGCCGCCTTGGCGAGCGTGGCTATGTACCACTCCTGCGTGCCCCCGCTCCTCAGCGAGAGCAGTATGCGCGTCTGCTTGTCCTTGAAGAGTATTACGCTCTTCTTCTCCTCAGCCATGTCCTTCAGTTAAGTATAAACGTTAATTTATAAATGCCTTCTACTTGAGCCGAACGTCATGGTAGGTCAGGTTCCTGTTGCCGCTGTCGAAGTGGAACTCGCACTCGAAGCGCCTGCCGTTCAGCATTAGATCCACCCAGTAGATGTCGTCCTCCCACATCCGGTCGTACGGTATCTCGTCGAGGCCGAACCATCGCACCTCCCCCTCCTCGTTGCCTACAGGATTCCCAGAGAAGTCCCTTGTGGAGAACACGTGCATCACCAGGTTTATCTCTTCTGAACCGTCGACAGCGAACCTGATTACGCCATGGTCGAAGAGGTTCGTTACCCGCAGGCCAGTCTCCTCGAAAACCTCCCTGACCGCACCCTGCTCCGGCGTCTCACCCGGCTCTATCTTCCCGCCGGCGCCGTTCCACTTGCCCTTGCTGATGCCGCGCACGTTCTTCTTGAGCAGCATGCGCCCGGCCTTCTCGTCTATTATGTAGCAAACCGCAGCGTCAGGGTACAAGAAAATCAAAGAGGATTAGGAAATGAAAGGATAAAAACCAGCTGTTAGAATTCAACGTTGAAGGTCTGTTCCTTCACGATCTTCTTAACGAAGTCCAGCAGCTCCGGCCAGTTCGTGATTGTTATGGTCGTCATGTGCAGCTTGTACTGCTCATACGGCGACAGCAGCGGGTTCTCGTAGGTGTCCAGGCCTGTCTTTTCCGCCTTCACATTGAAGTGTATGTTCAGCCTGCCCGGCTTCTCCTTGACGTTTATGGCCTTGTCATCGATAAGCGTATCGGCATGCTTGTACTTGTCCGCATCGAGCGCTGTAACGAAGTCCTCCCTCTCTATCGGAAGCCCGAATTTCTTGAATATCGCAAGGAACTTCGGTATGTCCTCGTCCGTCGCCTGCGTGACTATCTTTACCTTCATCCCAAGCTCCTTCAATTCGCCCAGTATCCTAGGTAGGTTTTCGTCGGTTAGCTTTATCTTGTCCGGCTCCTCGAGGACCTTGTTCATCGCCTCCACGGCTATTGGGTTCTTTGTCGTTATCTCCTCGGGCTTAGGGTCCCTTCCCATCTTCTCCTTCATTATGGCAACCACGCCAGGCATCGTGTCTATCAGCGTTCCGTTCACATCTATTCCTATGGTGATTAAGTTCTCCAGCTGGAAGCCCTTCCTGATCTCGAAAGTCATCACCGTGTAGTTGACCTTGTTTACGCCGTGGACGTCCCTGATCTTATGCACGTCGTTAATAAGCGGTTTTGTCATGGTTGCCATACTATCTAATTATTTAGCGGCTTATGAAATATTTATATATTCCCAAGGGTTCAGCCGCCCAAATTCAAAAAATTGGATTTGCTTAAGATATTTACGTATTTTATCCGGTTTGACGATTGTTCAACCTCTGCTCACCTATAAATATTTCCGGAACGGCAATGATATCAAGAGGGTAGAGGATGTTCAATAGGAAACATGTAGCGCTCAGCGAGGCGCAGAGGAAGCTGTCGGAGCTCGACGCGGTATTGGTCGGCGGCAGGAAGGTGCAGGCCGATCTTGCCGGCATTACCAAGAATCCGGACGCTTACCTTCCGCCATCCCCGGACCTCGATATCCTGCTGTCCCCGAAGAACTTCAAGAAGCTTGAGGACTACCTGGGCGAGACGCCGATACGCCAGCAGCTCTTCGACAGGCAGAGGATACACTATTCGACAAGGGGCGCTGAGCAGGAGATAAGGCTCTCGCCGTTCCCGATATACAAGTTCAGCGTCTTCCCGAACACCGACTTCTTCGTGGAGATGGTTGGCCCAATCCCAGTAACGGCAGACACCTACGAGGGAGGCAGGACGACCTTCAGGCTCGACGGCAGCGAGATCAAGACGGCAAAGATGGACTTCATAATGGCCACATTCCTCAACCCGCCGGCGTTCACGCCGGAGAGGCTGAAGCGCGCGATGGTGCTGCTCATAAACGAGGCGAACCAGATAGGCCTCGAGGCTTTCAGGAAGGAGCTCATACCCAAGGGTATGTCCAAGCTTGCCCTCGGCCAGCACGAGGTGGAGAGCATAGTCTCGCTGCTCCGTGACAACAAGATAAACGGCTACACGCAGGACATACTCCACATACTCAGGAGGGACGAGTACACCAAGTACCAGGAGGTAATCACGAAGAAGATACCCAACATAATGAGGAACGAGAGGAAGAAGATACTGAACATAGCCAGGCACATGGGCATAGGCGGTATGCCGGAGAACGACATGGCGTACGGCACGGTAGTGGAAGCCTTCGCCAAGTATCCAAGGTGCTAAATTTACCATTTCTGCAGCCCAGGGCCGAAGAACCCTTTTAAGCCTGTCTCCCTTCCTTTACTCTCGGAAACAAAAGAAGGGTATTAATTAGTTTCTATCTAATAATAGACTGAACGACCAGGTGAAGACATGGTAAAGTTTATCATAGCGAAGATGTTGGAGGGGCTGAAGGTAGTGACGAATGACGGATACGACTTAGGGCGCTTCGTCGATCTGGAGATAAGCGAGGTTACCGGCAAGATAAACCACGTGCTGGTCGAGCCGAATCTGGACAGCTCGCTGGCTAACAAGATGAAGGTCGAGGGCGGACTGATAAAGGTTCCTTATAACGCTATAACCGCGGTCAACGACTACATGATAGTCGACAGGAAGGGCCTCTAGGCGCGCATTCTTTGCGCCTTTTTGCCTTTTTCTTTTAATCTTTATCTTCGGTGTTCGTATCATAGTTTCAGGGGGGGATGAGGCAGGCAGGGGCTCCATGCTGGGCCCCCTAGTTGTTTCGCTCGTCAGCGTGAGCAAGGGGATGGTGAGGAAGCTGTCGGACATAGGCGTCAGGGACTCCAAGATGCTGACCAGCAGGGCGCGCGAGGCTCTCTACGACCAGATACGCGAGATAGCCAGCGACATACAGGTTAGCAAGATCACGCCCCAGGAGATAAACGATGCTATGCGGAAGGGGGTTTCGCTCAACGAGCTGGAGGCGATGCACTTCGCTAAGATGCTAGACAAGATCGACGGCCATGTGGATGTCCTATACCTTGATTCCCCGGACGTCATACCTGAGAAGTTCGGGCTCAGGGTGAAGCTGTCATCTGCAAGGCCGGTCCGGGTCGACGGAATAAAGGCGGAGCGGAAGTCCGGTGTAAAGCCCACCAAGATAGTATCGGAGCACAAGGCCGACTCGAAGTACCCGGTAGTGTCTGCCGCGAGCATAATAGCCAAGGTGACGCGCGACGCCGAGATAAGGAGGCTCGCCGAAGAGACGGGCATCAAGATAGGCTCCGGCTACACCTCGGACTACGTGACGATCGAGGCGATACGCGAGCACAGGACAGACCCGAAGCTGAAGCCCCACATAAGGGAGTACTGGAAGACCATGCAGGAGATAAGGCAGTCCAGGCTGTTCGACTACCTGCAGGTGCCGAAGGGCAAGGGCGCCAAACGGGCTACGCAAGCTTAATATAACTCGCAGCGCATAATGCTCTTGCGGGTCTGTGGCGTAACTTGGACAGCGCGCCTGGCTTCGGACCAGGCGGTTGCGGGTTCAAAGTAGATTTGGGCACCAGCCCTGTCTATGGAAATCCCGCCAGACCCGTATTTGTATTCGGCCGCATAAAAAGCTATTAATACCTTGCCATAAGATATAAATTAAATCAAAGGACTACTGCTTCAAGTCGTTCTTTCGTTGCACCCTAAAGGATGGTATAATGTCAAATGTTTACGATGTGAAATCCTCGGAGCTGGTGAAGCTGGCCGCGCAGAGGCTGAAGGACAAGATCCAGAAGCCTGAGTACATGAACTACGTCAAGTCGGGCCCGAGCAAGGAGCGCCCGCCGCAGGACCCGGACTTCTGGTTCGTCAGGAGCGCGTCGATACTGCGCCAGGTCTATGTCAACGGCCCGATCGGCGTGTCGAAGCTGCGCACAAGGTACGGCAGCAGGAAGGAGCACGTGGTCCACAGGAGGCACCACATGCGCGCCGGAGGCAGCATAATAAGGGACGCGATGCAGCAGCTCGAGAAGATCAAGTTTGTCAAGAACACTAAGGCGGGCAGAGTGATTACGCCGGAAGGGAAATCCTTCCTGGACAAGATCAGCAGCGAGCTCGCCAAGGCGCAATGAGATGTCGGAATACGAAGACGGAGAAAGGTCCCAGGCAAGGCTGAGGAAGAGGCTCCAGGAGCAGCTACTCAAGGCCCGCATGGAGGCGCAGCGCAACGCCATGGTGCGCCAGCTCATGGATGCGCAGGCGTACGACAGGCTGTCCAACATCAGGATAGCGAACCCGGATCTGTACACCCAGGTCGTCAACCTGATACTCTCGCTCGCCAACGCCAACAGGCTGCCTGGCAAGCTGAAGGAGGCAGACCTCGTGTCGCTGCTCCACAGGCTGACGGCGAAGGAGGAACCGAAGCTGGAATACAAGAGGAAATGAACATGACTAAGAAATCCGCTGAGAAGAAAAAGATGCTCGGAAGCAGGCTCAAGAGGAGCAGGCGCATGCCGGTGCTGGCAGTGCTGCGCACCCACAGGAGGCTGCAGATGAACAGGTTCAGGCGCGACTGGCGCCACAACAAGCTCGACCTGAAGGTTGATTGAGATGGCAGAGAGACTACTGACGATAAACATAAGGAAGTACCTGGTCACGCAGCCTAGGAACAAGCGCGCGAACAAGGCGGTCAAGTACGTGCGCGACAGGGTGGCCCACTACACCAAGACGATGCCCGACAACGTGAAGCTATCCAAGGAGCTCAACAGCGAGATATTCAAGAGGTACTCGAAGAGCATGAACCCGGTAAAGATGAGCGTCTCGATCACTAACGACATCGCCAGCGTGACACTATTCGCGCAGAAGACCGCACCGCAGCAGGCAGCAGCCCCTGCGAAGAAGGAGGAGAAGCAGAAGCCTGTGCAGAAGGAGCAGGCGGCCCAGAAGCCCAAGGAAAAGAAATAAAGCCATCCTATTCCTATAACGTTGGGGAGCATGCCGGTCATCAAGTATCAGATAAAGGGCAGCGACTACGTGGGTATCTTCGCTTCATCGTCGGACAGGCACGTGTTCCTCGGCGGGTCGCTTACGCACGGTAGCAAGAAGCTCCTTGCGGAAACGCTGGGCGCGGAGCCGGTGGACGTATCAGTAGCGAGCTCCGACCTCGTCGGGCTTTTCACAAGGTCCAACTCGAACGGCATACTCATATCCAACCTGATAACCGACTACGAGATCGAGGCGCTGAGGTCGAAGGGGCTGGGGATAAACATAGGCGTGCTGGAGAGCGACATAAACGCGGTGGGCAACAACATTCTGGCCAACGACAAAATCGCGATGATAAATCCGGAGTACGACCAGAGGGCGGAGCGCCAGATAGCCGACGTGCTTGGCGTTGAGGTAATCAGGGCATCGGTCGGCGGATTTAAAACTATTGGCGCCAATAATATACTGACAAACAAGGGGCTCGCGATAAACAACAGGAGCACCGAGCAGGAGAAGCAGATGGCCGACAGGGCAACGGGCTTCGACTCGATAAGGACCACAGCGAACACCGGCGGCCTGAGCATCGGCCTCTCGTCGATAGCCAACTCGAGGGCCGCAATCGTCGGGGACGGCACCACCGGATACGAGCTGAACAGGATAATGAGCGCGCTTGAGATAAACGATTAGTGGTATTATGAAATTCGTAGTTACGGGAACCATAGCGAAGGGGGAGAGCAGGAACTTCAAGATAGAGGTCGATGCAAAGAGCGAGAAGCACGCCAGGGAGCTCGCTCTGGTAAAGATAGGCGGCGTCCAGAGCGTCAGGAAGAGCTCGATTCGCATAACCGAGGTAAAGAAGAAGTGAGCTATTGGCAGACCAGAAACCCGAGGCCAAGGATGCGGCTGAGCAGCTAGCCGGGCTGAGGTACCTGCAGCAGCTCTACGCCAACCAGTACAACGCCGTCACGCAGCTCATAAACGACAACCTGCAGGCCATAGCGGAGATAAACGGCGCGCAGAAGAGCCTGGAAAATTCCGGCGTCATATCGGGCAAGAAGTCGCTGATATCCGCCGGCGCTGAGGTATACTTCGACGCCACAGTATCAAAGGTGGATAATGTTGTTGTAGGGATAGGCGGGGGATACCTTGCAGAGAAGCCGGTGGACGACGCGAAGCAGTACCTCAACAGGAAGGCGGAGCGCCAGACCGCGCTGATCAACAAGCTCTCCAAGGACAGGAAGGACCTTGAGAACGCGATGCTGGAGGTCGCGCAGAAGATAGAGGCGCTGACGCGCTAGGCAGTGTTGCGATGTTCGACGGTTTGAAGAAGAGGCTCTCAAACGTTGTCAAGAGCTTCATAAGGATAGAGGAGGAGAAGGTAGAACAGCCTACGGAGCAGAAACCGGAGGAATCCAAGCAACCCGAAGTACACGAGGAGCCAGAGGCCGTCATAACAAAGCCGATCGGTCGCGAAGAGAAACCAAAAGTTCCAGAACACGAAATTCCCCGCCAC
This sequence comes from Microcaldota archaeon, assembly GCA_028866905.1. Taxonomy (GTDB): domain Archaea; phylum Micrarchaeota; class Micrarchaeia; order Micrarchaeales; family Micrarchaeaceae; genus JAGWHI01. The sequence goes on from JAGWHI010000008.1 coordinate 19,016, forward strand.
GAGGCAAGGCCTGTCCCGCAGCCGCAGTCCGAAAAGGCGGAGAGGCAGGAACAGAGGAAGGAGGAGAAGCAGGACATAAAGCTCTCGTTCACGACCAAGATAAAGGGCGCCATATTCAGCAAGATAAGGCTTAACGATTCCGAGATTGACAGCTTCCTGGAGAACCTGAAGGTCTCGATGCTGGAGTCCGATGTTTCGTATGAGACCACGGAGATATTCCTTGACGACATGAGGAGGAACCTCAAGTCCGCCGAACTGAACTCGCGCAACATATCCAGCGAGATCACCGGCCAGGTCAGGAAGTCGCTCTTCCAGATAATGGAGACCGAAAAGAAGCCAGTGGATATGATACCATTCGTGCAGGAGCGCGCGCATTCGGCCAAGCCGGTCAGGATACTTTTCTTGGGTCCCAATGGCGCGGGCAAGACAACTACCATAGCAAAGATAGCCCACGCGCTGAAGGACAGGAAGATGAGCGTCGTGCTGTCGGCGAGCGACACCTTCCGCGCCGCAGCCATAGAGCAGATGGAGTACCACGCGCACAGGCTTGGCGTCCCGGTCATAAAGAGCGGCTACGGCTCAGACCCTGCGAGCGTCGCGTTCGACGCGATCGCATACGCGAAGGCCAGGGCCGCTGATGTTGTGCTCATAGACAGCGCAGGAAGGCAGGAGACGAACAAGAACCTCATCAGCGAGATGCAGAAGATGCACAGGGTGACCCAGCCAGACCTTACCGTATTCGTTTGCGAGAGCATATCCGGTAACGCGCTGTCAGGCCAGATAAGGGAGTTCGCAAAGCACATCCGCATAGACGGAATCATACTTACGAAACTGGATTGCGACGCGAAGGGAGGTAATGTGATATCGATAGCCAGGGCCACTGGAATACCTGTCCTGATGTTCGGGACTGGCGAGGCTTACGATGCGCTTGTCCCTTACAGCGCCGAATTCATAGTGGATTCGATAATCCCCGCATCCTGAGCGCCCATCCCACTCTTTAAATATCTCCAGGGAAGAGCGAGTATAATGGCAGAGTGCTTCGTCGGAAAGTCTACGCTTCACGGAACCATAGTTTGTCCGCCCAACAAGTCGTACATGGAGCGTGAGGTCCTCATATCCCCGATGGTCAACGGCACTACGCGTATAACCAACGCAGTCTTCTCTGGGAAAACCGAGGCCGCGATAGGCGCGGCGCTGGCGCTCGGAGCGATGGTAAAACGCAGAACGCATGATTCGATAACCCTTGAGGGCACGGGCGGCATAGAACCAGTAAGTAACTTGATAGATGCAGGTAACTCGGCAACGACCGCTAGGATATCAACGGCGATATCGGCACTCTCAAGGATGCCGATGGTCATAAGAGGCGACCAGAGCCTGAGCAAAAGGCCGATATCCGAGTTGGCCAAACCGTTGAACGAGTTGGGCGCAAGCGTGCATTCGACTAATGGTGGCCTGCCCGTGTACGTATCCGGGCCTATGATCGGGGGCAGAGCCGATTTGGACGCGACAGTGTCGAGCCAATTTGTATCCGCGCTGTTGATAGCCGGGGCCAATGCGGCAAGGGGCGTCCAGCTTAATCTTCTCGGGAAGCCGGTATCTAAGCCGTACATCGATGCGACAGTAGCCCTGCTCGGAATGCATGGGGTGAAGGCAATCCACCATTCTACGGGCAAAAGAATATGGCAGCACAGACATTATAACGATCTGGACAAGGTAAGGAAGGACATTTACATCGTCAAGCCCCAGGAGTACAAACCGCTGGATTTCATGGTCCCATCCGACGCCTCCAGCCTGGCTATACTGCTCTCGGCTGGAGTGCTGAACGGGGCTTATTTCAAGATCGGATTCTCAACAGGCAGCCTGCCCCAGGGCGATCTCGCGATAATGCCGATCCTGAAGCGGATGGGCGCCGACGTGTCCATAGACGACGGCTTTATATCCGTCAGTGCCTCGAAGCTGTCAGGGTGCAGCATAGACCTGCGCAACAACCCCGACCTGCTGCCGCCGCTGCAAGTGCTAGCCGCTGTGGCCGAAGGGCCGCTCGAATTCACGAACGTCGGCCAGGCGAGGTTCAAGGAGACCGACAGGATATCAGTGCCTGCCAGGAACCTGAGGAAGCTGGGCTTCAGGGTGGAGGAGCGCCCAGACGGGATGACCATATCAAAGGACGGGCCCCTCCATGGCGCAGAGCTGGACCTGCAGGCCGACCACAGGACCACGATGTCATTCATGGGCCTTGCGATGAACGTGGGGGACTGCACGATTAAAGGCGCCGAGTGCGTTGCGATATCGTATCCAGGCTTCGTGGAGCAGATGCGCGGCGCTCACGCTGATATATCCATAAGGAAATGAAAAGAAGAAGGAAAAGAAAAAGAAACAAAGGGTATCAGGCGATTAGCCCGCGTACCCGTTGTATACTCCCTGGGTGCAGACGTTCTGCAGGCAGCTGACCGTTATGCTCAGCATGTCGCTGCTCGCCATGGCCGCAGTGCTCGTCGTGTTCAGGTTGACGATCCTTATTGCGGATATGCCATGGAAGTCCTGGTGTATGTCACCCTGCGCAGCAACCGGGAACGTTCCTCCAGTCACCTGGCCGTTCGCGAAGTTGCCCGTCACGTTGCCGATTGCCACCGGTACGGTTACCCATGCCGGTGTGCCCTGCGAGAACTCCTGTGTCGCGTTTATGTACTGTATCACGACATCGCCAGAGCGCACGCCGCTCGCGTCGATCCTGCCGTTGATCTCAACGTCGACTCCGCCGCCCAATCCAGCCACGTCAAAGAGAACCCTTGACTGGCTCGCAGGGAGCGTGAATCCCGCCAGGTTTATGTCTGCAGCGCTCACAGTCCTTGTGACGTTGCTGACTCCGGCCTTCGTAGCAGTAACCTTTGCGCTTAGAGAGCTTACGGCGTTCTGCAAAGCAGTAACGTTAGCCGCAAGGCCCGCCGTCGAAACGGTTGAGCCCGTGCTCTTTATTGCGCCAATCTGGCTCGATAGTGCCCATGCTGATAATACTACCAGTATTATCAGGATTACTCCTATCGCGAGTAATGCCCCATTTCCTGATGAGGTTGCCATTAAAACACCTGGCTAGACTTGGCTGGCAAGCTTTAAAAAGCTTATGCGCCCCCTAGCCTGTGCTCGGGCCGCCGCCGCCGAAGAGGCTGCCCCCGTAGCCTGGCACTGCGCAGTAGGCGTTCATGAATGCTATCGGGTAGCTCGTACCCTGCACCCATTCGCCTATTCCGCTGCTGGATATCGGGGCGTAGTAGACAGAGGTCGACTCATTGGAGTTTGCGGATCCTGCGCAGTAGATGTAGTTGCCGTTTATGAAGCATCCGTTGGACGCGATCGGTATCGGGTAGCCCGTTGTCTTGTGCCACGTTGTTATGCCCTGCTTGGTCAGCTGCGCGTAGTACGATTCGTTCTTGTTTGCTGTCGACCTGGTGCCAACGCAGTAGATGTATCCAGACTTAGAAACGGTGCAGCTGGTGTCTACAGGCTGTACCGGGTAGTCCGCCGTCCTGATCCAGACGCCTATTCCGCTGCTGGTAACGTTAGCGTAGTAGCTGTGTATGAACGGGAAGTTGCCGACGCCTATGCAGTATATCGTGCCGTTGTATATCGGGCAGCTTATGCTGTGGCCCATTTCAGGGTAGCCCGTAGTGGTCTGCCATGTCCCTATTCCGCTGCCGCCTATGCTGGCGTATGCGGTATACGTCATGGCCCCTGATTCCGTGCCCACGCAGTACAGGAATCCGTTGTATGCGGCGCAACCGGAATGGTAGAACGACACGGGGTACGGCGTAGACGGCTTCCACTGGCCTATGCCTGAAGAAGATACGGGTGCGTAGTACGTCTGGTTGGTGTGTTCGCCGTTCCCGAAAGTGCCGACGCAGTATATGTTGCCCTGGTATATCGAGCAGCCTGCGTATGTGAGGCCGACTGGGTATGGCGTAGTGGACTGCCATGCGCCTACGCTGCCGTTGTCAAGCAGCGGTGCGTAGTAGCTCTGGTTCTCGCTCGTGGTTCCTGAAGTGCCTATGCAGTAGACGTAGTTGTTTATCTGGCTCTGGTTGACGTGGGTCGGCGGAGCCTTGGTCCCCCCGGACTTGGTCACGTAGAGCACAGCGCCCAGTATGGCTATCACTATTATAGTTACGAGTGCCATCTTGCCGATCGATCCGGATATCGCCTTCTTGTTGCTCACTGCCACACCTACAATATACTATTGAACATCCCTTTAATAGCTTGCTCGAATATCGCCGCCAGCCCCGTGGGGCCGCCCCCTCCCTGCACACTCTGCGATACCTTCTCCAGCATGACACACCTGTAGTTGCCCTGGCTCGTCTGGGTGCATACCGGCGCAGAGGCCTGCGTGAAAGCGACAAGCGCACCGCTGGTCGACACGCTGGTTATAACCTTCCCGAACTGCATGAGCAGGTCGGTGTTCGTGCCCACGTCATAGACTATCCAGAGGTATCCGACGAATATGTTGCCCACGTGCTCCTCCTCGAAGGTGCACTGGAAATCGAGGTTGACCAGCTCGCCCGACCTGACCAGTATGTTCTCGGGCGTAGTGTTTGTGAATCCGGTGTCGTTCTTGGTGCAGCTCAGAGCTGTTATCACTATGCTGTCCGAAACAATCTGGCCGAACTGGATCTTCAGGGTGCCGGACGCGTTCATAACTGGGTTGTTGCAGATGAATCCGGGCTGCGTGGTGCAGAGAGGCCCTACGACCCTGCCGGGCGAGAATATCCCGAGCTGCAGGAGCACAATGACTACTATGACGCATACCACTATGAGCCATCCCCACTGAATGAGGAGCGCCCCCTGCCCCTTAACCTTAGAACCCATCAAGTCGCACTTTTCCCTGTCGGAAGTGACTTTATTTCTAGGACAAGTTATTTAAAAGGTGTTATCCGCAGCGGGCCGATTCAGCCGGCCGTGGCGACCTCCAGCTTCTTTATCTCCACCCTGCTCAGCTGGGATATGTGCCTGAGCTTCGAGTTCAGAAGCGCCTGGAGCTTGCCCTCCACCACCGCTGCTATGAGCGTGTCGAGGTCGTTGTCGGAGGCGAACGCCTTGATAAGGTCTGACATCTCCTTCCTGATCCCCACGAGCTTCGAGTGGTTGGCCCTTGCGCCGGTTATCGCTATGATCTTGACCACTATCGGAGTGCCGTCCTTGGTCGTCACAGGTATGACCGCGGATGAGACGCTCTTGTACCTCCTGACTATCGACCTTATGTAGCTGTATATGAGCTCCATCCTCACGAACCTTGTCTTCGCGGTAGTGCCGCTGACATCAGCCACGCGCAGGACAACGTTTGTGTTGGCGTGCTGCGGGTTCTTCGTGAGCGAATCAAGGCTGACTGTTATGTTCCTGTCCATCGCGGCCACGTCCTCATTCGCCGGCATCTCGCCTATCATGGCGTCGTTGAACGCCTTCGGCGCGTAAACCTGGAACCACTTCTTCATCTTCCACTTGTCGACGGTTTTCTGCAAAGCCATTAGTATCACTTGCCCTTAATCAGCAGCTCGGCGCTCTTTATGTCGTACCTCCACGCGTTCGGGAGCCTGCCCCTGGATATGTAGTACTTCGTCAGCCTCCATATCTTCGCCTCGGTCCTGCCGAGCCTTATCCTGTTTGAAACGTCCTGCCTGTTCTTAGCCAGGTGCGAGTTGAGCCTCACAGCCTTCTTCATCAGGTCCAGCATGTCTGCTGGTATGTCGCCCTGGAGGCCGGCCTCCTTGAGCACCGCGCCCATACGCTTTCCGATCGTGATCTTCAGGTAGGGCACGCTGTGCTCCTTCTTAAGTATCTCGCCGATCATTGCCGGCGGAACTCCCTGCTTCGTGTACGATACTATGAGCTCCTCTATCTGCTTGGGGCTCGTCTCCGGCTTCGCTATCTCCTGCGCGCCGGCAACGGGCTTCCTGGACTTCGACCTCCCGTGCTTCTTTGAATGCATTCGTGCCATAATACCTTGCTCTAAACGTTTGTTTTTCAAAAGCAGAAGGAATTGCCGTCACACATCGACGGTTACGGAATACTCCCTGTCTTTTGAGACGCTCACGGATCCGGACTTGCATATCTGGGATATCTCGTCCTTCGACGCGAGCACAGCAGTATAGTATTCTTCAGGAACCTTTATATTTATTGATGTTATCTCCTTGTTGAGCGATATCCTCTTCGCGGCCTTCGCCTTCCTCACGTCCGCTATTATGTCGTTGAGCACAGCCCCCACCTTGGTGTAGTCGAAGTCCATCACGGCGCTCCTGAACACCACGCCGTTTATTATGTATCCTGATCCCGGCTCCCTCGGCCTGTGCGGCGGAAGCCCGCCCTCGAACAGGCTGACCTGGCTGTACTCCGCGTTTATCTCCTCTGCAGTGTACGGCATCACCGGGGCGACCAGCCTCAGGCACGACAGGAGCACATGCCGCAGCGTGTACAGAGCTGCCGTAGCGCCAGCCTGGTCCTTCGCCTCTTTTGAGTATACCCTGTACTTGACGTTCTCTATGTAATAGTCGCAGAACTCGTGCCAGTAGAAGTTGATCAGCTTCGTCATCGCCTCATAAAGGTTCATGCGCTCGTACGCGTCCTCGACCTCCCCGACCACCGTGTTGAGCCTGTCCAGTATCCAGAGGTCGAAAGCGCCAAGGTCCTTGTGCGGGGCGTCGTGCGGTATGTCCTTGCCTGCTACGAGCCCCTTTACGAACTTGGACGAGTTGGTCAGCTTCACGATGAAGCTGTTGGCGAAGTTTATCTCCTCGTACGAGAACGGCTTGTCCTTGCCTATGCCTCCGCTGAGCGCGGCCCATAGCCTGATTGCGTCAACCGGGTACTTCGTCATCAGCTCCTCGGGCGACACGCCGTTGCCCGTGCTCTTGTGCATCTCCTTGCCAGTGGTGTCGAGTATCATCCCGTGGAGCAGCAGCTGCCTCCACGGCTTGTCGTCAGCCAGGGCCCAGCACCGCAGGATGGTGTAGAACGCCCATGTCCTGACTATGTCGAGCCCCTGTATGCGCATCGTAGCCGGGAACGCCCTCTTGAAAAGCTCCATGTCGTCCGGCCAGCCCGCAACAACCATCGGGGTTATCGAGGAGTCCACCCAGACGTCGCAGGTGTCGCGCTCCCCCACTATCTCGTGGGAGCCGCACTTCTCGCAGCTCTTCGCAGGCGCTTTGTCGACGGCCGGATCCACTGGCAGGTCCTCCTCGAACGGGGGAACCACGTGCCCGCACTTGGCGCAGTACCAGAACGGTATGGGCGTGCCGAACACGCGCTTCCTGGAGATGTTCCAGTCCCACTCTATGAAGTCGCTCCAGTCTATCAGCCTCTGCCTTGCGAACTCCGGCGCCCACGATATGTCGTTGGCCAGCTCCTTTATCTTGCCGGCGAACTCCTTGCTCCTTATGAACCACTGTATGGACGACAGGAGCTCTATCTTTGTGCCGCACCTGTCGTGCACCTTTACGGTGTGCCTTGTCTGCTCGGATTTCTTCAGGTTGTCCTGGGCCTGAAGTTCAGCGATCACGGCCTTCCTGGCGTCCTTAACCGGCATGCCGGTGAACTTGCCCGCGTTCTTAAGCTTTCCGGACTCGTCTATCGCGTCGATTGTCTCGAGCTTGTGCTTGTACGCCATCGTCACGTCCGCCTTGTCGCCGAACGTGCAGACCATCTCCGCACCTGTGCCGAACTCCTTCTCCACGGAATCATCGCCGATGACCGTCACCTTCCTGGAGAAGATCGGCGTTATCGCAGCCTTCCCTATCAACCCCCTGTACCTGTCGTCCTTGGGGTTGACCGCCAGCGCCACGCAGGCGTGGAGCATCTCCGGCCTTGTCGTCGCTATGGTCAGCGGCTTGCCGTCTACCATGAAGTCAATGTAGTTGAGCGCAGTCTCGCTCTCCTTCTCGACGGTCTCCTCCCTTGCAATGGAGGTGCCGCAATAGCTGCACCATTCGACAGGGTGCCTGCCCCTGTAGAGCATGCCCTTGTCGTTCATTATTATGAGCGACAGCTGGACCCTTCGCATGTAGTCCTTTGTCATTGTCACGTACTCGCGCCCCGGGTCGAAGCTCGCGCCAAGGCCGAGCATCTGCCGCTTCATCAGGTCGAGCTTCTCGCGCGCGAACTCCTCGCACTTGCTGTAGAACTCCTGTCGCGGCAGCCCCTTTCCGTGGAGCTTCTCCACCGCCAGCTCTATCGGGAAGCCGTGCGTGTCCCACCCCTGCGGGTATAGGACGCTGAAGCCCTTGAAGCGCATGTACCTGGCAATCGCGTCTATGTAGCACACCCAGAACGCCTGGCCTATGTGCATCTCCCCGCTGGTGAAGGGCGGCGGAGTGTCTATGACGAAGAGCTTGCGCTTGGTGTCCTTGCCGTCGAACAGGAAAAGCTTTTTCTCGTTCCAGAGGTTATTCCACTTCTCGTATAACTCTGGGGTCATGCACGCACTGTGCTATGTTATATGATTAGAAAAGTAAATAAAAAATAAAAATCAAAGGAGCAGGCTCAGGAGACTATCTCTCCTATGGCGAACCTAGCCTTCACGTCCGTTATTCTTACCTTCAGCTGGTCGCCCTCCTTGGCTCCCTTTATGAAGATCACGAATCCGTCCTTCTTCGCTATTCCGTCGCCCTTAGACGCCACGGCCTCGACTCGGACTTCTACCTCGTCGCCGACCTTGACCGGCTTTGGAACACCGCTGAAGTCATTCCTTGGACCTCTTGGTCCCCTCCTTTCCTCATATCCTCCTTCTTCATTCATTTCGTCCATTCTATCTGTCTCTAATACGTAGAATTAGCTTTCGCCTTACTCCGTATTCAGTATAGAGGTAGGCAGAGCATCCTTTTAAATGTTTGTGTGCCGCCGTGCGTGGCTCTGCGCCGAAAAGTGGTCGGTTGTTTCAGATGTACGGCCCCGTCCCGATAATCATGAGCTAAAACTGGCATGATGGCAAATACGCCAGATTTTTTAATTTGCCAAGTTGTTGCAAGAAGGTCAGCTGAGCCCAATCAGCACTACGCCGGCAGTTATCACAATCACGCCGGCCCACCTGAGGAGCGGCACGTTCTCCATGAGCACGAAGTAGGAGAATATCACAGTGAAGATGTAGCTCAGCCCGCCTATGCCGTAGGTCCAGCTCAGGTGCGCCCTGCTCAGCACTACGAAGTATATCCCCGTGGAAATGAAATACGCAGCTACGCCAGAGACTATCCAGATCAAAAGGTCGCCGGTGTTGAGCCCGTACTTGAAGAAGAGCTGCCCAACAGCGCCGAGCAGCGTGGAGACCACCAGGAGCAGGACGTATAACGATTTGCCCTGTATGCGTTTCGCCATCTAAGCACCGTAAGACATGGCTATCAGCACTATGCCGAGGAACACGACCAGAAGCCCCAGAGCCCTCTTGGCGTTTATCCTCTCCTTGAACCATACGGCCGATATTATCGCTATGAATATGAATGTGCTGGCGAACGTCGGGTAGACTATGGACAGCGGGGCGTCGCCGAGCGCGACAAGATAGACGCCGAGCGCCACGAGGTAGAGGACCACGCCCAGCAGCAGCGGCGTCCGCCTCGCCGCCTTCACGAGGCCCCTCCAGCCTGACACCTTCTCCCTGAGGCTGTGCTTGTACACCAGCTGCGCGAGCGAGGCCACTACCGCAGCAACAAGTGTTAAAAATATGACCAGATATATCTGCATCTAATCGGTGCCCAAATGACGAGGCTGGAGCTGGAGATAATCACATCCCTGGCTACGATAGTCTTTGCGATATTGGCAATCGGCTTATTTATAGCTTCTGGGGGCAGCGCAGCGTTCTATGCGGCAATGGTGATAGCGCTCGCCGTAGGCTTCTTCAACGCATGGCTGATATCCAAGTCCGGCAAGAAAACTGCGGCGTCCACGGAGCAGTACAGGCCGAAGCCCACCGTTATAATAAGCCCGAAGAAAAGCGCCAGGCGCAGAAGGAAGCGGTAGTCAGCGCCTTATCTGTTCGAGCCTATCGATCCCGTAGCTGTCCATGGCCCTTAGCAGCGCGGCCTTGGCATCCCTCACCACAGCGAAACCCTCGTACATTATCGAAGTGAAGAGCTGAACGGTGTTGACCCTGTGCTCTATCATCAGCTCCGGAACGTTCTCGGGCCATATTCCTCCGGCCGCGTTGATTATGGGCTTCCTGTTGCCTATGTTGTCGTTGTAGTCCTTGAGGTTGCCTTTCAGTATCGGGTAGATCGGCTTGCCGCTCTTCCCCCCGACGCCCATGCTCAGCCTCTGGTCCTCCGTCCTAAGGGTGTTGATCGCGGTTATCCCGTCGCCCCCAAGCTCCATCCACCGGGCTGCGACCCTCAGGTTCCTCTCCCTCGTCTGCTCGTCTGTGTGGGGCGGCATCTTCAGGAAGAAAAGGCAGCCGTCCAGGCCGGGATTGTCTAGCACGCACCTGGCCATGTCGTCGAAAACGTCGCCGTTGAAGAACACCGCGAGCCCCTTGGTGTTCGGCGAAGCGAAGTTCACCTCCACCATGCGTATGCTCGTGCCTACGAAATAAGAGAGCGTGCCGATAAGCGCAGTCAGCTGGTCGCGCTCCTGCGCATGTAGCGGATCATCGGTCGGCCTTACTGCTATGCTTGCGTTGAGCGGCACCCTGTAGCTGTACCGCTCCAGGTTTTGGAATGCGACCTCGGGTCCAGCGAAGGGAAATCCAAGGCAATTGTTGATCGCCCTCTCCTTCTCCATGCGGACCACGCGCGATCCGGTCTCTATCTTGTTTATTTCTACGTTCAACTGCCTGTTCCCCGCCCACTCCGAACCGCTGAACCCCACCGTTGTCTGCAGCACCTGCTTTGTCTTCGGGTTGCCCTCCCAACGATAGGGGAGCATGGTGCCTACAGTTATGTAATCCATAATGCTGCCCAGCCCGTTGAGCATCTCCCCATTCTTGTCGAAGCCAGCGGCAAGGCCTACTGGCCCGTCGAGCTTCACAGTACCGCCGAGATTTACCGATAGCCTGTCCTTGCCGTAATCGAAGTAGCCGGACATGAGCTTCGCTGGGTACTCGTTCCTGAGAAACCTCTTGGCCGATTCGTGAGCCTCCTCGGGATCCTTGGAGAAATAGTATGGCTTTACCACGTGCCTGTAGAAAGAGCTGCCGATACCCATTACTCCTTCACCTTCGGGAATACGCTCTTTATGCTGTAGTAGGTCAGCTCCTCGATCCTCCGCAGCGCATACAGCCTCGCCTGTTCGACAGCTCCAGCTGCGGACACCAGTTGCGACAGCCTGCGTTGCATCAAAGCCCTCTGCAGGTTGTATACGAACTCCGCGTAGATCTCCAGGCTCCTGATACCCGAGGCGTAGGGCGGATTAAGCTTCTCGTCCACAGTATGTGGCGCGTGGTCTGTCTCAATCCAATCTATCTTCCCGTCGAGAAGAAGGTTATAGAGCTTGCGCCTTGTCGCCTCCTTCCTGAGCGGTGGGTTGCACTTCTTCAGCAGGCCGCTATGGCCCTGCATGTCCTCAGCGCTCCATGCCGCGTGGTGCGGCGTTATGCCGCAGCTCATGCTCAGCCTGTCGCTGTATTTGTTCCTGAGCTCTATGCCCTGCGTGGTCGACACGTGCGGTATGTGCAGGTGCGCGTCAGACTCGAATTCCAGAATGAACCTGACCTGGTCCTTTATCGATTCGACCTCAGCTGTCTCGGGCCTTGCATCGGCCCACGTTTGCGGCCTGTCGGGGTCCCAGAGCTCCATCCTGAAAAGGCTCTCCTTCTCGCAGTGCACGGCTATCGGCCCGGTATACCCGAGCTTGGCGAGCTCCTTATGGACATCGCGCTGCTCCTTCTCGCCCTTTATCGCAAGGTTCCCTGTCGAAGGCCCGGCGTACATCTTCAGGCCGATCACGGGGTAAGACGGGTCCTCGACTAGCCCAACCATCTCTGCGATCTGGTTGGGGTCGGCCGTCACGCCGGCCCAGATGTAGTAGCCGTTGGAGCATCCCTCAGACGCGGCGAGTTTCAGCCTGTCGTCTATGGCCTTCACTGTGGTAAGCGGAGGATTGGTGTTCGGCATATCGAAAACGAAAGAGATTCCGTTCATCCGGGCCAGTTGCATCCCTGAGGATATGGTCGCCTTGTACGACTCCTTCCCGCCCCTGAGGTGTATGTGCGCATCTCCCTTCGGCACCCTCTGCAGCTCCATTACGGATATGGTGCAAATCAGAAATATTTATTAGTTTTTAGTGTCGTCGTATGAGAAAGAGCTATAAACCTATAACAAAAAGCGTCTATACCGCGTTTTCTCGTTTTGAGGTTTGCATGAAGATCCTAGTAATAGCAGAGAAGCCAAGTGTCGGGGCAAGGATAGCAGCGGCCCTGGGCGAGGGACGCGAGCGGCGCGTCCAGTCCAAGAGCAGGGTGGGCTACTACGAGATACCCCGGAAGGATGGCACCATGTACGTGGTGTCCGCGGCCGGCCATCTGTATACGATAAAGCAGGCAGACAGCGCGCGAGGATACCCCGTGCTCAACGTCACATGGGCGCCGTCGTACGAGGTGGGTGACAAGTCAGCGCACACCAAGGACTACCTCGACGTGATAACCAAGCTCGCATCGGAGTGCCAGCTGTTCATAAACGCCTGCGACTTCGATACCGAGGGGACCGTCATAGGCACAAACATAATCCGCTTTGCCGCAGGCGACCAGAACGGCGACAAATCGAAGCGAATGAAGTTCTCCACAACCACCGACCACGACCTGAAGGAGGCGTACTCCAAGCTAATGCAGCTGGACCTTAACAATTACTACGCTGGAGAGGCGCGCCACATGCTGGACTGGCTGTGGGGCATAAACCTCAGCAGGGCGCTCACGCAGGCGGTGTCCGGTTACAGCATGAGGAACCCGCTCAGCATCGGACGCGTCCAGGGTCCTACGCTTGCGATACTCGCGAAGCGCGAGAAGGAGATCGCCGCGTTCGTGCCAAAGCCGTTCTGGCGCATCAAGGCCATGGTCAAGAATACTGAATTCCTCAACGCGAAGGGCGACATGTTCGATAAAGCCGCGGCGCAGGCGTCCTTCGACAACCTGAAGCGCAACGCCAAGGGCACGATCGAGAGCGTAGAGACTACGACAAGGTCTGTGGCGCCGTATCCGCCGTTCGACCTGACATCGCTCCAGCTCGAGGCGAGCAGGGCCCTGCATTACGATCCATCGCGCACCCTTGCTATCGCGCAGTCGCTCTACGAGAAGGCGCTGATATCATACCCGCGAACTTCATCTCAGAAGCTGCCATCCACGCTGGGGCTCCCTTCCATATTGGCTGAGCTTGCGAAGGATCCCGAATACAGCGCAATCGCGAGGTCGCTTATCGCCGCGAAGAGGTTCAGGCCGGTCGAGGGGCCAAAGACGGACGAGGCCCACCCCGCAATCTTCCCGACTGGAGAGAGGCCTCGCGGCCTCACAGACGAGGAGGAGAAGCTGTACGACCTGGTGACGAGGAGATTCCTGGCAGTGTTCGCTCCTAACGCGGAGGTTTCGAGGGTCGGCGTCACTGCGGTTTTCGGCGACGACAGGTACAAGGCGTCGGGCCAGCGCGTGACCAGCAACGGATGGCTGGACGTCTACGGCTACGCCAGGATCGAGGACAGGGAGATCCCCGAATTCAGGAATGGCGAGCAGGTCACGGCGACGAAGCCCGCAATGGAGGAGCTCCAGACAACCCCGCCGAAGAGGTACGCCAAGGCCGGGCTCATAGCTGAGCTGGAGAAGCGCAACCTGGGCACAAAGGCCACAAGGGCGTCTACGATAGACACGCTGTTCAGGAGGAACTACATAGAGGGCACGAGCATAATGGTCACGAAGTTCGGAATGAGCGTGTACGACACGCTCGACAAGAACTGCAACATGATAGTAGAAGACAACACCACAAAGCGCCTGGAGGTGGACATGGAGGAGATAGTGAGCGGCCTCAAGTCTGAGAGCGACGTGGTGGAGGAGGGCAAGCAGATGCTGCTCGACGCGCTCAAGGCTTTCGACGAGCACAAGGAGCAGATATCCGCATCGCTGAGGGAGGCGCAGAAGGAGAGCTCGATAATAGGCAAGTGCCCGAAGGACGGGGGCGACCTGAGGATAATAAGGTCTAGGGCCGGCAAGTACTTCGTCGGCTGCTCCAACTACCCGAAGTGCACCCAGACGTACTCGCTGCCGCAGAACGCGAAGATAATAGCGACCGGCAACACCTGCGAGCACTGCCACACCCCGATAATCAAGGTGATAAGGGCGAGAATGCGCCCGTTCGAGATGGACCTCGACCCGAATTGCATAACGAAGAAGGACTGGAAGTCCGCTTCCGACCAGCAGGAGTCCAGGGTGGAGATAGCTGTGCCGAGCTCCACGCTCCCCAAAGGCGAGGGCGGGCTCTCGATAAAGGCGAAGATAAGCGCGGTGAAGGAAAAGATCACCAAGAGCAAGGCGAAGGCCGCCAAGCCTAAGGCTGCGGTGAAGAAGGCAAGGAAGAGGAAGGAGAAGCAGAATGATGAGTGAGATGTTCATACCAAAATCCTACAGGCGGCTGAAGCGCGGCCCGCAGGTGATACTCCCGAAGGACATCGGCATGGTGCTCACATACACTGGCGTAGACAGGAACAGCGTATGCGTGGATGCCGGCACTGGCAGCGGATGGCTGGCGGTGTCGCTCGCCAGGGTGTGCAAGGAGGTCTACAGCTACGACACGCGCGACGAGTTCACCAAAATAGCCGAGAAGAACAAGGCGAACGAGCGGCTGGACAACCTCACGCTGAAGAAGGGCGACGTCACTAAGTCGATAAAGGAGAAGGGCGTGGACCTCGTGACACTTGACATGCCGAACGCGGAGAAGGCGGTCAACAACGCGCACAAGGCGCTCAAGCCCGGCGGATACATCTTCGGATACCTCCCGCACATGGAGCAGGTCAGGAAGTTCACTGCGGCGCTGGAGAGGAAGAAGTTCGCCGACATAGTGGTGCTGGAATCGATAGTGCGCGACATGCTCGTAAGGGAGCAGGGGATGAGGCCCTCCACAAAGGGGGTTTGGCACACGGCGTATCTCGTCTTCGCCCAGAAGGCGTAATCCGTTTCTGATTAAAAGCAAACAAAAGCGCGGAGCTCAAGCTCGCCTGTTTTGTTAAAGGAAGGATAAGCATATGGTGAGGCGTATGCGGATGCATACGCCCCGGGTGGATGAGAATAGGGTTGTTACAGAATTAGTGTAACCACCGAAATTCGGTGCTATTGTATTAAATGGAAGTTTATAAATACCTTTCGCTCCGGTTCGGGTAAATCGATGTATGGCGCTCAGATGGCCAGGTTGCCCACGGGCCTGCGCTTCGGCGGGTTGGCCCTGTACTTCCTTATCAGCTCAACGGCCTGGTCGACAGCCCTCTTGACGTCGGCCCTGGTCCTCGTGCCCGTGCATATTATCTTGCCGTTCTTGAACAGCAGCAGCGCAGCCTTCGGGTCGTGCACCTTGAGTATCGCGCCAGGGAACTGCTCAGGCTCGTAGTCTATGTCGTGCGACATGTTTGCCAGGCCGTAGAGGTCCAGGTCTATCGCCAGGTCTGCGCTTGCGACTATGTTCTCTACCCTGTACGTAGGCTTTAGAACAACATGCTTGTGCGGCGGCGAAACCCTCGGAGAACCCTTTGCCATATTTAAGCACCTTTTGGTATAATCTCCACTAGCCTATAAATACATTTCGCAACAATACTACTCATAAGTACTGCTAGTTTTCAGGACTTCAGTGATTGTATGTCAATGAGATCGCACGGACTATTCGTCGGCAAGACAAGGCACCTCGCGAGGCACCACAAGCCATCGCGCCTTAGCGTCAGGCACGTGATAAAGAGCTTCAGCGTTGGCGACCGCGTCGCAATAATACCAAAGGGGAACCAGAAGAACATACCCCACCCGAGGTACAGGGGCCGCATAGGCAGGGTGGTGGAGAAGCGCGGCTCGGCGTACGTAGTCGAGGTAAAGATAATGAGCGCCAAGCGCACGCTTGTCGTCCCGTCGCTGCACCTCGACAAGGCGTAAACTGGCGCACGTTTAACAGTACCGCAGCGATTTGTTGAGGCACTACAAGAACAGGATCCTGGACGGGCTGCTCGTCGCGGCAAAGACCACGGGCGACGAGGTGCAGAAGGACCCGATCTCTTTCAAGCGCAGCGTATCCTCCCTGACATCCGATGCGCTATCCGGCCTGCAATTCAGGCCAGAGGCCATCAACAGGTACCTGCAGCTGGTGTCCGGAAGGCCATCGCAGAAGCAGCAGGCGATAATAAGGGCGATGAACGCCTCCTTCGACGAGTTCGTCACTGCCGATGAGGTGAGCAGGTCCGTGGCGAACAGGAGGCTGGATTCCGACGGCAGCACATACAGGCTACCGACGCTGGACGGCTGCATACCCACGTTCCTGATGCTCGGCATACTGCAGCACACGACCAACTCGGAGTACTACAGGAAAGGATCCCCCTACTACATGCAGAACATCTTCTTCGTGGACAAGCCGCGGCTCAGGAAATACTTCAGCGGCATAGACGGCTTCGCAGATGCGTACCACGCGATACAGCCGCGCACCATCATAAAGCACGATGGCAACGGGGGCAAGACAAGGGCCGCGATAAAGATACTGAAGGAGCAGCTCGGCGTTTCGCGCAAGAAGGAGCTTATGGAGAAGCTGCGCCAGGATCCAAGCCCGCTGGAAAACCTCTCAAGGATAGACTTCGCGCTAGCCAAGGTCAAGATAGCGCAGAACAGCATACCTAAGATAAAGGGCAGGATCAGGCGGATGGTGCAGGAGGACTAGTACCTCGGCCTCCTGGTGTAGGGCTTTGTGAACATGTAGAACCTCTCGTTGCCCATGAGCTCCGATAGGATCCTCTCGCTTATAAGCTTAGCCGGGCTCTGCAGCAGCGGGACCCTTGCCGACAGGTCGGAAAAGTTCGCGAACGGCTTCTCGTTCCTCGCCTTGAGTATCGACTCCAGGTGCTTCTTACCTATCCCGGGCAGCAGCTCGAGCGAGTGCTCCCTTATGTTCAGCGGGCCGGCCTTGTTGAAGAACTCTATGAACTTGGCCTCGTTCTTGGCCACCATCTCGGAAACCACGTTGTTGAGCCCGTTCTTGGCCGTCTGCGTGAGCTCGTTGTAGGCTATGCGGGTCTTGATCAGCGATATCTTCTCGCGCTCCTCCTTGCCTATGTAGACGCGCTCCCCTATCGTAAGGGCGACGTTCGGCTTGGGGTTCGCCTCAAGCAGCGTGAACCACTCCTCGCCTATGAGCTGGGCTATGGGCTCCGCGCGGTTGGAGAACGACTTGCCAGTAGGCATGAAGTCCAGCACGAATGCGTACTCCTCGCGTCTCTCCTCCCTTTGCTCCATTCCCAACAACCTTCATTCAAGCACTTGCCTTGTCCTTCGTTATCGCCAGTATCTTTGCTATCTCATCGGGCGAGAAGCCCTTCTTCTCAGCCGCAAGTATCTGCTTGACCAGCGCCTCGGTCTTCGGCATGACGTCCACCAGGTTTATTATCGTCTGGTCCTTGAGTATGCCTAGCTCCTCGAGAGCCTTCCTGGCCTTCTTCGCCTTGGCCTCCTCTATCGCGAACTTCTTGGCGTGCTCCTCGGCTATGCCCTGCTCGTAGGTCAGCTCCCCGTGCTTCTTCCTCTCATGGAGTATCTCCAGGACCTCCGGAAGCGAGCTCTGGCCCTTCTGTTCCCCTCCTTTTCCTATCATGATTACCACGCGCGGCTCCTGCACCGCTGTTTAAATATATTCTGTTGGTACGTCTATATAAAGGTTTTGAGATGGACCCGGCGGAGTCGTTTAAGGCGGTCAAGGAGGAGCTGGCCAAGCACATAGCCGGCAAGCAGGACCTCCTGGAGCTCATATTCATATCGCTTGTAGCGAACGGCCACGCCATGCTGGAGGGAGTGCCTGGCGTGGCTAAGACCACCACCATAAAGACGCTGGCCGAGGCTGTGGACATCAACTTCGCAAGGATACAGGGCATGCCCGACCTTGACATACGCGACATAATAGGCAACACCTACGTGGACGAGAGGAACGAGATACAGCTGAAGAGGGGCCCGATCTTCACTAACCTGCTGCTCATAGACGAGCTGAACAGGGCTCCCCCGAAGACGACCACAGCGCTCCTCGAGGCGCTGGAGGAGCGCCAGGTGACGATAGGCAACGAGACCATGCCGCTCGACAGGCCGTTCATAGCGTTCGCCACGCAGAACCCGCTCAACATAGAGGGCACCAACCCCTTGCCGAAGGTGCTCGCAGACAGGTTCCTGATGAGGATAGCGGTCAACTACCAGAGCATGGAGGACGAGGAGCTCATGCTGCGCATAAAGGAGAAGGGGGAGAAGCAGAAGGTCGAGAAGGTGCTCACTAAGGAGCAGGTGCTTCAGCTCCAGGAGATGGTCAGCGGGGTCACGATATCCGACCAGGTCGTAGAGTACATAACCAGGGTGGTGAACGCCACAAGGACCGACATTCACATGGTGATGGGCGCAAGCCCTAGGGCCGAGATCAGCTTCATGCAGGCTGGCAAGGCGAGGGCGCTGATACAGGGAAGGAAGGAGGTATCCATCGACGACGTGAAGTTCCTTGCAAGGCCGATACTAAGCCACAGGATAGTAGTCAGGGCTACAGGGGGCCTTGGCGTGAACGGCATCATCGACGGGATAATAGCCACAGTGAAGTAACGTTTTCTATCTCTAAAATCCGGGCTGCCCTAAATAGCAAGGCTTTAATACGCTTAAGCGTGTAATATAACCATGGCGATTGAGGCTCTCTTTCCCGTTGTCCTTGCAAGGGAGGGCAAGTGGCATATAGCGATATGCCCGACATTGGACATTGCTACGCAGGGCAAGACGGAGAAGGAGGCAAGGAAGATGATTGTGGAGCTCATAAAGGAGTACATCGCAGACCCTGATACGCCTATGCCTAACCTCAAGAATATAACGTCAGTTTCCTTTACGAATGTCGCTGTGAAGTTGCCCAGGGGTGTTTCGCATAGGAAGGCTCAGGCCCTTGCTACAGCGTGAGGTCATAAGGATACTCGAAGCGAACGGCTTCTCCCTAGCAAGATCCGCCAGCCACATGACTTTCAAGAAGACAACAAAAGATGGGCGAGTCCTGACCACATGGGTACCGCATCATAGGGAGGTTTCTGTTTTTGTCATAAGCTACATAATAAAGCAAACTGAGAAACCGAGGAAGGAGTTTGAAAGGTAAGCGCAGTTCCGCTAACTCCTCGACAG
>JAGWHI010000009.1 GCA_028866905.1 Microcaldota archaeon
TCTCCCTGGATCTCAACGTCATACAGCCGACGCACATAAGGACCGAGAAGGGGTACGGCCTGGGGTACAGGCTGAACCCAAAGGTGAAGGATGTCGTCAAGAACGTGCAGAAGTTCTCCAAGGTAATAGAGAGCGTCACTCAGAGCTAGGGCTTCACGAAATCCGGTATGCGCCTCTGCGTAAGCATGTCCTTCAGTATCCTGCTGTTCCTTATCCACTCCTTGGTACCGATCTCCAGCTTGCCCTTGATGTAATCGAACATCTGTTGGGTGTTTTCCAGCGTCTCCGGCTTTGTCGAGAGTGTCTCCCTGACATGCTCCCTGACGTTCCACACCCCGACCGGCATAATGTAGCCGTCGTGCACCTCCCTCAGTATGAGAGCCACGCCCTGCCTCTTAAGTATCTTCATGCGCTCCGTGATTGCGAGCCTGCCTGAGTAGTAGCAGCCACCTATCTCCGCGTAGGTCTTGCGACCCTCCCAACCCTCGTACGACCCGTATATCGATATGTCCTTGCCGTTCTCGTTCCATACGGTCTTTGGCCACCACGCCTCTATCGACTCGTACTGCCAGTTGCCTGGCATGAAGAATATCAGCCATCTGTTGTCGAGCGCGCAGTTGTAGTACGCGTATATCGAGTCCACGGGCTCGTAGCTCTTCACTTCCTCCAGCGTGTTCTTGGACAGCGTGTCGTCTACCGCAGTTATGCTCCACCTCGTCGGCACGAACTTCCTCCTCTGCTTTAGGCCGAACAGCCCTGCCGAGAACGCCTTCTGTATCTTCGAAACTGGGACCCCTTTCTCGTAGAGCTCTACAACCGAGGTCTTCGCATCCGCATCCGCGTCGCTGAACCTGCTCTCAATCTTCTGGTCCGAGCGCACGTCGCCCATGTCAAAAGACTTTATTGTGCCGCTTGGGCCGAACGGCTGCACCTCGTCCCTGAGCGTCATGTTGAACCTGGGCCTCTTTATGAAATCCATCTCGGAATCCGCAGTGCCGTCTGCCATCGCGAGCTCCTGCACCTTCTCTACAAGGCCGGGCTTCTCGGTGTCCGTCACCCTGACCTCCTGCATTCCCCGTACGAGCTTTGACCTGAAGTCCACGATCTGCTCTATGTTGAGGAACCTCCATCGCTCCGGCGTACCCAGTATCGTGGTGTCGCCGAACTCCGGCGGGACGAGGGGGCCTATCGACACTTTCGGGTAGCCGAACCGCCCAACGAATATGTCGGTGGGGGAAGAACCCGCGAGCGACAGCCCGTTTATCTCCTTTATCGTCTTTACCGCGTAGTAGTGCCTGAGGAGCGCAGGGTCTCGCATGTGCCTGTAGACTATGTCGGATCTCTTGACGCGTATCGCTGCGTCCGAATAGCTGTACAGAGGAGTAGGGCTCATGGAACTATATTGGCGTGCAATCTTTTTATGCCTTCTTAGAGATATCATGGCGATCTGATGCGGAGCGTAAAGGACAGGCTGGAGAAGGTCTTCAGGGGGACGAAAATCGACGCAATACTGCTCACCACTAACGAGAACCTCGACCCGAATTTCATCTACCTCAGCGGATTCGAGAACGGGCTCGACCAGAACGGCGTTTTCGAGAGCCACTACCTGATAGCGACCAGGAGGGGGATGACAATCATAACGAACCCTCTTGGCATCGGCGAGTGCAGGGCGCAAAGGCCAAGGGAGATGAAGATCGCGAGCATAGATTCAGGAAAGAAGCTCATAGCCCTACTTAGGAGACATCTGAAGGGAAGGGTAGTGGGGGTCAACGGGAGGTTCATCTCGTACAACTGGATAGGCCTGCTGAAGAAGGAGATTAAGCCGAAGAAGATAGTCGACATCTCGCAGGCGTTCGACAGCGTTAGGGAGGTCAAGGACAGGGGGGAGCTCGGGAAGATGAGGACTGCCAATGCAATCATAAAGAAGGCGGTCGACCAGGCACGGGCTTACCTCGTTGAAGGGGTCACCGAAATGGAGATGTCCATGCACATAGGCAGCCTGGTGATAAAGAACGGCGGATCGGCGCCTTCGTTCCCCACGATAGTCTCCTTCGGGAAGAACTCCGCTGACCCGCACCACATGCCGGACTCCACAAAGCTGGCCAGGAACACCGTTGTAATGATTGATGCCGGAGCGAGGTACAAGGGCTACTGCTCGGACATAACCCGCACGATGATATTCAGGCCGGACAGGAAGTCCGACAAATACGCGCGGATGGCCGACATCTACAACACAGTAGCCAGGGCGCAGAAGCTTGCAATGAAGGAGTATATTGTAGGCAATGACGCGTCGAAGGCGCACAACGCAGCTGAGAGTTTCATAAATTCAGCCAGGGGGGGCGCCTACAAGGGAAAATTCATGCATGCGCTGGGCCATTCCGTGGGCATCGACGTCCATGACGGCAGGAACGCGGTTTCTCCGTACTCCAAGTTCAAGTTCAGGGAGGGGATGGTCTTCAGCAACGAGCCAGGCATATACGTCAATGGGTTCTGCGGCGTGCGCCTTGAGGACGACGTGCTGATAACGAGGAAGGGCCCTAGGATACTTTAGAGGCAAGGATGGAGTTAAGCTCCTCGCCGTCGATTCGCAGCCTGTACTTGGACATCAGCTCCTTCCTTATCGCGTTCGCATCCGCCTTGCCCTCCTTCTCCGCCTGCGCGACGAGCGCGCTGATCTCGTGCCTGTGCATCCTGGAGAGGCTGTGCTTCTTTATTATCGAATCGACTGGCTCGTCCTCGCGGCCCAGGCTCTTCAATATCTCGTCAATCGCCTGCTTGGTTATGCGCTCCATGTCGTACTCGCGGAACATTTCAAGGATGCGGTCCTCCCTTATGGACGATACGTTGACGCCCTGCCTGCCCAGCTCTGTGAGCTTCTGAAGTATTACCGATGCTGCGAAATTCGGCTCCACATTAGTCTTGGTCGTGACCGCCTTGAACAGCTGCAGCCTCGGGGAGGTGAGGAGCTGCTCCGCATACGCCTTGTTCGTGAGCTTCGCTCCGAGGAACTCCCGCTCCTTCTCTATGCTCGGCGCGGATCCGGCGGCCTGCTCCATTAGCATGCTGTGTATGGGTATCGGATGCGCGTCCGTTTCGGGGTACATCCTCGAACCCCCGGGCAACGGCCTGAGGAAACGGGTGGTGCAGAGCTCGACATTGTTTACGCCCCTGGTCTCTACAGGAATGCCGACCATCGCCTGCGACGCCCGCCATGCCGAACGCGACGCAGCCTTCTCGGCCTGGCCCTCCTTCCCGCCGACTATTATGAACGAATCGTGCTCCGTTATCGAGAGCTCCTTCCTCATGTGGGCGAGCTCCTCCTTAGTTATCGAATACGACGCTATGTCCTCGTCGCTGTGTATTATGCCGTGCACGCCTGCGGTCTTGGCGTAGTCGCTTATCTCGCTGCCCAGCCTCCTGTTCGGGTTGACCTCCGTGCCCAGCAGCCCCTTGAACCCGTGCAGAGGGATCGCCATCACCCTCCCGTCCGCGTCGAGCGAGCTTCTCAGGACCTTCGACTTCGTGTTCGCGAATGCCCTTGTGACGTTCTTCGGCCTTCCGACGGAGGCCTTGCGTTTGACGAGAGTGTCGCGTATCCTGATCAGGTTCTCCTGCCTGTCTATCTCGTTGTCTATGAACCTGTCCATCGTGTCTATCTCCTGGAGCCCCTTTATCTCCACGCGGGCGCCGCCGGATATAGAGACGTTGACGTCCTGCCTTATCGAGCCTATGCCGCGCTGTGCCATTCCCGAGACTCTTATCAGGGTGCCTATGTAGAGCGCGATCTCCTTGGCGGCCTTGGCGGTTGGTATGGTCGGGTCCGTGTCTATCTCTATGAGCGGTATTCCGAGCCTGTCGGTGTTGTAGGATATCAGGTTGCCTTCCTCCCTCTCGATGCCGCTGGACTCCTCCTCTATGAAGAGAGATGGGACCCCGACGGATGCTGAGCCGACCTTTATCTGCCCGTTGAGGGCGACAAGCACGCTCCTCTGGAAGGCGCTCGGGTCGCTGCCGTCGACCACCTCCTTCCTCATCGGCTGCGCCTCGTCGACCGGTTTCATGCCCATCGCCTGCGAGAGGGAGAGCGCGACCATGAACGCCTGCATGTTTATCCCGTGCGGCGGCTCCTCGTCTATGTCGACCAGGCAGGTGCGGTCCCTGAAGATGTGGTACTTGAACGTGCGGTCCTTGCCCTCCTCGAATTCGGCTGACCTGTCGATGCTGCCCAGTTCGCCAGCTACGGCCCTCTGCTTCCTGGTAACGTGGCCGATGCTTTTGTCTGATGCGTTTATGTCTGAAAGGCATTCGCAGAAGAGCTTCCTGTCGGTAGCCAGCCGCTGGTGTATCTCTAGGCCGCACTTGAATCCTATCTTCCTGTAGTGAGAGTCGTCCTTCAATCAAACACCAAAGTCATTGTATTCGCTCCTGCCTTTTATCTCGCCCACGAGGTTCTTGGGCAGCATCTCGGCAGCCTTGTCCCTTGTGTGGTTGCCGAGGAGCCATCCCAGCTTGACGTAGGCGGTCTCGGGCAGCATGTCCTCGCAGTAGATGACGCCTGCGTTGCTCAGCAGCCTCAGGTTCTTGTATACGCTAGGGTGCACCCTTCCGTGTAGCGTCTGCGAGGTCATCCCCACCACCATTCCGCTTGACACGGCCCGCTTTATCGCGGGAAGCCATGAGTCCTCCTTGTCGCGCGTAGACACCGGAGTGTGGCCCAGGCCCGTGCCCTCTATTATCATTCCCCTGTATCCTTTGCCTATGTAGAATTCCATTATCTCCGGGCTGGCGCCAGGGTATGGCTTGACCAGCGCTACCCTGCGCTCGAACTTCGCCCTAGGAACGATCTTCCTTCTCTCTTCACGGACAACCCTCCTGTAGCTGTTGCCGGTATACTCTATCGCCCCGCTTTGGGCTATCAGCGCGATCGGTGAGTCGTTTATCGGCTTGAAGGCGTCCCTCCTTGAGGTGTGCATCTTCCTGGTCTTCGTGCCCCTCATCAGCGCGCACCTGTCGTCGGAGCTGCTGGAGTGCATGCATATCGACACCTCAGCGACGTCGGACCGCGCTGCGGCGTGGGCGCTGCATATGAGGTTCATGAAAGCGTCGCTGGAACCCCTGTCGGGGCTCCTTTGCGAGCCGGTGATCACGACTGGGGCGTTGAGCCCCTCGAGCATGAAGCTGAGCGCGGCAGCGGTGAAGTGCATAGTGTCGGTGCCGTGCGTTATCACGACGCCCCTGCTGCCGTGGTTGAGCTTCGATGCCACCGACTCGGCGATCTTCTGCCACTCGGCCGATGTCATGTCCTCGCTCGATATGTTAAACAGCTGCTGCGGCTCTATGCGGGCGATCCCTGCCAGCTCCGGCACGGTATAGAAGAGCTCCTCTGGGCTCTGGAGCGTCGACACGCCGCCGGTCTTGTAGTCGACCCTGCTGCCTATGGTGCCGCCGGTGTAGACTACAGACACCTTCGGCAGCGTCTCAGCCTGCTTGATCTTGGCCTTGGGGAACGCGATCTTCCCCTTCCTCTTCGCGATCAGCCTTAGCCTGGACGCGTAGAAGTCGACGCCTATGTTGTACCCGTTGTCGAGCTTTATGACGACTATGTCGAAGGCGTTCGCCTCGGTCGATGGCATGAGCTCCCCCTCGGACTGCGTACCCTTGAAGTTGAACGACACGCGGTCGCCGGGCCCTATCCCTGACTTCTTCAGCTCCTTGCTTATCTTTTCAGAGTATATTGTACCACCGTCAGGCCATGCTTCCGTACAGCACGTTCGCGGATGCGGACTCTATCCTTGCGAGCACCGTGCTTCCGGGCGCGGCCGAGCGCCTCTCCCTTATGACTACCTGCTTGTATGAATCACTCCTACCATTAATAGACCTTTCTGATGACTCGGTGATCAGCACAGGTATCTCCATGCCCATGTAGCCGTCGTTTATCTCGTGCTGGACGCTCCTAACAACGCGCGCCGCCTTCCTGCTCCTCTCGTTTATTACTGAACGCGGATGCTGCCCCATCCTTGCGGCCCTGGTGTGCGGCCTCGCCCCGAACTTGGAGAGGTTTGTCACGTCGGGCTTTATTTCCTTGATGAAGTCGAGAGTTCTGCTGAAGTCCTCTTCGGTCTCCGAGGGATAGCCGACTATTATGTCCGTAGCGATCGTTATTCCGCTGACCCTCTTGCGCAGTTCGCCGACATACCCGTTGTATTCGCCGACAGTGTAGTCCCTACCCATGTCGGCAAGCACGGAATCGCTGCCTGACTGCAATGGAAGATGCGCGAACTTGTAGAACTTACCGCTGTTCATCTGCTCCGCGAAATCGTCGAAATATCTGTGCAGGTGCTCTGGGTTGAGCATCCCGACACGCACCTTGAAGCCGCCGTCCAGCCCGGATATGCGGGACATGAGCTCGGCGATGTTGGTTCCCCGGTCCAGCCCGTATGCGCCGACATCCTGTGCCGTGAGCTCTATCTCCCTGGCCCCTCCGGCCACGCTCCTCTCGACTGCCTTGACTATGAGGTCCTCGGTGAAGCTGTTCAGCCTTCCCCTTGCGCGCTTAGTCTCGCAGAAGCCGCACGCGCTGACGCATCCGTCGCTTATCGGTATCCGGGATATCACGCCAGGGCTTGGCGAGAAATGCGCTATCTTGTCCTCCCTGGAATCGGAAACAAAGCTCGCCTTGCCGCCGTGGTATGCGGCCCGCACTGCGTCGCCTATCGCGTGTATGTTCTGAGGCGTCACTATGCTCGCGCTTGGGGCGTGCTTGGATATCATGTCCCGGTTGGCCCCGGCCATGCATCCCGCAACGACCAGCCTCTTGCCCTGGGAGGAAAGCGAGTCGAGATTGTAGAGTATTTTCTGCGCAGTGGCGCTCTTGACGGTGCAGGTGTTGACCACCACGACGTCAGCTTCCGAGGCGCTTGAGCAGAGCTCAGCCCCGGAGTCGACAAGCATTGAACCCATCATCTCGCTGTCAGCCCGGTTCAGGGTGCAGCCATAGGTTTTTATATATGTTTTCATGCTTATCTTCTATCGCGATTTATAATCCCTATAAAGGAATATATAGGTTTCATAACTCCTCGGTGTTTTTATGACGGTAAGGCTGTGCGATAGATGCAAACGTGAGATTTACAGGTTCGAGACTTGCGATTACTGCGACAGGAAGATATGCGACGCGTGCACGAAGAGCACGTACCGCGTGCAGAAGACCACAAGGCTTGCGATATGCAAGGACTGCTGGAGCAACCTCAAGAAGAGGACTGCTTTCAAGAACAAGTCAAGGTCGCTGGTAATAGTAAGGCAGGAACCAGAACGCGAAAGGTTCTGATCATCTCTTTCTCAGCGCGAGGAGGTACGAAAGCCCCCCGAACAGGGCGCCGACAACAGCGGATATCACGAACGGTATTATCAGATAGGGGTACATCCCTATCAGCTGCTCGTGCACCTGGATGTCTGTGAGCCCGTGGCCGCCCACGGCAGTGGGCATGAGGCCGGCTCCTCCTATGTATCCTGCGTAGACCAGGAGAAGGCAGGCGCCCGTTATGCCTATGTTGACCAGTATGAAGTGCACCCATGCGGACACGTTTGCCGAGCCCCTGAAGCCGTTGTCCACCTTGCCTATGTAATAGTAGAAGAGCGCCGTCACACCGAGGTAGATTATCATTATCAGGTAGCTAAGGTAGCCGGCGAGTATCCATGTGCCAGCGCTGCCGAAGGCTATCACCTGTGCTGGCGCCGGCACCACAGAGATCGAGCCGTATACGAAGAGGACCATGGTGAGCGCGACGAAGACCAGGCCCTGGCCCAGCGCGCTGTATATGAAGCGCAGGGTCCACGTGTCTAGGTTCCAGACCATAAGGCTCCTTGGCATGGAATCTATTCTACCGCTGACTTTAAATCCTTTGCCTACCGCATGCATCTGAGGTCCCGGAAAACACAGAAACTGCTTTATAGCATTGCGGGATACTACTCTATGTACTGGTTTTGGCATGGTCGGACAGCAGGAGGGTCAGCTTGGCAGCGGCGAGAACGTCGTCTACATAGGCAAGAAGCCGACGATGAACTACGTGCTCGCAGTTGTGACCCAGTTCAACAATAACAACAGCCAGGTCACGATAAAGGCCAGGGGTAAGAGCATAGGCAGGGCTGTCGACGTAGCGGAGGTTGCTAGGAAGAGGTTCCTGAACGGCGTGGCGATCGGCAGCATAAGGCTGGGCTCAGAGGAGCTGGCGAACGAGGACGGCACAAGGTCCAAGGTGAGCTCGATACACATAACGCTAGGCAGGGGGGCACAGGCGGGCGGCCCGGACATACCTGAGAACGTGGTATACGTGGGGAAGAAGCCGACTATGAGCTATGTGTTCGCGGTAGTAACCCAGTTCAACTCGAACGCGAGCAGGGTAGCGATAAAGGCGAGGGGCAACTCCATCCAGAAGGCGGTCGACGCAGCCGAGATAGTCAGGAACCGGTTCGTGCCTGGCGCGCGAGTCGAGGGAGTGGCGATCGGCTCCGAAGAGCTGGCGAACGAGGACGGCACAAAGTCCAACGTAAGCTCTATACACATAGTGCTTGGGAAATAGGGTTGGCGCAGGGCGAGGCCCCGCACCCCAAAAATAAAATAGACAGGATAGGATCAGATTACGCCGCGCTCCATCGTGTAGAGCGTCATGTCGTCGTAGGTCCTTGTTATCTGGTTGGCGCGCAGCCCGTAGATCTCCTTTACGCCCTGCTTGTACGCCAGGTCTATCAGGCGCTGCGTTATTATGCCGTCGAATACCACGGATGAGACGCCGCCCATGTCCTGGATGTTCTGGATGAGCTCGCGTATCGGTATCTCCTTGACCATCGACCCGTCTGGGCCGTAGAGCCTTCCCCTAAGCGAGTTGTGCAGCTCGTTCAGGGCCGTTACGTAATCGCTGTTCGGCTGCCTGCCCTGCCTTGCTGCAGACTGCGGAGCCCTCTCCCTTTCTATCGAGGGTATGCCCTCTATCCCGCCGGGCTGCCGTACCTCCCCGCTAAGGTCCTTGATGCCGAAGGTGTTGTCAGTGGATATCGGCTCCTCCCTGGCGCGCTCCTGCTTCTGCGACAGGTTCCTGACTATCTCTGACGGGGGGCTTGCGGTGTACGGGCCCCTCTGCTGCATCGGAGCGTGCTGCTGCGACTGCACTGCTGGACGCTCCTGCTGGAACTGCCTCTGCTCTGTGGCCATGGGGCGTCGCTCCTGGAAGCCGGGCCTCTGCTGGCCGCGGTTCTGCTGGAAGTTCCTCGCGTCGCGCGCGTCGCGCTGCTGCTGCCTCTGCTCCTGCCTTCCCAGGCTCTGCATCACCTGCTCTATCGGTATGCGGCTCCTCAGCGCCTTGATTATCTCCTTCCTCGTGAGCTCCTCCACCTCCTTCCCGTCGGGAGCCCTCGCGACGTAGTCTATATCGCAGTTGTTCACTATCGTCCTGGTTATCATGTCGCCTCCGCGGTCGCCGTCCACGAACAGCACAGCGTCCTTTGCAGAGCACAGGTCTATTATCGACTTGGGGACGCTGCCCGCTGCGCCTCCCACGGCTATGCAGTTGGGTATGTCGTTCTTCAGCAGGTTGACCACGTCAGCCCTGCCCTCCACCAGCACAACCTCCGGGCTGCCCTCCAGTTCCGGACCGGCAGGCAGAGCCTCGGGCCCGTAGTTGATGACCGTGCTGGTCTTGACGTCCGATTCGACCAGGTCGCTGAGCTCCTTGCTGTCGGGAATCTCAGTAGTAAGCATGCCCTTGATGAGCTCCTTGGCCCTGAGGACTATCATCTTCCTCTTGCTGCTCCTAGTGTCCTCTATCTTCTCCACATGGAAGTTGGTCTCGAACGGGCCTACCCTGTCGACCGACTCTATCGCAGCGCCGAGTATGCAGGTCTCCACCCTGTTGAGCGACGACGGCAGGAGCAGCCGGCCCATGGTCCTGTTGCCCTGGCTCTGCGCCTCTATCTCTATGCGGCCGATCTTGCCGTTCTTCTGCAGCTCCCTGAGGTCCAGGTCGCCGCCCAGAAGCCCCTCGGTCTGTCCGAACACCGCGCCTATTATGTCCGGTTTCTCAACCGAACCGGCTATCGTAAACTTCGCCTCGATCATGTACTTGAGAATATCTATGTATGTTTTTGCCATTTTATCACTTGGCAGCTTCGCTGCCTATGGTAAAACGGAGTAGGAAGCGCATGCGTTCTGCCGTTGCTAACCGCGTAGGGCCGAGCCTACCGATTCAGACGAAATAACGAATAACAACCGTCTAGCTGAAGCATTAAAGTGCATTTGATTACCGAATACGCTTAGTGCAACCGTTTTACTGTATATTAGTGTAATGCCAAGCAATATAAAGGTTGTGTGTCCCCCGCTTAGGCTAAATATCTCGGCAGGGAGATAACCCAGCATGGAAACCCCGAACAGGCGCTTCAGGGGGACGCCGTTGGAGAAGCTGCCGGAGGGCGTGCAGAGAGGGCTCGAGGATTTCATCGGCATACTAGGCAGGATAAACTACTTCAACCCGGACAGGAATCCGAAGCCGGAGTGGAGGATGTACTGCGCCTACAGCTGGGAGGGCGCGCACGTTGCGGCGGGCAGCGCGCCGTTAGGGCTAAACATCGAGGAGGCCAGGGCAATGCCAAGGGCCAGGGATGTCTCCAGGAACACCGCATTCTACGCAGGTAGGCGGGAGCAGTTCAACGAGGCCATGAAGCTGGTCAAAACCGCTGTCGAGGAGCGTGTGCTGGACCATTACGGGACGGATGTCTCCCGCGACGCGGTGGAGGCGGCCCAGTTCGCAGCAGGGCTTATAGTGATAAGCGATCTCGATTATGTGGGCAAGGAGAGGTACATGGAACTCGCCAAGGAGATGATGGAGGTGTTCGCCAAGGGCTACGGCTTCGCAGCCGAGGCGTACGGAAAGCTCTACGTCTACTACAAGCTGGAGTCCGGGATGCCGTTGCCTAGGTCCCAGGCGGCAGAGTCCCAATAGGGTGTTTTAGATTAGAAGGAGGATTTTGAATGACGAGGAGCTCTCCAGACTGCTGGGAAGCCTTAGGACGGAAGAGGGCAGGCGCAGCCTTGTTGGCGCGTTGGAGGCCAAGGCCGCATCTTTGGAGGAGTCCAGGGATTACCCTAAAGCCGCTGGGATTTGGATCTCGCTAAATGACAAAAAAGGGGTCGAACGGTGCATACATGCCTGCGAAAAGAAAAGGAGGTATTCGGAGGCAGCCGACATCTGCGAGATGGGCGGCCAATACATTAGGGCGGCCGACAATCTGGAGCGCGCCGGCCTTTACAGCCGGGCGGCGTACATACACGAGACGAGGCTGAAGGACAGGAACACTGCGCAGGCGCTCAGGAAAGCGAGCGACATGATCTACGGCGACGGCAGCGCATAGACTGCTACATATTAAATCCTGCTCCTACAACCAGTATAGGTTCAATGCGGGTACTGTGTCTGTCTCTGGGAGGTAGCGTGGTCTCCAGGCAGGAGGGGCTGAACATCGACTACCTGGTGAAACTCAAGTCCGTCGTCAAGCGCAACCTTAAGCGCAACAAGTTCATAATCTGCGTTGGAGGCGGCTACACGAGCAAGGAGTACGTCCACTCATCCAGGGCCGCAGTGAAGAACGACTACCTGCTCGACTGGCTGGGCATATCTGTCACGAGGGCTAACGCCGAAGCCGTCAAGGCTGTGCTCTACGAGCTGGGCGTTTACCCGTGGATAGTCACAGACATACGGGAGGTGAAGCAGGCGATAGACTCCAGCAACGTGGTAATAATGGGCGGCCTCATGCCAGGCATAACCACTGACGCAGTTGCCGTCCTGGCGGCCGAGGCGGCCGGGTCAAGGGAGATGATAAACATAAGCAAGGTCAGCTTCATATACGACAAGGACCCGGCGATAAAGGGCGCGAAGCCGATAAGGCGAATGGACTACAACAGGCTAATAGAGATGGCTGGCATATACGACACTAGGGTCGCGAGGTCGAATTTCATATTCGACTCCATCGCGGCCAGGCTCGCCAGGAGGAGCAGGATCAGGCTGATGTTCATAGGCGAGAACATCTCCAACCTGGAAGCCGCGATAAAGGGAAGGAGCAAGGGAACCATAGTCACTTGAGCTGCTCTATGACAGCGGCGGTCTGCGGCGCTCCGGTGATCGCGTCCAACTTTCTCCCTATCCCTACGGCAATTTTCCTTGTCACCGAGTAGCTCTTCTCGTTAAGCGTGAGCTCCTCCGGCCTGATGAAGTACCAGCCCATCCCGTTCATGCGCCACGCCACGAACGCCCTCATACGGGTGTTGCGCTCCCACCTCTTCAGCGACTCCACCTGCTCGTGATCCAGCGAGAGGCTCCCCCTGTCCCAGTACTTGCACTCGAACGCGAAGCCGTCCCCTTCCTTTATCGCGATTATGTCTGGGCTGAGCGAGTTGACGCCGCTGCCCGCGGACCTCATCACTGAGTAGCCCATCCCGTCTAGGGTGTTGAGAAGCTCGCGTTCGGCGCGCGCTCCCTTGGAATACCTGGTCACGGTCCATTATCTCTGCAAAACGATTTAAGCGTTTAGTCGGAATTAGACGTATGCAGAGGCAGCAGTGGGACGCGATCTTCAAGAGGCACGGCAGGTTCTACCATACGCCCAACCGCGCAGTGGAGCGCGCGACCAGGATGCTGGGGAAGGGCGCCAGGGTGCTGGACATAGGCTGCGGCACTGGCAGGCATGTTGTTTATCTGTCGGAAAAGGGTTTTGGGGTGTATGGCCTCGACAACTCGGCGAACGCCATCAGGATGGCAAGGGAATGGCTGCGCGGCAAGGGGCTCAAGGCGCACCTTTCGCTGCGGGACTTCAACATGCGTTTGCCTTACAAGGACGGCTTCTTCGACTGCGTGATCGCGGTGCAGACGATACACCACAACAGGCCAAGGGAGGTGAAGAGGATAATCAGGGAGATAAGGAGGGTGCTTGCTGACGGCGGGCTGCTTGTGCTCAACGTCCCGAAGCTTCGCTCCGAGGGCGACAGGTACAGGAAGATAGACTACAGGACATGGGTTCCTCTCGATGGCGAGGAGAAGGGGCTGCCCCATTTCTATTTCACAAAGGCGCTGCTGCGCGAGTTCCTCGACGGATTCGAGATAAAGAGCATGGCCATGCAGCACGATGCGAACAGGCATTACAGCGTGTTGGCGGTAAAGAGGCCGAGCGCGCCGCCGACTATGAAATAGATTTGATATTTACACGATTAAACAGGCTTGTACGCAACGCTTTTAAAGGCGGCGGTTGAATTTCTCATGAAATAGACAGCGGTGAAACAATGAGGATCGGAGACACATAATTACCCGGATAAATTCAGATGCTATTGCACATTGGCAGCCATCTGATTGAATGATTTGCTAATCCTTTAGTGTTGAATGAACCCTAGTCGTAGCTCGGCAGCTCGAGCTTTCCCTTACCGTGGGTCTCCGCCTCTACAAGGTACTTGTAGTGGGCCGAGTACCTGTTGTCGAACCGCCTGTAGCAGAGCTCGCCTATCAGCACCTCGGTTATGACCATGCTGGAGAATTCCGCGCCCTCGGACACCTGCTTCAGGTGCTCCACCAGCCGGTCCACGCTCTCGCCGCTGTACAGGGGGGCTATCCTTACGCTGCCGTCCGGATCCCATATGTCTATTATGAGCGAGAAGGTGTTGGTCGGATGCGGGCCGTACGATATGGTGTCGCGCCTCCAGTCCGCCTGCCTCTTGTTGAACCTGTCGAGATTGACCCTTTCCATGACGATCACGGCGTCCTGCCTGACAGGCACGCCCTTCATGTTGATTGTCACGCGCCTTAGCATGCCGTTGTCCAGGAGCTTGTGGTATACGTACTGGGACCTTCCCTTCGGGAACCCGTACTTCGCGTCTATCAGCGAGAGCTGCCTCGAGCCGTCGGCGCTGAGCTCCTTGAGCACAGCGTAATCGCTGTACAGCAGGCTGCCCGGCTTGGGCCTCGGGCTCTCCTTCGTCCTTCGCCATACCTTTTCCTCGAGCATCTTGAAGAACTCGTCGCGCAGCGGTATGTATCCGTAAGCGGTGTGCGCGAACTTTATCTTCCATTCTGCGGAGTACTTCACGAACACGCTGGAGCGTATCTGCCTGAACCTCTCGTTGGTCACCTGCAGGTCGTTCTCGGTCAGTATGTAGATTATTAGGTCGTAGTCCCCCTTCAGTATAGCGCAGAGCTGCACCATTGGCATGCCCTTCAGCGCCTCCCTTATCTCGTCAGGGCTTGGCTGCCTGTCCCTGAACTTTATCAGTATTACGAACTCGAGATAGCCGAGCTTGTTGACGTCGGCCTCGGCAAGGTACCTTATCCCGTACCTCTGCTCCGCCTTCCTTATCTGGTATTCCGTAGCCGTGCGCTTGAGCCCTATCCTGTCGGCTATGGTGTTCCTTGATATCCTTCCGTTCATGCTCAGGTTCATCAGTATCCTGTCGTCGTATTCGCCCATACCTTCCTCGGAAGAGGGCGCCATGTGCAATCCCTCGAGCTTTGTGAGAGCCTCCTCCCGCGCTATCGCCTGGGCTATCTGTTTCTGCGTGGGCTGCCTGTGCCTTACCGGTATGAGTATGCCCTCCTCGGTTATCCTGCCGAGGTATTTGGTTATCTTCCTGGATCGCCCGAGGCCGCGGTCGTACCTGCTCGTAGCCTCAAACAGGCAGTACCTCCCCTTTATCAGCTTGACCTCGAGGTAGGTGTTGTACTCGCGCTTCAGAACCTCCAGCGCGGCCGAAACGCGCTCCGGAAGCCTGCCCCTTGCCGTCGCCATCGGTAGAATTAGATGGGTTTATATATAAATATATTTCTATCAGGCCATTTTATGGCAATTTATTTGTCGTCGGAGTAGATGGGTAGAAATTCCAGGATTTCCAGATAAATAGAGCTAATATGGCAGTCATATGTTATTATTCCTCTAAGTGCTAGCGGTTTTTGAGGTTTACATGAGATATGTTTAAATATAAGGTATCCCATAATATACTTCGGTGGAGATTAAATGGATAAGACTCTGTCTGTCCATCTGTTTGTAAAACCAACCACACACCTAATTCTCCACCAAACCCACCCAGCAAGGGGTCATCCCCTTGCATTATGTTCAAACCTTAGCGTGAGCTGATGCTTGCAGAGATAATACTCAGGATTTTCAGGGACATCGATGCCGTCAGGATCGTGCCCCACTATGGCGATAAGAAGAAGTGACAATATGGGATTCTGGTCGATTTTCCAGGTGGGCAGGCGGAAGTCAAGCGTTGACGAGACAAGGCCGGTTAAGATGGTGAAGGACGGCCATCTCTCTTGGAGGATAGTCTACGCTGACGAGATCGCCTGAACCTATCAGAAAAGTATCTGCTGGCCCGCAGCCTTTGCAGGCCTTGAGCTGAACCTGCCGGATTCTATGTCGCGCTTGAGTTTGTATACGAGCTCGCGCATCTTGTTCTCCCTCGCCCTTGATATGACGAGGTAGATCTCGTCCTTTGTGTCCCTCGCTACGAGTATGAAAATCTCGCCGAAGCGCATTCGGCCTGCGCGCCCGCCGCGCTGTATGTTGCGTATCTCGTTAGGCACAGGCTCGTAGAATACCACAGTGTCGACGCTGGGTATGTCAAGCCCCTCCTCGCCGATCGAGGTCGCGACGAGCACGCGGAACTTCCCGTCTCGGAATTCGTTTATGACGCCCTCCTGCTGCTCGTGGGTGACGCCCTCCTTCTTGCCCACGAACGCCCTTGCGGTTATCCCGTGCGCGCGGAGCATCTCCACTATGCGCTTTATCGTTGACCTGTACTGCGCGAAGACTATCGTGGAGCTGCCCGGCTGCGACTTCAGTATGCGGATCAGCTCCATCACCTTCGGGTGCTCTACGCCCTCGTTTATCGCGTTGGCCGCGGCGGCTGTAGCGCGGACCACCTCCGGGTTGGAGAGCAGGCTCGTCACGCTCTTGCTCTTCTTGGGACGCGCGCGCAGCCCGTCCATGTAGCTGATGAACGGGTAAAGCCCCTCGCTGGCAGCGAGGTCGTACGCGTGCAGCAGGTTTAGCACGTAGATGTAGTGGTACAGCGCCCCGAACTTGTAGTTCTGCGCCTGTATCTTGCTGATGTTGTCGCCTATCTGGAGGAGCCTGCCCTTCGGCACGTTGTCTATGCCCTTGAACGGGCTGAGGCCCAGGCCATAGAGCTTGGTCAGGTGCAGCTCGATTACGGGCTTGATAGCGGCCATGACCTCGCGTATGACGGGGCCGGTGTCCACCCTGACCACGTGCACGTACTTGCCCATCACGTACGGGACCACATCCGGGTCGGTGGAGGTGCGTATTTCGATGTTCTCGATTCCAAGAGCCGTTGCAAGGGCCTCGATCCGCTTCCTGTTGCTCCCTGGCGATGCCGTAAGGCCTATCATCTGTACGTTCTCCTCGTTTGCAGTGTCGGCCAGGAAGGTGTACGCGTATCGCCCCACCGCCCTGTGGCACTCGTCGAATATTATGACCCCGAAGTCGTTGATGGAGAGCCTGCCTGACTTTATGTCGTTGGCAAGGGTCTGCGGAGTCGCAGCGATCACCCTCGCCCCGGACACCAGCCCCTGCCTCTTGGCGGCGCCTATGCTCCCCGTCAGCAGCAGAACGCCTTCGGAATCTATGTTGAGCAGCTTCGACATCGACTGGTAGTGCTGCTCGCTGAGCGGCTTTGTCGGCGCCAGTATCGCGGCCTTCTTTCCCTCGGAGAGCGCCTTCGCAGCTGCAAAAACCGCTATGAGCGTTTTTCCCAGGCCTGTGGGCAGCACAACTAGCGAGTTCTTCCCGGAGTAGACGCTCCTTATAATGTTGATCTGGTAGTCCCTGGGCTCGATGATATCCGTTCTTACGATTCCGTTGTAGGGCGCGAGCGCGTCCCAGGACAAGGCCATGATTACTATCTTTCGGGCACTAATTTAAGGTTTGTGAATCGCAACAAGGGTTATAAATATTCCCCGCAGAATATACACTGCTAAAGCGCCGCAGTAGCTCAGCCTGGGAGAGCGATCCGCTGAAGACGGATAGGTCGCAGATTCAAATCCTGCCTGCGGCATTTATATGCCTTTGATCAGCTGTTTTGGATGCAGCCCATAGCCAATAAGAACATTTGCCTGCATAATCTATCGTATTCTATCATGCGATTGTAGTCTAGCCTGGTAGGACATTGCCTTGCCAAGGCAGTAACCCGGGTTCAAATCCCGGCAATCGCACCTTTTTAATATCTGGTAAGCCACTATTCTGTTGTTATAATGACGACTAAGGTTATCAAGATAGGAGACAAAGCGCTGGCCGCACTTATAAATCCACATAACTCGCAGATGTACAGCCTGAAATCTGGCGGTGTCGAGGTAATGTGGGGCGGGGGAGGCCCGGGGGAGAAGCCTGCGAAGGGGTGGCCAAGCAGCGAAATTGTGATGTTCCCGATAGTCGGACCTGCACCCAAAGAGAGGATACGCGTGAATGGCAAGGCATACCCGATGTCGCAGCACGGCATTGCGCGGGACCTGCCATGGGAAATCGTCGAGCAGAAACCGAACAGCGTCACCATGGTCCAGGTTTACGAGGCGGGCGGCAGGGTAACCGGAAAGAAGGGCGCAGTGTCCGAATTCCCCATATCCTACAGGCTCACGAAGACCTACAGCATCGACAATGGCGCACTTAATTTCAACCTGGTCGTGGAGAACACCGGCGAGAATGACATGCCGTATGCGGTTGGATGGCACCCAACATTCAGGGCGCTCGAAAACAGTTTTGTCGAGGTGCGCAACGGCCACGACTTCGTAGGCAGCGCGCCGATAGAGAGGATAGCCGAGGCGGGAGGGAACGTGATGGTCTTCGAGAAGTCGAACAGGGTAGTCTACGCTACGCCGGAGTTCCACGTGGTGATGGAGCACGACTTCGGGATATTGCAGCTGTGGAACAAGGGAGAGGGACTTGTAGGGATAGAACCGATAACAGCCGTAAAGATGAACGAACCTGTTAAGGGGATGGATGCGGAGCTCTCCGGGCAGCCGGGTTACGAAACGCTGCTGCGCGGGAAATCTGCGACATATACTGTGTCAATACTCGTAGCACTGCCAAAGGTGCCAGAGGATATGGGATCTAGCGGCAAATAGTCATAGCACAGGCTGTGCTTCGCCAGTCCAGTAATATTTTTATATCTTTTCATAGCATACACCTGCAAGGGTGGCCAGTTGCAAAGGGCGGTTCACAAACCTCCAGAGCAGCAGAAGAACACCGGCAAGTTTTTGCCGGAAGAGGTTAACCTGTCTAATTTTAAGTCGGGATTGGGGCTCAACAACGCTCTCATGTTCGGATTCCTCAGCGTGAACACAACCAAGTACTCACCATCGGATTCCTACGACATGCTGGCGCAGAGCAAGGGCATAGCGCTCGAGGCCATAAGGGATCCGGAGCTGGCCAGGGTGACGGACAGGAACGGAATACCTGTGGTGTCGTGGGCCGTGAAATTCCACCACGAGCTGATACCAGAGGTCCTAGCGAAGCCTGAGCTATACAACCTTCCAGCGCACACCGACGAGAAAGACAGGCCAGTGGGAAGGGTGCTCGACACCATAGCCCTGATATCGCCGGAGTCGTTCTGGGAGATGAAGAAGGATGACCCGAGGAGGCAGTCGGTCGAGGGCATACTTGCAGTGCATGAACGCACGATGAAGGCAATGCCGAACTCGTGGCTCAGGTCAAGGGGTTTGCCGGATGGCTACGAGAAATCGTTAATCGTCTAACCGCCCAACGGCATATATAAATGAAGCCGTTTATCTATTCCTCTGATGGTATGGCGACCATTGTAGTTGAGAGTCAAAAGCTAGCCGAGCAGATGCCCAAAGAGAGGCCTGTGAAGCAGGTCGGGGGCATAGGGATAGACAGGATAGAGATCGTTTATCCATCGGTAGTGATAACCGCGGATGTCTTGGCGAAGGGCATCGAGAAAATCACCGGGAAAAAGTACGACGTGGAGAAGATAAGGAGGGGAATAGGCGTAGAGGAGATAAGGTGGCCGAGCTACTCGGAAAGCAACATAACCATGGCTGCCGAGGCGCTGTACAACCTGCTTTACAAGATTGCAACCAACGAGGAGGACTGGGATAAGCTGAAGAGGCAGCCGCTCAAGGCGATCGGCTTCCACACTGAGAGCGGCACAGACTGGAGCTCTACGGACCTTACGATGGCCATATGCCTTGCGCAATCGCTTCTTGCGACCTCTACCCCGGAAGACAGGTACAATAAAATAAGGGACATGCTGGAGGGCGCAATGCCTGTGCCGGTCACATTCGCCTGCGCCGGCGGCGGGATATCGATAAACGACCTTGTGCTGCAGGTGAAGAACGCAAACGGGCGCGGCTCCGCCATACTCGTAGGCGCCGACACCTCCGTATACGAAGAGAGCAGGGCCGAGGATGCGCAGGTGACCGAGGGATCTGCAGCGCACGCCTCATGGATCACCTCAAGCCCGTCCCTCGTGCGCGTTCATAGGGAGGGACTTGTGGGAGTGGACCACCAGCCCGAGGACGGATTCAGGAAATTCGGGAAGCCGACGCCGACGACCCACAAGCGCGGCTCTCAGATAATGTTCCACGCCGGCACCACAAACGCAAGGAGGAGGCTTGAAACAGCGTTGAACGCCTATGGGGAGAGCATTTACGACGGATTGGAGGCCATAGTGTCGCACACCCCGCACAAGGGCGAGCCGGAGCTCCTTGCTACGCAGGTGTTCAAGGACTATTACAAGCTGAAGAAGCCCGACCGGTGGGCAAAGATAGAGGAGGAGATAGGCAAGGAACCGCTGCCCGAGGGGATATCGGATTTCGGCGAGCTGGTCAAGGCCAGGAGGGACAAGGCTTCCCAGATAGGCGTAAAGCCGTCTAAGCTGTCCGATTACGTTTCGGAGTGCGAGGAGATAATAGCCTACCAGGAGTGGCTTAGGAAATTGAAATCGCATCCCGAATGCATCGAATTCAGGAAGGAGAAGCACGTTCCGGAGAGCCTGGTGAAGCATTCGGTCAGCGGAAACTCTTATTCTGTCGCATGGATAAACAGCCTCACGAGCCTGATACTGAACATGCCGGACGAGAGGCTGGACATGGACGACGCTGCCAAGATCCTGCTGAACAAGTTCGGCAGCAGCTCTGTATCGCTGGTCACAGTGCTCTACGTGGTTGCGACAGCCGATGACAAGAGGGAAAGGATAGGCATTAAGGACACCCCAAGGTATGTGATGGCCGACCCCGACGACTACGGGCCGCTCCACGCCTTCCTATCCACTGAAGCGGACGAGCGCATGGTGGGCCGCGACCTAGTGGCATTGAACCAGGCTATGCTTAAGGGGCAACCGGTGCCGAATAGCATCCACATAAAGACGGCTGACGATAGAGGCAATATGGAATTTGTCCGCGTCGACGAGAACGGAAAGGTCGAGGACATACAGCTAAGGTACTAGGTGTGATTGCATGTCGCAGGTGCAAGCAACCCTTATGGCAAACAAACAGCGGACAGGCAGGCAGCTTGCCTTCGACGAGTTCGACCTGCTCGGCCTTAAGAGAGGAACAGAGATAGGACAGGTTAGGCTAAGGGAGTGAAATTCACTACTGCTTCTTCTTCCTTCCCCTGCCCGGCGCCTTTGGGGGCTTCAGCTCAGGGAATATCTTCGACATGATGAGCTGGTTTATGCTGACGTCCATCTTCAGCTCGGACGCGACCTTCGACAATAAGTATATCTCTGCTATGGGCTTCAGCTCCCTCTTCTCGCCGCACGCGCTCTCGAGCGCGGCCTTGGACTCCTTGCCCTCGATGTTCGATATCGCCTGGCCGAGCGATTGGAATCCCTTCCTCTGGCCTGATGCGAGCCTCGCCGCTTCCGTGTCCAGAACGGAGGTGTTGATGCCGAGCAGCCTGTACGCCTTGGAGTCTATGGTCGTGCGTATGCCCGCCAGGTGGTAGACCACCTCCTCCGGCTTGGTCTCCGGCCTTATGCCCATCCGCTTGACCGATATCCAGTCCCTGTACTTCGCTATGAAGTCTATGTAGTCGCTTGGCTCGTCCATGCGATCATTGGCCGATTACGTAGTAGCCAGCAGCCTTCTCCCTGGCGACGCGCTTTATCACGCCCTTCTGCGTGAGCGTTACAAGGGTGTTCGTGACAAGGCTCTTCGGCCTGTTGCTCTTCTTCGCTATGTCATCAGCGGTCTTGATGCTGGTGTCCTTCGTAGCGCCGAGCTCCTGCATCGACTTTACGATAAGCTGCTCTATTGGTGTCAGATCTGCCATTATTTCACCGTGTTAATGTCACTTCTTCGTCTTGAGCTCCTTCTTCTTCGGCCTGAGGTAGGCGTAGCCGCACTTCCTGCACTTCTCGCTGCCGGCCTTGTTCCTGGCCTTGCACCTCCTGCATATCCATATCTTAGAAATCTCTGCGTCTGCTAGCGCGAACTTTCCCATTTAGGCACCGAAATTAGACCTTGCTTGACAAAAGACCGACAAGAAGTTAGTCCACTAGAATTGTGCAGGGAAAGGTATATATAGATTGAGCCTTTGCTGGCGGAAATCGCGCGCACAGAGCAAAAGGTTTATAGCGTGGGAACACAAAGTTAAGCCAGCGGATCCTGGTGTTTTGATAGCGCAGACCAAGTACAGGAGCATAGGCGAGCTGGGCGTGCACACCGCGCACAGCGGCAGCATTTTCATGGCGAGCAAGATAGCCGGGGGAGTGGTTGCCGTGCTCCTGCTCGTTGTCACGGCCAGGCTGCTGCAGCCTATCGATTACGGGATATTCAGCGTGGTTATAGCCTTCGCCAACATGCTGGACATCGGGGGCAACTTCGGCATAGGCACAGCAGTCAGGCAGAGGCTCCCTGACGCGATGCGGCACCATCCCGAAAGGGTCGCGCCGATAATACTCAGCGGGTTCTACATAGTAGGCACGATTGCGCTGATAATAGCGCTGGCGGGGATAATCTTAAGCGGCGTGATAGCGAACAGCGTGTACCACAACCAATCCATGGCCGTCCCGATAATAATCGCGTCAGCGAGCGTGATTACCACAGTGCTGCTCAACCTGATGATAATAGTCCTTGTCAGCATCGACAGGGTGAACCAGGGCTCGGTAGTTAACCTGCTCTACAACGTGCTGATGCTCATCGCAACGCCTGCGCTTATACTTGCGGGATACGGCGTGATAGGCGCTGTCGCAGCGATGATAATCGGGATGGGACTGGGCCTGCTCGTTGGGCTCTATTACCTGCTGAAATCCGTGAAGTTCAAGGCGATGGGCCCCGACATGAAGGTCTCCAGGGACCTTGCCGGATATTCGGTCCCTGTGGTCGTATCGCACGTGGCTGTCAACGGCGCGCAGAACTTTGCCGTATTGATGCTTGGGGTTTTCGCGGCTTCCGTCTTGGTCGGCAACTACGGCGCGGCGTTCAAGATGGGGAGGTTCGGGGACCTGTTCATAACATCGATAGGCTATGTTCTGCTTCCCGCTTTCACCAGGGTGTTCGCAGACAAGAACCTTGCGAAGAGGATAAGCGACGCCTTCAACACCAGCCTCTTCTACATGGTGATGTTCCTGGTTCCCATAGTCACCTTCGGGATAGCATCCGCAATCCCGCTGATGCGCCTGCTGGTCGGGGGCACTTACTCCCTGGCCGGAGGGTACTTCGCGGTAATGGCTTTCGGGACGATAATAAACGTGTTCGGAGGGATTGCGGGCTTCATAATACTCGGATACGGCAATTCCAAGCGGTTCATGATCTACCAGCTCGCGGTAGTGGCGATACAGCTCGTATTGCTGGCGCTGCTGGTGCCGAGCATGCAGGCCGTCGGTGCGCTGCTTGCGCTTTTCGTGATATCGCCGTTCGCGCAGGCGATAATATACATATACGCGCTCGAGCGCCAGTTCACCATATCGGTGGATTATGCGCAGCTCGCCAAGCTAGCGCTCTCCGGAATAATGGTGTGGGCGGTAACCTATGCGATAGGGATAGCTATGCACGAAAGCCTGGCCAGTCTTGCAGCGAACTTGGTTGTCACGATTCTGCTCTACCCGCCGGTGCTTGTCTACACCAAGGCGGTTTCGAAATCCAATGTAGAATTCGTAAGAAGGGTGCAGGACCGCATGAAGCGCGTGGGGTTCCTGGCGGAGTACCTTGTCAGGTACTTCGAGCTGTTCATGCGCGCCTGATCAGAATATCCCGAAGAGCCTCTTCTTCGAATCCGAGTCCAGATCGCCGAACCTTTTCATCAGCTCCTTCTGCTCCGGGGTGAGCTTCTTCGGTATCTCGACGGCCACATCGACAACGTGGTCCCCGACACGGGAGCTGTTGAACCGCGGAAGGCCCTGGCCCTTGAGGACTATCGTGCTTCCGCTCTGCGTTCCTGGCTCGATCTTCACTTTCGATTTTCCCCTGAGCGTCTGCACCTCCGCCTCGCCGCCCAGCACAGCTACGTAAAGCGGGACGCGAAGCTCGGAGATGACGTTGTCGCCGTCTCGCTGGAAGCCGCGCTCGCCCGAGACGCTTATGTCTATGTACAGGTCCCCGGTGTGGTCCCTGCCGTAGTTGCCCTGGCCTGCCACCCTGAGCCTTGTGCCGTCAGCCACGCCCTTAGGTATGGTAACGTCTATGGTGTTTTCCGATGTTGTGTGCCCGGAGGCCCTGCACTTAGAGCATGGGTCCTCTACCGACTTGCCCCTGCCCTTGCAGGTAGGGCATGTCGTTATCGTCTGTATTATCCCGAACGGGGTCCTCTGCGTATTCTTAGCCTGGCCGGAGCCCCTGCACGTTGCGCACGTGGCTATCTTGGATCCAGGCTCTGCGCCGGACCCGCCGCACCTGTCGCATTTTACCACATGCCTGACGTTTATCTTCTTGTGCGTATCCTCAAGCACGTCAGACAGCTTCAGGTTCACATCATCTAGAAGGTCGCCGCCTATCTCGCCGCGCTGCACCCGTCCGGCAGACGGGAAGCCGAAGAGGTTGTTGAACATGTCGTCCGGGCCTCCGCCGAAACCCCCGAAGTCTATGTTTATCCCCATGCCCCTGAATATCTGGTCGAAGTCGAAGTTCCTGAATATGTCCTCCTCTGAGAACCTCTGGCTGAAGCCCTCGGGGCCGAACGTGTCGTACTGCTTGCGCTTTTGCGGATCACTGAGCACTGCGTAGGCCGCATTTATCTCTTTGAACGACTCCTCAGCCTCCTTCGTTTTGTTCCTGTCGGGATGGTACTTCAGGGCGAGGTTGCGGTATGCTTTCTTTATCTCGTCAGGGCTTGCGCTCTTGGCTACGCCCAATACCTCGTAGTAGTCCCGTGCCATCCCGAATCATCACTTTTCGACTTTGAAGTTCGCGTCTGTGGCCCCAGCGCCTGGCCCTGGGCCTGCGCCCTGGCCCGGGCCCGCTCCCTCTTCGCCGCTTGGGCCTTGGCCCTGGCCTGCCTGCTGCTGGCCCTGCCCGTACATGCTCGCGCCGACCTCCTCGAGCGACTTCTTCAGCTCCTCCATCCTCATCTTGATGTCGCTGTACTTGTCGGCCTTTATCGCGTTGCTGAGGTCGTCCTTGGCGCGGTTTATCCTCTCGACAACCTGAAGCGGTATCTTCTCCTTGAACTCCTCCAGCGTCTTGTCTGCGGTGTATATCAGCGCCTCGGCGTTGTTCTTTGTCTCGACCTGCTCGCGCAGCGCCTTGTCCTGCTCCTCGAACGACTTCGCCTCGTTTATCTTCTGGTCGATTTCGCTCTTGTCCATCTTGTGCGGCGCGACGATGTCCATGCCCTGCGACTTGCCGGACGCCTTGTCCTTGGCGTTCACGTGCAGTATGCCGTTGGAGTCTATGTCGAACGTCACTTCTATCTGGGGTATGCCCCTCTTCGACGGAGGAATGCCGGTCAGGCGGAACCTGCCGAGCTCTATGTTGTCCTTGGCCATTGCTCGCTCGCCCTGGACTATGTTGATGTCCACGCTTGTCTGGAAGTCCTCTGCCGTGGTGAACACCTGCGACTTCTTTATCGGTATCGTTGTGTTCCTGTCGATTATCCTCGTGGCGACGCCGCCGAGCGTTTCTATGCTGAGCGAGAGCGGAGTGACGTCCAGGAGCACTATGTCCTTGACCTCACCGGTCAGCACCCCGGCCTGGACTGCGGCGCCCAGGGCAACGGCTTCCATAGGATCCACGCCGCGCTCTATCTTCTTGCCGAGCAGCTGCTCGACGTACCTCTGCACAACAGGCATTCGCGTAGGTCCGCCTATCATTATTATCTTGTCTATGCCCGCGGGCTCGAGCTTAGCGTCCTGGAGCGCCTGCATCACAGGCTTTGCGGACTTCTCGACTATCGGGACTACGAGGCTTTCCAGCTTCGCCCTGCTGAACGTGTACGTGAAGTGGAGCGGGTTGCCCTTGGCGTCCTTCGCGAGGAACGGCAGGTTTATCTCAGTAGAC
The DNA here is from genome assembly GCA_028866905.1 of Microcaldota archaeon. Lineage (GTDB taxonomy): Archaea > Micrarchaeota > Micrarchaeia > Micrarchaeales > Micrarchaeaceae > JAGWHI01. Next base: position 25,491 of record JAGWHI010000009.1, read on the forward strand.
AGGACGTTCGAAAGCTCTATCTTAGCCTTCTCCCCTGCCTCCCGCAGCCTCTGCATCGCCTGCGGGTCGGACTTCAGGTCTATGCTGTTCGCGCTTTTGAATTCCGATGCCAGGAACTCCACTATCGTGTTGTCCATGTCCGTGCCTCCGAGCTGCGTGTCTCCGCTTGTGGAGCGCACCTCGAACACGCCGTTGCCGAACTCCATGATCGTGACGTCGAGGGTCCCTCCGCCCAAGTCGTAGACCAGTATCTTCATCTCCTTGCCCAGCTTGTCAAGGCCGTAAGCGAGCGCTGCGGCGGTGGGCTCGTTGACCAGCCTCACGACCTCCAGGCCGGCTATCTCGCCCGCGTCCTTTGTGGCCTGTCGCTGGTTGTCGTCGAAATATGCGGGCACTGTTATGACGGCCTTCTTCACCTCCTCGCCCAGGAACTGCTCCGCGTCGTGCTTTATCTTCTGGAGCAGCATGGCGGAAAGCTCCTGCGGCTTGTAGTCCTTGCCGAATATCTTGTACACGTAGTCTGTTCCCATCTTCCTCTTGAAAGCGCTGACCGTCCCCTCCGGATTGGCTACGGCCTGCCTTCTCGCAGGCTCGCCTATCAGCCTCTGGCCGTCCTTGGTGAAAGCCACATAGCTGGGGAAGGCCTTGCCGTACAGCGACGTCCCTTCGCTGCTGGGTATTATTGCTGGGCGCCCGCCCTCGAGTACCGCAGCTGCGCTGTTAGATGTGCCCAAATCTATCCCTATTATTTTCATTTCAATCACTTATTCCTCGGTTTTAACATTAACATCAGCATTTTCTTTTTCCTTTTCCTGGGCCTTGCCATCGGATACTATAACCGAGGCCGGCCTTATCATCATGTCCTCTAGCATGTACCCCTTCTTCACAACTTCCAGTATGGTGCCGCGCTCTGCTCCGTCCTCGCGCATCATCACTATCTCGTGCCTGTAGGGATCGAATGTGCCGTCGACATTCACCTCGGTTAGGCCGTCCTTCTTGAGCGTGCCGATGAAATTGGAATACAGCATCTCTACGCCCTTGAGCAGGTTCTTGTCCTGCGTCCCAGACATTGATATCACAGCAATCTCGAACTCGTCTATGATAGGCAGCAGGGACCTTACCAGCTCCGCCTTTCCTAGCGCCTCGGCCCTCTCCATGTCGGCCTTGGTGCGCTTCTTGTAGTTGTCGAACTCCGCTGCGATCCTAAGCATCTTATCCTTCATCTCGCTGTATCTTGCGTCAGTATCCTCCTTGGTTTCGTTGACGGAAGCGGCATTTGGACCGGCGACTTCGGCCTGCTCAGCGTTCTGCGCTTCGTCCTTAATCTCTTGATCGTCTGCCAATCAATCACCGCCCCTCAGCCGTCTTGGCTGGCGTGGGGATAGCATTATGCGCTCGAACTCCTCTGCAACATGGTGGAGGCGCTTCATCTCGCGGTCTATGTCGTACTCGAGCTCCTCTATCGTCTTGGACAGCTCGTTGGCGCGCAGGTGATACCTGCGTCCCTTTCTGACCAGGAGACCCGCATCGATGAATCTGTTTAGGTGGTAGATGAGGGTGCTCCTAGCCAGGTGAGTCTCGAGATCAGCGTTAAGCTGCGAACTTGACAGCCCGTCCCCGTTGCCCTGGTTCAGTATGAAGCGCTTTAGTATTTGCTCCTCTATGTTGTCATTGTCCTTGCCGTTGGAAAGGTCGAAGACCTCGCAGAACCACTTTATCATGCGGTCCGGGTCGCCGTCGTTTGGCATGCCGACTACCTTTATGACAATCCTTTCCATGCAGGTATTATGATTAGAAAAGCTTAAATACTTTGCTGTTCTTGTCAAGAAATTGCTGATTTATCGAAAATAAGTTGTTTGATATATATCATCAGTCTATTAGCCGCTTTGTAAGGAGGGCAGGTATCAGAAAGTCCTTCTGGCTGTTTATCAGCTCGCCCTTTTCGCCCTTGTATCTGGAATCTACCCACATCGTCTCCTCTATCTCGGGATCTATGGACCTGAGATCGCTGTGCGCCTCTATTAGAAAGAAGTGCAGCCTTACCAGGGTGTCGGTCTCTATAGGGGTTATGTTGTCGTAGTCTGCAAAGAACTTTGCGCCTGTTGGTTCTAGGCCTAGTTCCTCCTTCACCTCACGCAAGACGCACTGCTCCGCGGTCTCCCCTTTCTCCACATGGCCGCCGGGCAGAGTCCATATGTTCCTTCCGGCATTCCTTACCACAAGCAGCTTCCTGTCACGGATTATCGCCGCTACAGAGACATCTTTAACTATCAGAATATCTCCCCGACTATCGCGGTTATGCCTCCCTTCAGGTTCAGCGAGTCCACACCGTAATTCTCCTTTATCGACTCCGCCACATACCTTGATGTTCTGCCGTGGTAGCACATGAATATCCTGCCGGTGTATTTGCCGGCCTCCTCCTTTCCGCCTATGACTATGCGGTTGGGGCTCGCGGCCTCTATCGCTTCCGGCTTGAGATCCAGGAGCTGGCGTATGTAGTCGACAGGCTCCCGGCCGAGCCATACTATCTTGGAGCGGCCGCTACCGATAAGCTCCAGCGCCTCGTTGATGTCGACCTCCTTTATCTCGTTCGCCATGCAACCACGGTTCGGCATTATGCTTATCGGCAGCACTGTATTTATACCAGTTTGTAGATTCATACGCATGGCAGGCAGGAAAACAGCAGGGGCGAGCAGGGCGGTCGAGTACGCGCTGTGGGCTGTAAGCGCGCTGCTGGTGACCTACTACTTCTCGCTCGGCTACTCGCTAATAACACACAACTACATCATACAGTTCGGCAACAGGCTGGGTACGCTGGACTTCGCTGAGTCGGTGACAGCGCCGCTCTACATCGTCGGCGCGATACTCCTTACCGGCTGGATATTCTTCACGACATCCAGATGGCCGCTGAAATCCGACTTCGTTCTCAAGATACTGGTCTGCTTCACTGTTGTAAGCGCGGTGGTGATATGGTTCTACTCTATGATATGAGGCACGCTGCATCGTTCCTGTCAGGCGTAGCTGTGGGCGGTGCGCTGATGATGTACCTCCTGACGCTGCCCAGCGTGGTCGGCATATCCTCTATGAACGTCTCGCAGGCGTATTCGCTTGTGGTGCTGGGCATAGTGTTCTTCTCCGCGAATGTCGGGATGATCGTCGGGCTTTTCGTGAAGGGAGTGGTATCCGGGAATATACTGAAAGCATAGAAGAAGGCTTGGAGGAGGCGGGATTTGAACCCGCGACCTCTAGATTTCTTAGTCATAGCACACGGCTCATCACTCATAATGCTTTGCTTATGAGTCTAGCGCTCTAACCAGGCTGAGCTACCCCTCCAAATTCCAGAGATAATGCGCCAATCATTTATTATAGCCTTTGTATTCGGGGTGGAATGCGAAGTCGTTTTTGTTTATGCCCTCGGACACGCCCAGGAAAGCGAACCTAAGGCCGGCGTCCATGTCGCCCGCCGAGGTCGAGCTGTAGAGCGCTACAGCCCTGTGGCAGCCCTCTATTATTATGCAGTCCTCCTCGGTGTTGACATCGGAGCTGGCAACAAGTATGGGCCTGAAGCCGCGCAGCGCCGAGTCGTTGCCCTCGATGCCCCTGATCTTCGACACCGCTTCTGCGACGTTCTTGTCCATGAAATCGACAGGGTCCCTGTAAATGTTCCTGTACGCCTCGCCCAGCCTGTAGCTGTTGCCCGTCAGAGTCGACCACGGGTTGCACTTGAGGAACCTGAACTCGTCCATATACCCGCTGTAGAAGGTCACCAGGTACCACTTTATGTCCATCGGCAGGCTGTCGACTATTATGCTGCGGTGCAGCTTTATGGCGAGTATCTTGGACCTGTCGTCCACTATGGAGCCGTCGTAGTCCGGTATCGAAGACCTCTCGTCCTCGTACCACTGCCTGTAGACTACGCTGTCCTCCACCTCGTGCACGTAGCTGATCATCTGACCCCTATCCTCCGCAAAATATGATTTGCGATTGCCGGGATTTGAACCCGGGTCGTTGGCTGTCCTCTCCCCCTGTTTTTCAAAGGAAGAATGGAAGGCCAAAGTCCTACCAGGCTAGACTACAATCGCATCCGTGATTATAGTTTGCCCTGTAAGGCTTTTAAGGACTATTCTGCGGGCCGGAAAAAAGAAGGCGAGGCGATCCTACGCCTCGACCCCGTCCTTGCCCGCAGCTATCAGTATCGCTGCCGCACCGAAGTCCATCCCGCGCCTCTTCGCCTCCTTCCTCGCCTTGAGAATGTAATCCGCGGTCTTGCTCGCTAGCACAGCTTTCAAGGCCTCCTCTGCGGCCCCATCCGTGCCCTCCGCGCCCATCAGGTCGAAGACAGTGCCGAGGTCGCTGTCCCGGAATGCCTCCTTCGCCTTCTTGCGGAGCTGTATTGCTACAGCCTCGCAGTTTCCACCACCAACACCGAATTCTCCCATTCCACCACTCTCATCCCCATTTACATATCTCTTGTGGATTTTGATATATTTAAAGCTTTTCCAGAACTTTCCAATATGTTATTGGATTTATCCGCCGTACCCAGTAAGGGGGTATTTAAATGCTACACTTTGGATATGGTGCCTGCGCCGAATATCCTGGGCTTGTCGCCCTTTACGAGGAGGAACCTGTCGCCTATAGCGACGGCGATCTTCCTCTCTGCGGACACCCGTACATCCGCGCCATCCGCCTTAAGCGTGGCGTTGGAGAACGAGAAGCCGGACGCTATGGAGCACGCCATGCCGTCGATGTTTATCCTTGCGAGAGGGCTTACCTCCACCTTCGCGGAGAACTCCGATACTTTGGGTATCTGCCTGTCCGAGATCACGTCGCCCTTGTCGAAGTCCGAGTACACCGCCCCCTTTATCGCCAGACCTACCCTTGTGCCAACGCCCGCTGAATCGACGTCCTCGTCCTGGCTCTGTATGGACCTTATGAGGACCTCCTTTCCGGAGCTGTGGAGCAGCTTGTCGTGCTTGCTTATCGTGCCGGCAGTGGTGAAGCCGAGCAGTATGTCGCCGACGCCCTTGACGGGGAACGCCTTGTCTATGTCAACCCTCTTGGCGCCCGCGGGCCTGGGCCTCGGCTCGTAGGATTTCAGGTAGTCGAGTATGGCGTCAGGGCCCAGCACTGCGCACTTCAGCTTGAAGCCGGAGAGCAGCTTGCTTACGTCGCTCTCGTCGGTTATTATGACGTCCTTGCCGAGCAGCGAGCATGCTATGAGCGACTCGCCGAACAGGCTGTCGGGGTTCCTGCTGCTTAGTATGACGATGTCGGACATCAGTATCGATTCCGGCACAGCGTAGTACTTCTCCTCCACGTCCGAGGGCGTGAGTATCGTCAGGATGAGGTCGTCCGCCTTCCTGTTGTAGAAGGTGATGCTGTTGACGGAGCCCTTCTTCCCAAGCCTCTCGGCAAGCGAGGGGTCGTTCGGTATCGCTATTATCACGCTCTTCATGCAATCAGTAGCTCGACCAGAGGCTCTCGAAGTGGTCCGCAAGCCCCCTTATTCGCTCCGGGTCGCTTATTACCTCTATGTGCTCAATGTTCTTATGCGTTCCCCCGTATGTCAGGTTGGCGCTGCCCACTATCGCCTTGGTGTCTGATATGAACAGCTTCTCGTGTATGAAGTCCTTGGTCACCACCTTCATCCTTATCCTGAGGTTCATCCCGCTCCTGTAGTGCGCGTACAGCGCAAGCCAGCCCAGGATGAAGACGGGCAGGATGTAGAAATCCAGGGGATACATCCTGAAGAGCGTGAGTATCGCCTCAAGCACTATCATGTATAGGCTCCACTTGACAAGCGATGCCTTCCTGTTCCCCCTGGAGTTTATGTAGGCCACAGCCCTCTTCGACGACTCCAGCTTCGGCTCGGATGTTATTATCCGGACGTTCTTCCTCCTGGCCAGCCCGAGCAGCATCCTGGCGTAGTACGGCCCTATGTAAGGCGAGACTATGTTGAGGTTGGGGTCCCTGTTCGTCAGCAGGCCGTCTATCTCCATGTAGGTATCCTTCCCGCTGTGGCTGTCCGCTGGCACGATATCTATATAAGTTTAGACGTTAACGTTTATTACACTTTACGCTAGCACGGCCTTTTGCTTGGTGCGCAGATGATCAACCTTAGAGAGAATGAGGAGAAGGTGCTAAGCCACTGGAAGGCGCAGGCGATAAACGCCATGCTGAAGAACTCGTCTGCGGCGGGCAAGGACTTCTACTTCCTGGACGGCCCGCCGTATGTCACCGGAGACCTGCACCCCGGCCACATCTGGGTGAAGACGCTCAAGGACCTTTTCGTCAGGTACAAGAGGCTGCGCGGGTTCAAGGTCAACGACCGCGCCGGCTACGACGTCCACGGCCTGCCGACAGAGAACAAGGTCGAGAGGGAGCTGGGGATATCATCGAAGCGCGAGATAGAGACGAAGATAGGGATAGAGAACTTCGTAGCCAGCTGCAGGGACTACATCCACAGGTACATCGGGCGCATGGACGCGGACTACTTCAAGTTCGGAATATCGCTGGACTTCTCGAACCCGTACCTGCCGTCCGACAACAGGTACATAGAGACCGGCTGGGGCATACTCAAGAAGGCGGAGGAGAAGAGGCTGCTCTACAAGGGGAAGAGGCCGCTCACATACTGCGTCAGGTGCGGCACTCCGCTTTCGCAGGGAAGCATGGAGGTCGAGTACAGGGATGACCACGACCCCTCGGTTTACGTCGCTTTCGACATAGAGGCAAAATCGTCTGAGAGGGTGGAACTGCCGGAAGGCGCCAAGCTGCTCATCTGGACCACGACGCCATGGACGCTTCCTGCAAACGTGTCCGTCGCGATAAACCCTAAGGAGGAGTACGTGGTGGCCGACATGTCCGGAAGGAAGTTCGTCCTGGCAAAGGCCAGGCTCGAGAAGGTTGTCGGAGCGATCGGAGAGTCGGCCGTTGCGGAGAAGGCGTTCTACGGGAGCGAGCTCGTGGGTGTGAAATACAGGAGCCCGCTAGAGGACATCATCCCTGAGCAGAAGAGGCTCAGGAAGTACCACAGGGTGCTGGCATGGGACATGGTCTCCATGGACGACGGGAGCGGCGTTGTGCACATAGCGCCGGGGCACGGGCTTGACGACTACCAGCTGGGCAAAAGGGAGAAGCTCCCGATATTCTCGCCGGTGGATTCGCAGGGCAACTACACCGGAGAGGCTGGCCATTACGCCGGCACTGCAATACTGGGCGACGCGAACCAGAGGGTCATTTCGGACCTGAAGCAGAGGGGGGCGCTTGTCGGCAATGGCTCGATAACGCACAGCTACCCGCACTGCTGGAGGTGCGACACCAAGCTGATATACATCGCCACCGACCAGTGGTTCATAAACGTGCAGCGCATGAAGAAGCGCCTGCTCAGGGAGAACGACAAGATAGTGTGGCACCCGGCTGAGGCCAGGAAATGGGAGGCGGACATACTTGCGAACGCACCCGACTGGTGCATATCCAGGCAGAGGTACTGGGGCATGCCCATACCGATATGGGTGTGCGCAGGCTGCGGGAAGCACTCGGTGATAGGCTCGCTGGACGAGCTGATGGAGCGCGCCTTGGACCCGGCCGCCGTCGACTCGCTCAAGGACCTGCACAGGCCGTACATAGACGCGATAAGGATAAAATGCGACGCCTGCGGCTCTGAGATGTCGCGCATCAGGGACGTGTTCGACGTCTGGTTCGACTCCGGGATATCCTTCAGGGCGAGCCTCAGCGGTGATGAGTTCGAGAGGCTCTTCCCGACCGACCTCGTTGTCGAATACATCGAGCAGATACGCGGATGGTTCCCCGCGATGATGAAGTGCGGGATAATAGGGTACAACAGGGCGCCCTTCAGGAACATCGTGGTCCACGGGATAATGATAGGCACGGACGGCAAGCCGTTCCACAAGAAGCTTGGCAACTACATGCCATTGGAGGAGCAGCTGAAGAAGACCTCGGCTGACGGCTTCAGGCTGTGGTGCACGAACCACACAACGCACCTCAACATCGAGTATTCGATAGACAAGATCCTGGAATCGGACAGGACGCTGCTCATGCTTTACAACATCTCTTCGCTGCTTACCGAGTACTCCTCGCTGACGGGGCACAGGCTCGGGAGGGTCAGGAGGCCGGGCAGCCCGGAGAGGCTCAGCCCGCAGGACAGGTGGATAGTATCGAGGCTCAATTCCATGCTCGCCGAGGTCACGGAAAGCCTTGACGGCTACGACAGCCACAGGGCCGTCAGCGCGTTGAACGGATTCGTGGTCAACGACTTCAGCAGGTTCTACCTCAAGATAGCCAAGCAGACAATGGCGTCCGGGGAGAGGGCCGAGGCAAGGAAGACGCTCGAGATAGTCAACTACGTCCTCTTCAACACGATAGTCGCATTCTCGCCGATAATACCCATGACCGCTGAGAGCGTGTACAAGCGCTCGTACGATTTCGCGCAGAGCGTGTTCATGGAGAGATGGCCAAGGCCGAACGGTAAGCTCATAGACATGGGGCTAGAGAAGGACTTCGATATTGCCATAGAGACGATAACGGCCATACTGAACCTGAGGGAGCGCAGCAACGCGAAGCTCAGGGTCCCGCTCAGGAGCGCTAGGATCGAGACCGGAGACGAGGCCGTTATATCGGCGATACAGAAGCTGTCGGGGATAATAGAGGCCTACACCAACATCAAGAGGGTGGAGGTGTCGAAGGGCGCGGCTGCGAAGAGGGAGATAAGGCCGGTCTTCGGCAAGATAGGGCCGGCGTTCAAGGCGGACGCCCCGCTGGTGGCCGCAGAGCTGAAGAACCAGGATGCGGACAGGGTAGAGGCCGCTATGCAGAAGGAGGGGGTCTTCAGGATGCACGCAGGCGCGGGATCTTTCGAGATACTCCCGGAGCACGTCTTCATTGTGGAGAACCAGCAGGCCGAGACGGGGCTCAAGTACAGGTACGGGGTGGTCAACATAGACACCACGCCGGACGAGGAGCTGAAGAAGGAGCTCTTCATAAGGGAGATAACCAGGCGCATACAGATGGTGAGGAAGGAGATGAAGCTCACAAGGTCGGACCCTGTTGTCGTGGCGATAGATTCTGACGAATTCGTCAACGAGATAATAAGGAATGGCATGCAGGAGATAAAGGAGACCACAAGGGCCAGGAGCATAGAGATCGGGATATCTGACCGGAACGCGCCGGCAGGGGAGTACGAGATATCCGGCGCGGTCGTCAGGATACACGTCAGGAAGGCCGAAGGCTAGGCCCTACTCTTTTTATCGAAAAGCTCCTGGTACGATTCCATTGTGCCTATGTCGTACCATTCGCCGCTGAATTTGAGGCCCGCGACCTTCTCCGTCTTTATGAGCCACTGGATGAAATAGCCCGGGGCGTCGGGATGGTTCCCTGCGGAAAGGTAGTGCTTGAACGTGCCGAGCAGCTCCCTGGGGTAAAGGTATATCCCGGTGCTGAGCAGGTTGGACTTCGGGATCTTCGGCTTCTCCTCGAACTCGGATATGTTGCCTTCGGAATCGAGCGCCACGACTCCGGACTTTGTCAGGCTCTCCATCGAGTCCGTCTCGTACAGCGCAACTGTCGGCTTCCTTCCGGAGCCCTTGAACCGCTCAACCATGCGCTTCAGGTCCAGGCTGTAGAAGTTGTCCCCGTTTATAACCATGAGGTCGGAATCGATCCCGGCCTTTTCGATCGCGTAGGCTATCCCCCTGATGGCGCCGAACTTCTCGTCGTTGTGCGCCGTGGGCTCGACAATCATCATGTGGCGCTTGCCGTCCTTGATGCGCAGCCAGTACTCGAACTGGTCGGCGAACTTGGAGTTGGTGGATACGATTATGCGGTCCGCTCCGCAGCCGTCGAGCCCGTCGAATATGTAGTCTATGAGCGGTCGTCCCCCGACTGGCAGCAGCGGCTTCGCTATGAATCGGGTAATGGGCTCTAGCCTCTTGGCGAATCCCCCGCAGAGTATGATAGCGTCCATCCGGATCAGGATTTAGATATGCGCTTTATGTTCTTTATTTCTTCATCTATGTCGATGGGCGCGCCCATCTCCTGTATGGAGTGGAGCGGGTATGCTATCGATATGTCCCTGAGGAGCTCCATCTCGGTCTTTATGCCCGCGTTGGCCGCTACGCGCATCTCGGCGTCTATCGACCTGCACGTCCTGCTGAGCAGCGCCTGCGAGAGCCTAGAAAGCCTGTCGGATGATATCTTGCCGTCCCTTATCAGCCGCTCTGCCTCGTGGTCGCCCCAGCCTGGCTCGTCGTCGTGCACGGAGAAAGCCTTTCCGAACGACCTCATGAACTCTGGAGACACGTGGTAGAACACCTTGTAGAAGACCAGGCCGAACGACCTGGAGTATGCGCCCCTGAGTATGAGGTTCGTGGCCACGAGCCGCTCCTGCCAGTCGTCTATCGTCTCCAGATAGTCGAAGACTGCCTTGACCTCGGGGGTCGGCTCCCCGGGCTTGCTGCCGAGCCCCTCCATGAGGTTCTTTATAGCGCGCATGTGCTTGGTGTCCGATTCCGCCATCTCTGTGAAGAACCTGATATAGTCCGGGTTGGCGCTGTGCCCGGACTTGAGCACCCAGCCCTTCGCAATGCTCGCCATCCGCTCCTCGGCGTAATGGAAAAGCGTGAGAAGGTGCTTTATGTCCTCCATCCTGAAGGTCATGCCGTTGGGCAGCTTGACGTGCTTGTTCGTGATCTCGCCCTTCTTCCTCTTCACGTCTATGAAGCTGACCGCGTGCTTTATCGCGCCTATCGGGTGCTGCCTTATGTACCTGTAGACGTACGGCTTCACCCACTCGGGCAGCTCGTACTTCTCCATCATCTGGTCCACCATCTCCAGCTTTCCGAGAGCCATCCCCGACTGCACCCCTGCAATTACTGGTTTGACTTGAAACTATAAAAAGGGTTGCGCTCAAGATAGTGTGTGCTCCTATGCAGATATACAACGTAACCCACGAGGCCGACCTCGACGGGATCGGATGCGCAGCCATGCTTGTCAGGAACTACAGGGTACCTCTCAGGAACCTCGTATTCCTCAACTACGAGAAGAGGAGCTTCGAGCGGGGCATGAAGGAGATATTGGACATGAAGCCAAGGGACGGGATGGTGGTGTTCAGCGACTTCGGCATGAACGATAGGCTGGTACCGATAGCGAAGAGGACGCTGGCCGCGCTGAAAAGATCCGGCAACAGGATACTTTGGATAGACCACCACCCATGGAGCGACAGGGCGATAGCCAGCGTCAAGTCCCTATGCGACGTGATGGTGGTCGGCGAGAACGAGAAGTACTGCGCCACGGAGCTTGTCTACAGGCTTCTGTGCGACAGGGACGCGTTCGGCGACAGGTTCATGAAGCTCGTGCACGCATCGGACTTCGCGCTCATGACAAGGAATGAACCAACCATAAGGAGGCTCGCCCTTGCGATAAAGGTCATGAACTGGGGCAACCGCGATTCCAATCTCAGGAAGCTTGCTGGCCAGATGGCCGAGGGCATGCTCACAAGCCCTTTCATAGAGGCTGCGCACAGGAAGTACCTGGCGGAATCGAAGGCGAACCTCAAAGTCCTGAAGGATAGCCTGGTGCTTGCGAATCCCGGCAGGTATACAATAGGGTTCGGCTTCAGCACAAGGCTAAACACAAACGCGGCGTGCGAGGCAATAGACAGGGAGCTCCACACGGACATAAGGATGTACGTCGACAGGGTTTCCGGTACGGCGCACCTCAGGAGCAGCAAGGGAGTGGACTGCTCCAGGATTGCGGTCTTCATGGGCGGCGGCGGGCACCCCCAGGCGTGCGGATTCCAGTTCGACATGAAGGAGTTCGACAACCTTAGCGAGAAAGGTATAGCGAAGTACGTAGACCGGATGATGGATGTGGCAAAAAAGGTCTACAGGTAGCAGAGTTAAACGATTATCTCTATGTGAACAATATCCGCTTTAGAGAAGAGCGGATAATCAAGATCCAAAGGCTTTAGCTGCTCGAGGAACGCATATGCTTCCTCTGGCGACTCCCTTGGTATTTCCTTTACCTTCCCAAACGTAACACCCTGCAAATCGTGCCTCTTGTACACTATCCTGAATCTCGCCATAAACGCACCTATCGTATCAATGTTTCTTGTAAGTGTAATGGCTGATCAGTTCGCCGCAATTGCTTCCTGCGACCTTCGAAAGCCATTGCCGTACGTTTCCGCTCTGCCCGTCAGAATGAAACCTTGCCTTAACAAGAAATCCGCATATTCCCTCTGTAACATGGATTTCCTCTATGTCCCCCAACCCCATAATTCTCATCGCCATACTGTTTATGTCATAGTTTTCCCTTGGCTTTACTA
>JAGWHI010000001.1 GCA_028866905.1 Microcaldota archaeon
ACCACCTTGGTGAACCCATGCGGAGGCGGCGGGGTTTTTTTGGTCGCGTTAGAAGCAGTAATTGATACATTGGCTGCGCTTCCCGACACAGAGCTCATGGTAAGGATAACATGCGCGCTCTGCACGTTTACGCTAACCGGGGACGTTGGTGACACGGTTACGTTCACGGTGCTTGGCCCTGTTGTGGTCAGGTTGACCACAGGTATTGTCGTGGTCTGTACTGTGGTCGTCTGCGCTGTTGTGGTGTAAGAGGTGGTATTGGTTGTTGTTGAGACTGTGGTGTTGGTGGTTGTCGAGACTGTGGAGGACGACGTCGTTACTGTTGTCGATACTGTGCTGCCACCACCGCCTCCACCTCCTCCGCCGCCCAGTTGCGACACGCTGAGTATTACGCTAAAGGTGTAGTAGCTGTAGTTGGCATTTCCAGGGTTCTTGAATGTGAAGTTGTAAGTCCCTGGGGCCGCCTGCTCTGAGAAATTGTACAGGCTGTTTGTTGTTGTAACCAGTGCCCCGTTCTCATAGACGCTCCACGGCGACTGGTTGTTTATGGTCTTTATTCCGTTGAACGATATCGCGGCTATGTCGTAGTATCCGGCCGCATAGTTCGCGTTTGTGTTAGATGTTGCTGATGAGATGAGGCCGCCTGCGCTGTTGTCCCTTGTGTATTTTACCGTCGAGTTGACAAGGCTTGTGTTGACGATCTGGAATGCGCTGTTCACGGAATTGACGGTAACTGGGGTGGACGCCGAATCTGTTATACTTACACTTGCTGCAATGCTATTTCCGATATCGGAAGGCGGAACATTCCATGTGAAGGCATTACTAGTCCCTGATAGGCCGGTTACAAGATAGTTACCCAGCACTGCCCCAGTAACTGAATTTGCTATTAGGTAATTGACAGTATAAGAGGGTGAACCGCCGCCCCAGGAAGCCCCTAATTTTACTTGTGAATTTATACCGACATTGGCCGGGATACTATTCAATGTAGGGGTGGAAAGCGCAGGGTTTATTGTTATGGAATTGAACAGCATCACGGTGTTGCTGCCGTAGTAATACACCTTTGTCTTGTTGTCCTGCGCGAAGCTGTAGAGGCTCCATTTGCCATATACGGTGCTTGTTCCTGTGCTCTCATTGTACTGCACACCATTGAACGTTAGCGTTAGTTTGTTTTGTGACACTGCGTTTGCAATTAGTTTCAATGAGCCGCCGGAAGGCAACTCCTGCAATGAGGTTTCTGGTATGTTTGCTATAACGCTTATGTTTCCGCTTCCGTAGTTGGCAACGTATGCCGCGGTTCCAAGGGGATTAAACGCTACGCCGATGGGCGTCGAGCCTACGGTTATGGTGTTGACGACCGTGTTGGTCGCTACATTGATCACGCTGACTGTTGTGCCTCCGTCGTTGGTAATGTATGCTAGGGTGCCTGATGGGTTGAAGGCGACCCTTGTTGGCTGAGACCCTACTATTATCGTGTTTACTACTGTGTTGGTGGCTATGTCGATAACGCTGACCGTGGTGCCCCCGTTGTTAGCCACATATACCATGGTCCCTTCAGGATTTATCGCCACGCCGTAGGGCGACGTGCCGACGGTTATTGCGTTGCCCACGGTGTTTGTTGCAACGCTAATGACGTTGACAGTGCCGGCGTTATTGTTAGCGACATACGCTACTTTGCCAGATGGGCTGAAGGCCACGCCTATCGGCGAGGACGCTGACCCTACACTCAGGGTATTTACCACTGTGTTAGTCGGTGCATCGATCACGCTTATAGTAGAGTCTCCGTTATTCGTAACATAAGCTAGTTTACCAGAGGGGTTGAAAGCGACATCAAACGCAGACGACCCTACATTTATCACTGTGCCTGCCAAGGTGTTGGACGCTACATTTACTACACCCATTTGGAGATTGTTGTTGTTTGCTACATAGGCTAGGGCGCCGGATGGGCTTATGGCTACACCTATAGGCACATCAAACCCTGTTATGGTATTGATCAGGGAATTGGTGGATGGGCTGATAACGTTAAGTGTGGCAGGGTTGGTGACATAAAGGAGGGTGCCGGACGGGTTGAAAGCAGCTACTGTTGGGTGCCATCCCACAGTTATGGTGTTTGCTACTATATTGTCGAGCCCGTTGGAATTTTGCCATGTCCATTGGCCGGAGTATCCGGATCCGGCGCCGCCGCTCACTATGGTGTTTACGACTGTTGTCTGGCCGACGTCGATGACAGCGTTGGTCACTATTATCTGGTTGGCGGTGAGCGAGCCTGCTGATGCCTGTGCGGCGAGCGCCAGGAGCAGAAAGGCGGCAATCGATATGCGTGAGATTGCGGAAACCAAGAACACACTGCTTTATTGGTTGTAAGTGAATTGATTTATAGCTTGCTATCTTACCTCGGCCTTCATCCTGAGGACCTCCATCAGCTCGTTCGCGCTCAGGAGGGGCTTTGGCGTCCTTTCTATGTCATCGATCGCTATCCTGGGGCATGCGGTGTTGACGAGCGCGTCGAACTCCAGCATGTTGTTTATGGATTCGAAGTCGAAGGTGTTGGCGGTAAGTATCGCTGCCGAATAGCCGGCGTCCTCTATCTTCCTCTTGATTATCTTGGCCAGGTTTGTGTTCTGCTGGCCGTTCTTGGTGCTCAGGAGTATGCCGAACCTCTTGGCGTCGAGCGCCTTGAGGATCTTCCCCCTGCTCTTCCTCCTGTAAATCTCGCGGTACTTGTCTATGAACTCCACGCTTCCCTGGAACGGCTCGACCACTAGGAAGGGTTTTGTCGTAGAAAGGAGAGCGCCCAATGGGTGGAACAGGCCGCCGCCGAAGTATACGAAAGCGTCGACCTGTCTGTCGATCGATGCCGCGCTGCCTATGTCGCAGCCGAGTATCTGGCCCGGCTGCTTGGCGAAGCCGTACGGCCTCCCGATTATGACGTTCTTGCCGTGGTCTTCGTAGAATCGCTTTACGGCATCGAGCTGGTTGATGTGCTGGATCGGCGTTACCAACCCTATTGTCTTGTGCTGCTCCAGCCTCTTCAGGGATTCCGGCAGCAGGTCAAGCGGCGCCTCTATGTAATACGGGACGTACTCGACGTTGAAGTCCACGTGGTGGAACTCGGCATGGCCGTAGTGGACCAGCTTGTCCGCCTTTATGTTCCTGGCCTCGTCTATCGCTAGGTCGCAAGCCCCGAACGTCGGCGACGCTGACACGAAGACCTCGTGGCCCTCGCCCTCCATCAGCTTAGCGTGCGCCAGGGCCTTCTGCTTCAGCCCCTCCGGGAACTGCAAAAGAATACGCATTTGTAACACTTGAACGTAATGTCAGACCGCTGTTATCTTGTAGAGGCCCGACAGCTTTGACGCGGCCCTCTTCATCGCGTGCACGGCTATATCCCTGTGCTGCTTCTGGGCCCTTATCATGAATACGGCCTGTCCTTCCCTCAGCCTTGCCGCGAGCGACACCGGGCGTCCGAACGCCAGGCTCATTCCCCTGGAAATTCGGTCTGCACCTGCTCCGGAGGCCATCTTGTGCTCCCTTATCACGTTGTGCGGGTAGACGAGCACCTTGAAGAAGTAGTTCTCCGGCACGTTGGTCTCCATGTACTTGTTGGCCACCATCCTTGCCGCTTCCAGCGAGTTCGCCCTGAGCTGTATGGGCTGCTTCGCGTTGAGCGTTACGGTCAGGTCGTAGTCGGGCTTGCGCTTGCCCATGTTGAAGATGAGCAGCTTCTTGCTGGGCATAGCCCTGACGTAGTTCTTCTTGGGCCTCCTGAGGGAGTACCTGGCCCACGCCTGCGAGTTGGGCGTCCTCATAGTCCTTGCCGGCCTTAATCTTGCCATAATATCATCTTAAATAGACCTTAGGTTTACGATAGAAATCGCAATACTAATTGTGCTCAATAGGTATAAAAATATGCCGCTAGTCCCCCCTGTAGCCCCTGTTCCTTGGTATCCTGAGCTCTATCGCCTGCGCCCTGGAGCCCTGCTTTTCTAGGAGGCCCAGGCCAATCCCGGTCTCGACGAGGCGGAGCCTTTCGCCCTTCAGGCCCCGCAGCATGGGTCCTATCTGGTCGTGCGTCCTTATTATCTGGCCCGCGCTCCTCATGACGCCCTCCAGGCCTGCGCCCTGCTGTTCCTTGGCATACGCCCTGGCGCCCTTTATCCTCTCGTAGTTCGCCTTGTCAGACCTGTAGTCCGCGTATACCTCCCAGGCCATGGAGTACCAGGCCGCCGCCTCCCTGATGTAACCCGAATAGAATATGTCATGGTCGAGAGCGGCCTTGGTCGTCTGGTCAGCTACCGACAGCGAGACGCAGAACATGAGCCTCATGGCCGTCTGTTGGATCTGCTGCGCCCCAAGGCCGGCTGACCGGTCCGCAATCCCGTGCAGCTCGCTGAACGCAAGCCCGCCCAGAAGGTCCAGACGCTCTATGTTCTTAGGGTCGTCAGCCCCTGACGAGATGTATGAAGCGTACCTGTCGACCTCGTTGACCGCTGCGCGTATCCCTATGGCGAACTCCTCGGACTGGGTGAACGGCCTGCTTTTGGCCGTCAAATCAAGCCTGGACTTGGCCTCCAGGAGTAGCGAGGTGTTAAGCCTGGCCATTGCGGCGTCTATGCTGTAGTGCACAGCCTCGTTCTTGATGGCCTTTGTCTCCCTTTTGAACAGCTTCATCGTATCGGCCCATGTCCGGAATGGCAGGTTTTAGAGAGCGATGAGCCCTCGAAGATATATAAGGGTTTTCTTTGGGCGCGGTGATTAAGGTTTTTATATCTATCTATTGCAATCTAATCACCATAAGGTGTGCTAATGTTAGGAATAAGAAAAGGAACCAGAAAGGCCCAATCGGCCATGGAATACCTCATGACCTACGGCTGGGCGATACTCGTGATCGCCGTAGTGCTCGGCGCGCTGTTCTCCCTTGGGGTGTTCAGCTCTTCGAGCGTTCTGCCACAGGGATGCGTAGCCGCATCAGGCTATCTCTGTTCGGGACAGGTGCTTCTGCCGAACGCAGCTAACGCCATAACCCCGACCTCTCTGACCTTCACGTTCGGCCAGAACACGGGTTCGACGATATACAACGCTTTCATAGCGGTGTCCGGACAGGGATCCGCAGTCAACAACGTCGGATTCCCGACTGCCGTGAGTGTCAACTCGATAGGAGCGAGCATGCTGCCGGGCCAGCAGACGACGGTCGTTGTGCCTATAGCGAACACCATACTGGCGACAAACACGCTAGGAGGATCGCTATCTGGATACGTCTGGCTTAACTACTCGTCAACCTCTGGAGGAGTAGCGAACATCGCCACGAAGATCGCGACGATCAACATAAAGGTTACATAAACGCTGTAACCTTTTCTTCTTTTTCTTTACTTTCTTCTTTCATTTAAACGCCTCTTAGCGTGAGCTCCGTGAACCGCTTCGGCCTTGTGGTATTCGACCTTGACGGCACCCTTGTGGACAACAGGGCAGGCATAAAGGTGGCTTTCGACGCCACCCTTGACAAGTTCGGCCTGCCCCGCATGTCGGACATGGACATATACGCCGGCATAGGCAAGCCCATACTGGAGAGGTTCGAGACCGAGCTCCCGGTTTCCAGGGATACGGCCCTGGAGATGACAGACTACTTCAGGTCCGTATACCTGTCAAAGGGCCATACAGGGGTGGCGCTGCTGGACGGCGCCGAGGAGGCGCTGAGGCGCATAAGGGGGGCAGGGATCAAGACAGGGCTTGCCACTACAAAAGGAAACAACGGCACCCAGATGCTGCTCAGGGAGACGGGCCTTGACAGGTACTTCGACCTTGCCCTAGGCCTTACCAAGGAGTTCAGGCCGAAGCCGTACCCAGACATGATAGAGCACGTGATGGACAGGCTTGGCGTGCCGAAGGAGAGGACCGCCTACGTGGGCGACACGCCCATAGACATGGCGGCAGCAAGGAACGCCGGGGTGTTCCCGATAGCGGTAAAGACAGGGATAGCTCTTGGAATAACGGATTTGGAGGAACTGGAGGAATCGAAGCCCGGCATGATGATAGGCACTTTGCGGGAACTTCCTGGGGCTCTTGGCATCTAGCCCAGGCTTATCGCAATCGCCGCTATAACAGAGATTATCAGGCCAGCCCCTTGGAGCTTGGTGAGCCTGTCCTTGAATACGAAGTACGCTACTACCGCTATGAATGCGGGTATTATCGCGCTCAGTGCGCTGCCTAGCGCCACTACCCCTGTGAACATGGCGAAAGCGAACGTTATGTTCCCTATACCGTCCAGCGCGCCGCCTGACGGGGCGGCAAGCCACCTTATGCGCCTGGTCTCAGGCTTCCTGAAGCTGTGCCTGTGGGCGGCGTGCCTTGTCAGGTATTCCGATGACATGACGAGCACGGAAGTGAGGCCTACGACCCTTGCGACAAGCAGAGGCATAAGGAACTGCTGGGACACGCCTATCGCTATTATTGTCAGCACCCAGTTTATACCCCAGGCGACGTTTGCCGTCACGGCCGGCATCAGCATCATGTTGAACTTCATCTTCCTGGTTACGGTTATCATCAGCGACCCCACGAATATCCCGGCTATCGCTATGTCCTTCACAGTGCTGACTGCGTTGCCCAGGACAAGGAGCCCGAAGAGTACTATTATCGCGGGCTGCAGGTTGAACAGCGCCGCGGAGTTTGTGAGCTGCTCCGTCTCGAGCGCCTTGTAGAAGCTGTAGTAGCCTATGCCTAGGAAGACCCCCGCCAGAGCAGCCAGCCCCCAGGCCTCGAGCGACATCTGGTAGCCGTACAGCAGCGCTCCGATCAGCATCGGGATTGCGCCGATCGCAAGGAATATCGCCGCGGTCTGCCTGTTGCCTATCACGACAGAGGAGCGCTTGGCTATAGTGTCGCCTATTATCCAGGTCACCGCGCTGGTAAGTATTGCCAATACCCAGAATGAGCTCATAAAAATGCCAGCCGCCGAGGCAAATCGGATTTGGAATATATCCTTTTATACCTTTATTTGCAATCAAGTAAGTGGGTGGCATGGATTTCATAGACAGCGCGATGAATCCCAATGTTAGGGATGACGACCTTTTCAAGCCAAGGATAGCGGTCTGCGGTGTCGGCGGCGGAGGGTCCAACACCATACAGAGGCTCTGCGGCATGGGGGTCAGGGGAGCCTCGCTAATCGCGGTCAACACCGATGCCAAGCACCTCAACACCATGGACCAGGTGGTCAAGAGGATACTGGTTGGCGGGTCGATCACGCGCGGCCTTGGCGCAGGGGGCTTCCCGGAGATGGGAGCCAAGGCTGCTGAGATATCCAGGGGTGCGATCGCAGGCGCCCTGGAAGGCTACAACCTTGTTTTTCTGACTGCAGGAATGGGGGGCGGAACTGGCACAGGGGCCGCACCGGTGGTCGCAGACGTAGCTAAGAAGAACGGAGCCGTTGTTGTTTCGATAGTCACGTTCCCGTTCGCGCTCGAGAGGAACAGGCTGGAGGTGGCCAGGCGCGGGATTGAGGAGCTGAGGAAGAACTCCGACACGCTCATAATCATAGACAACCAGAAGCTCGTAACGCTTTACCCGAACCTGGCGATAGAGCAGGCGTTCAGGGCCGCTGACGAGATTGCGGCAAGGGCGGTCCGAGGAATATCGGAGACCATCACCATGCCGAGCCTTGTCAACCTCGACTTCGCTGACGTCAAGAACATAATGACCGGCGGCGGAGTGGCGATGATCAGCGTCGGGGAGGGGCATGGCACCAACAAGGTGGATGACGTAGTGCGGGACACGCTCAAGAACAAGCTTCTGGACGTGGACTTCGAGGGCGCAAACGGAGTGCTGATGCACATAACCGGAGGCCCGGACATGACACTGGGCGACGTCAACGAGATCGGGAGGAAACTTTCCGATGTGGCCGCGTCGAACGCCAACGTCCTGTGGGGGGCGCGTGTCGACGAGAGCTACACGGACAAGGTGGAGGTAATAGCGATATTCACAGGAGTGAAGAGCCAGTCGATAACAGGCAGGTCTGAGATCGAGCAGCCCGAGGACGACCTTGGTTTGGGAAGGCTCTAGCGCTGTTCAATTGGATGGGACATTCTGGAATGGAAAACCGCCGATGAGCCATTGGCATTATCGGGACTAAGTATTGCTAACAGCGAACACCACGATGCTCTGCTGTGCACCGTTGGTCGCGGATGCCTGTGCGCCGGACTGCGTGGCGTAGAGCGAATTGTACGCATCGGCGAACCATCCCTGCGAACTGTCGAGGCCGGTGAGCAACGTCCACGATGTTGAACTTGGATGACAATTGGACGCGATGCCTATCACAACGTCGTTTGCGTTAGTCGTTGAATAAGACACGGTAGCTGTTGAACTGACTCCGTTCATATAGTTGGCTGGCAAGCTGGGATTAGGGTCGAACGAGTCTGCGTTCTTTAGTGCGACCACGAACGCAGAGATGTAGCCGCTGGTAGATGTGGTAGTCACTTGGTCGTTGGTCAGTGTGTTTGCTGGCCTCGTGTAGTACACCCAGGCGTTTCCGCAGTAGCCCGATAGGCCGGTGCTTCCGCCGTACTGGCTGGTCCACGTTGATCCGGCGGTGTCCGATATTGAGGGGACATTGCCGCCGTCCTCTACTATTATGGCAAGCACCATATCGTTCGCAGCGGTTGTGCTGAAGGACGGGCTTGTGGAGCTTCCGGATCCAGTACTAGCAGCGGCGACATGCGCATCTAACACAGGCGTTAATAGTATTGTGGATGTTGTAGATGTTGTGGTTGATGTCGTTGTAGATGTTGTAGAAGTGGATGTTGTTGAGGTGGTGGTTGTCAGGCTCTTGAACGCTATCGCGGATTCGTACCAGTAGGTATTGAGCGTGCTTAGGCTGAAGTTCACGCCAGTAGTTGAGCCACCCCAATTTGATGAGTATTCGGTTATGCTGCCGTAATTGGTCTGAGGGGTTGCTGGATACAGGGTGTACCCGTTTGCCGGCGTAACTGTGGGGTTGGCGTTGTTCCATGACAGGGACCCCGCAACGAATGAGCCGGCGCTCGGTGTGAACAGCACTACGTTAGATATTGCTGGAGCGCCGCCGTTTGAGCCTGCGGCGCTGGTGAGGGCGCCTGATGTCGAAACGCCAGACACCTCATAGCAGACCAGCATGGATTCATATGTTGTGCCGCTGCCCGTTAGTGTGACCGACTCAGGACCTGTAGTGCCAGCCTGCGCGAAGAAAATAGTACTGCGGAAATCGCCAGCGATGTACGAGTCGGAAAGCGGTCTGGTCCAGGTCAGTGACTGGGTGTCGGATATCGAGGGCACCCCGGTCGATGAGCCGTACACGTTGTACATGGCCAATAGGATATCCCCAGAGTTAACGTTGGACCCGTATGCGCATGTGGCGACATTGTTGCCGGTGTACGCCGATACCGACTGGACCAACGCCACAGGAGGTATGGACGATGTGGACGTGGATGTAGAAGTCGATGTTGTGGATGTGGAGGAACTGCCACTAACCGTGGTTGACGTAGAAGTGATTGACGTAGAGGATGTTGTAGTCGAGGTTGAGCCTCCGCCGGCGCTGCCTGTTCCGCTCTTGCCCAGGGTGGCCCCTGTGGCAACTGCTGTCGAGACCCTGGCGACCATGGCGCTCTGCCCGGGCAGGCCTGATGCGGTGTAACCTATCCAGACCGTTCCTGTGAAAGAAGTTCCTACGGAATTGGCAGGTATCGGGCAATGGAGCACCAAAGGCACAGACTCGCCTGAAACCAGCACTACACTGTTGAGCCCGGTGGTCTGCGATGGGGGTGCTGTGGAGTTGGAGCATCCTATCGATGTAATGGTTATGGTGCTTCCACTAAGCTGGCCTAGCGTTATGTTAAGCGCCCCTGTGGTGTTCAGCAGCGGCTTGCTGCAGAAGAATCCCGGGTTGGCAAGGCATGCGCTGGTTATCACGCTGCCCTTGTTGAAGATCCCAAGGGAGAACAAAGACACGAGTACGACGGCCATTATCAGTATCGCCCAGCCGTAGGTCATGAGGTATTCCATGGCCGATTGGGCCCTTTTTGGAACCTTTGCGGTATGCACTTTTCCTTTTCTCACACGTTGTTTAAAACCTTTCGCAATCCGATACTGAATCCTTTTATAGTTTGAGAGCCAAATAGTAGCGTCTGGTTTCTATGATAAAGTCCATCGAGCTTAGGGACTGGAAGACGCACAAGAGCACCTCGATAGAATTCGGGAAAGGGGTCAACGTGCTCGTGGGGCTCATGGGCGCAGGGAAGAGCTCGGTCATGGACGCGATATCCTTCGCGCTATTCGGGACATTCCCGAGCCTGAAGCACAAGAGGGTAACACTCGACGGCATAATAAGCAACAGGCCTGTCCAGGCGGAGAACGCGGAGGTTTCGCTAACGTTCACCGTGGGCGGCAATACCTACAGGGTGCTAAGGAGGATAAGCCAGAAGGAGGGCGGATTCGCAAGGCTTGAGAAGGATGGCGCATACCTCCAGACCCAGCCCGAGCGCGTCAACGAGGAGATAGAGTCGCTGCTGAAGATAGACTACGACACGTTCTCAAGGGCGGTTTATTCGGAGCAGAACAGGCTCGACTACTTCCTTGAGATAAGCAAGGGAGACAGGAAGAAGGAGATAGACCGGATGCTCGGCCTGGACCTGTTCGCCACCGCCGAGGAGAACGCCACATCCCTTGTCAACAGCGTGAGGAGCCTGATAAAGGACGAGGAGGCCACGCTTGCCAGCATGGACATCTCAAGTTTCAGGTTGCAAATGGACGCGCTCGTTGCCGAAGCGAAGAAGATGGCACAGGAGCAAGAGGCTCTTGTGCGCGATTTCACCGAAAAGGAAAAACTGCACGGCAAGAGATCCGCAGAGCTGCGCGACATGAAGGCGCTGCTCGCTAAGGGGCAGGAGCTGTCGAACAGGCTGATACAGCTCAGGAGCTCCGCTGGCACCATCAAGGCCGAGATAGCGAAGATCGAGGAAAAAGGGATAGACGAAACTGCGGTCAGGAAGGAACTGGCAGATTCGATGGCGAAACAGGAGGAAGCCTCAAGGGCGATCAACAAGGCCAGGGAAGAGGAACGCACGCTTACAAAGAACCTTGCAACCTGCGATGCAGGGATAAAGGACGCGAGGGCGAGGCTTGCAGAGCGCGAAAAATACGCCGCGATGGCAAAGGGCAAAGACCCGGCAAAGCTAAGCGGCGAGCTGGACGACCTTAGGAAGAGGTCGAAGGCGCTGATAGAGGAGGGGGCGCTGTTCAAGTCCAAGGCAGCGGAGACAGAGGAGCTGATGAGGGAACTTGAGAAGCACGTAGGGCAGTGCCCTGTCTGTGAGAGGGAACTGAACGAGGACCTCAAGTCCTCGATAAGGAAGCGTAGGGCCGGCGCGCTTGATGAGATAAGGGCGAAGCTCGAGGCGAACAAGCCGGAACTCGACAGGTGCAATTCCAGGATCAGGGAGCTGGAAAAGGAGATCCCCGAAGTCTCGCTGGCGGCAGGGAGGATGAGGGAAACAGAGGGGGTCGATGCGAAGCTGGCGGAGCTGGAGAAGGAGAGAATGTCAATAAAATCGCTGCTGGACGCCGCGTCGTCGTCGCTGAAATCAGCCTCTGAGGGCTATGAGGCCGTGATGAAGCAGTACGCAGGCGTCAAGGCGCGCGAAGAGGAGCTACGAAGGAAGGAGAAGTATTTAGATGAGATAAAGAGGCTGGACATCGACACCAAGAGGGCGGAGGGTGAACTGGAGGGAATAAAGGTCGACGAGAAGGCGATAGACAGGCTTCAGGAGGAGGTATCAAGGGAGGGCAATGCCGTAGCAGAGATGAAGGCGAAGGCTACGGCGAACAAGAGGTACATCGAGAGCCTTGATGCCCAGATTGCTGAGAAGAGGAAGCAGATAGACAGCCTTGCCGCAATAGAGAAACGCATAGAGAGGAGGAGATCGCTCCTCTCAAGCCTTAACATATTCAAGGCCGCGCTTTCAGACACGAGCACAGCACTGAGGAACCGGCTCGTATCATCCATAAACGGGATAATGTCCGGCCTGTGGCCCGAGCTCTATCCGTACGGCGACTACGCCAACATAAGGCTGAACGCCAAGCGCGACGACTATATGCTGGAGTTCGATACGCAGAACGGCGCGGAGGAGCTCTGGCAGCCCGTAGACCAGATAGCGAGCGGCGGAGAGAGGAGCATAGGCTGCCTCACGCTGAGGATCGCTCTGGCGATGGTGATAGTGCCGAACCTTAAGTGGATAATACTGGATGAGCCCACGCACAACATAGACGAGGCCGGCATAGAGAAGCTGATAAAGGTTCTGCAGGACTCGCTGCCCAAGGTCGTCGAGCAGATCTTCATAATAACCCACGACAACGCGCTCAGGGAGATAGGCACTGCAAGGGTATACCAGCTCGATAGGGACAAGAGCGTGAACGAACCTACTAGGGTTGCCGAGGTATAGCCTATCAAACGGTCTGCTCTACACCTACAGAGGTTGTAGGCGTTATAGCTGAAATCTGCCTTAGTATTACGTTTCCTATGAACATTTCGTCGATAGACCCATAGTTGCCAGTATGGAATTCCACCACATATGAAGATATGTTAGTGAATATGTTGGCTGGTATCTGCAATGGAGAAGCCTGAGAAGCGCCGCCTATATACTCGTACGCTACTGCATTGGAGCCCGTCCCGGGATACACCTGTATTGAGGCGTTGAACCAGGTATTAGTGCTGACACTGTAGCTTCCAGAGGAGGTTATCGAGTTGCCTCCCCCTCCGGCCTGGAAGGCGACCTGGCTGTTGTGGGGGTTGAACTGCAGGAATATTGACGGATACCCGGGTTCGCCATAGTAGGTCGTATCCCTTGTCGCGCTCGGAGACCTTAGATAGATTATGCTCGGGCTATCGCAATATGTGCCCCCGCAGTTGCCTACCGAGCTTAGCTGCGCCCAGTTGACGTTTACATCCAGTTCCCATGCAGTACTCGTTGGATAGGTTGGGTTAGTATACGCATCTGAACCCCACCATGTTGTACCATACAAGAGCTCTAACTTGTTATTTACCACTACTTGCCCGGTAGCAGGGCCCTGGTTATTTATCTGGTAAGCCGACCATTTGCTGGAGTTAAGCGTGCTTCCTGGGAAACTATCGAACAGGTTAAATGTATTGATGCCGCTACTTTGCGATGTAGCGACAGAGTTCCCGTAGTACATGTATATCACAGTGTTGCCCGCCGCTATCGTTGGGACGTTTATCCAAATGTTCGTAGATGCGGAATTTATCGGCCCTGCTAGATAGAATGGTATTTGGGTCTGGCCGCTGTTATCCGTGACTACTATGTCGTTGCCATTAGCATTCATATGGCCCGCGCTTATCAACGATGCGGTGTTTGCCTTTACTAATATCTGGTAATCGGATAGGCTGCCGCCACCGTTGGATATTGTTATTGGTTCCCTATACATCCAACCGGACAGCCATTTTATAGTGTTCGAGGATGAGCCTCCTCCAGCGCTGCCAGTACCGCTCTTGCCGACAGCGGCACCCGTTGCCACTGCGGTAGATACCCTTGCAATCATCGCGGTCTGGCCAGGCAAACCTGATGCGGTGTACCCTATCCAAACGGTACCCGTGAAAGATGTACCTACCGTGTTGGCAGTTATCGGGCAGTTTAGCACCAACGGCACCGATTCTCCGGACACTAAAACTATACTGTTAAGCCCTGTTGTCTGGATCGGAGGAGCCGTAGAGTTAGAGCATCCTATGGAGGTCAGGGTGATTGTGCTGCCGCTGAGCTGCCCTACTGTTATGTTAAGTGCGCCAGTGGTGTTGAGAAGCGGCCTGCTGCAGAAGAATCCCGGGTTGGCAAGGCATGCGCTGGTTATCACGCTGCCTTTGTTGAAGATTCCAAGGGAGAACAAAGACACTAGTACGACGGCCATTATCAGTATCGCCCAGCCGTAGGTCATGAGGTATTCCATGGCCGATTGGGCCTTGCTTGCCAACACCCTAGCGCATCTCATTATTATTTTAAAAGCCTTATGGAAAGCGCTATATATTTCTGATTATGACACTAATTGTGGCGGACTTTAAGAGCGTTGACAAGCTTATTGCCAGGGGCGATAATGGGATATCGAAGGAACGCGAGGCGATAGTGAAAGCGTTCCAAAGCGCCGTTGTAGCTGTTCACCCCAGCGTGTGCATGAAGGAGCACATACGCCTGGAGGGCAACATGCTCAGCATCAATGCTATCGGCGAGGAGCTCAGCCTTGACGCGTACAAGGTGCTTGTGTCTGGGATGGGGAAGAGCACTGCTGAGATGGCGATAGCGCTTGAGAGTATCCTTTCCGGAGTCGAGATTAGGGGAGTGATAAGCCTTCCCCAGAACGCGGTGCAGGAACCCGAGAGGATACGAGCAATCCGAGGATCCCACCCCGTGCCTGACAGAAACAGCTTCAGAGGAGGCAGGGAGATGCTCGGCTTCCTCGACAAAAACGCCGATGAGGATTCGGTGACGATCGCTCTGATAAGCGGCGGCGGATCATCCTGCGCAGAGGTACAGCGCGAAGGGCTTACACAGAAGGACATCAGAGAAGCTAATGAAATAATGCTGAAAAGCGGGATGCCTATAACAGAGATGAACGTGATACGAAGCCATCTCTCCAGCATAAAGGCCGGCCAGCTTGCAATGCATTGCAGGGGAAGGGTTAGGGGCCTCATAATCTCGGATGTGCCTGACAACGATATTTCTGTAATAGCTTCGGGGCCGACCGCTGCAATGAATGCGACCTTTGAAGATGTGAAGGCCGTAATTCTCAAATACGGCCTTGAAAAAAGTTTTCCAAAGCGTATAATCGATTATGTCGATAGTGGGATTGGGCGCAAAGTCAAGGAGACGCCGAGGCCGAGCGATTCGAGGTTCAATGGCGGCATGCGGTACGACAGCATCGAAAACATAATAATCGCTGACAATGGCATGGCGAGGAGGGCGATGGTGGACAGCATCAGACTAAGCTATCCATGCATGAGCGTAGAGGACCTCGGGATAATAACAGGGGACGCCAACGATGCGGTAGACAGGATATTCTCTGCGATTTCCGAGAGAAGGAAGGCGATGCTTCCAGGAGAGCAGGCGGCGGTTGTCTGGGGCGGGGAAACCACCCTAAACGTGACGGGACACGGCATTGGTGGTAGGAACCTTCACCAGGGACTGCTTTCCCTGAGGATCATGCGCGATAAAAAGCTGAGGGGCGTCACCATAGGCTACATGGGCACGGACGGCAGGGATGGGAAGACCGACGCGGCAGGCGCAATCGTTGATGATTGGTCCCTTCAGCAGGTAGAAAAAATGGGCCTGTCGATAGACGGGTTCATCAACTACTGCGATTCGTACAGGTTCCTCAGGAGGGTTGAGGGCAGCACGATAATGGTTGAGAACGCCTATACCGGAACCAACGTGGCGGATGTGGGCTGCGCCATCTTCTAGCGCCGCCATAATCAGATCAGGGTTTCGGATTCTACTTCTATCTCGTTTACCCCCTTTATCGACCTTAGCCTTTCCTCGAGCTTTGACGAGCTGGTCTCGGTGTCCTCGAACTTTATGAGCACCTTTATGACCTTTATCCCGAAGCCTATGTCCTCTGTGGCCAAGGCAGCTGGGTTCATCTCGCGCTTTATGCCCTCTATGGCTGAGTCGAGCTGCCCCTCCTCCGGGTATATCTTGAAGGTTATGCCTACCCTGGACATCATGGTCCCTCGAAGCCGCACTCCTTGCACTTGTAGATATTGGATATCTCACGGCAGTGCTTGCACCTTGTTATGGTGGACTTGCCGCACGCTGGGCACTTGAACTCCGTGTACTCGTTGGTCAGGCGACCGCACGATACGCACACCTTCCCTGGCAATACTTTTGCTATCAAATCACCTTTCACTCTTGTTATGTTTTAGCATCATTCATCTGCGCCTTCTCCCGGAAGGCCTTTCGCCGTGCCTGTGGCCGAATATGTGGTAAA
The DNA here is from genome assembly GCA_028866905.1 of Microcaldota archaeon. Lineage (GTDB taxonomy): Archaea > Micrarchaeota > Micrarchaeia > Micrarchaeales > Micrarchaeaceae > JAGWHI01. Next base: position 16,006 of record JAGWHI010000001.1, read on the forward strand.
TGAGTACCGCAAGGGTCACCACGCTCACTACAAGCACTACCACGAGCAATACGAACATCGCGTAGACGAGGCCGAGAATCTGCCCTAGTGCGACATTCTGAAGGCCGGCCTGCCCAGTCGCTGCGCCGGACGGCACTGTAGTGCTCAGCTGGCCCTGCACCATGTTCTGCGCTATCGCGGCGGTGTCATTGGACAGGTAGTTCGCAAGGAGCGCAACCTGGTAGGCCTGCTGCGCGTAGCCCATGGCCTGCTGCTGATTCTGGCTGTTCTGCGACAGGTATATGTAGAACAGCGCCTGGTTAGCGAACTGCGTAGACCAGAGCCCGTAAGTGGAATTGGACGCTATTGCTGACGTCGCCGAATTAAGCTGCGATAGCGAGAGCTGCGGTATCGGGGCGGAGAATGCGCGCTGGTAGTCGGCGTCCATTATGGCCACGGCGTAATCGCCGCTGTTGAACGCCTGCTGCGCGGTGCCTACGTATATGCCCCGGTCCTGTATGGGCGTTGAGCCAAGCCCTTTGTTCGCAGCCGTTATCCTTGAAAGCGCAAGTGAGCTGAGGTTCTGCGAGAAGTATACAGGGTTTCCGCCAATGTCTGACGACAGGTTGTACATCTCCTGCGCGGCGTTGCACCAGCCAGCCGATTCCGCCGCGTTGTAGAGCGACTGCAGCTCCTGGTCGGTCTCTACGTTCGACTGGTTGTACGTTGCCAGGTTCTGCAGCACTGTGTAGTTGCCCCACCTCTGCCTGAGGTCGGCGCCCAGCACGAACTCGTAGTTTGCTGTGGTCAGCTGCGTCTGGTTGACCGAACTGCACAGGTCGAACGTGGAGTTCAGGAGGTTCTGCGCCTGGTTCCTGCTCGTTGCGTAGTTGTTGAAGAAGACAGTGTTTATGTAATCGAGGAACGCCTGGTCTGCAGCGGCGTAGAGGTAGCCTTTGTCTGCCGCGGTCTCGCTCTGCGAAAGCGTAGCCGACAGCTGCGATGACACGTTAGCGAAGTTGCCGTAGGACTGCAGCCTTGATATCTGCGCCTGCGTGGCGTTGAATGTGAAGTTCACAAGCGTGCCGAACGCGCTGGTGTTGCAGCCGTTCTGGCAGGCGAGCGTGGCGTTCGGCGCGCCGCTTGCGTGGAGGTCCACGAACATGCTTGGTTTTACCGCCCTTCCCGCTATGCTGGCCTGGCCAGTCACATAGCTCTCTGCCTGGCTTATGTTTGACACCTCTATTAGAGGCAGCCCGAATGTCGACTGGACGAGCAGGTAGAGCTCGGATTCGAAGGTGCCGTTCTGCGCGTACGGCACTAGGGCATAGGACAGGCCATCTGAAGCGGCTGCGCTGACCTTGTCGTATACGCCGCCGACCTCGCCAACCGTTCCATCGCTTTGTATGGTGCCGGTAACTGTGAAGTCCGTGGGGAGCGGCCTGTGGGACAGCGCGGATATCGCAAGGAGGGTCATGGCTGCGCCGGCGCTTGGCCCAGACACGTTGCCATTGTCCTGTATGTCGTATATGAAGTTGTAGTTGCTGAAGTTAAGGCGGAGGTAAGATGCCGCGTACGAAGCCGCGGTTTTTGCGGAATCGATAGTGCTGTTGGCCACTTCTGACGGGCCCACTACGGAAACGTTCCCGCTGCCCGTTGTGACCGTCAGGTTTATGGTTGTCAGGCTTCCCTGGTTGCTGGTTAGTATTACCGCAGGCGCCTGTATTGTGGATGTCCCCACTATCGCGGCGTAAGATACCCCAAGGACAAGCCCCAGGGCTAGCAGTGCGAAAACCGCTTTGTTGAGCCTAACGACTACCATGCTAACTTCCAGTATGCCTTTTGAGTAAATCTATAAATAGCTGACGTATCAGAGGTGGAGGGCCGCGAAATACGCCAGTACTGCGACGGCAATGCCGAAAAGGAGCGGAGGTATGGCGGGCAGCGCGCGCATGTACCTCTTCAGTATGAACATGGTCAGCAACAGCCCGAAAATTGCCCCCAGTATTATGGATATGCTGAGGACGAAGTTCAGGAACAGCTTGTATGCCGATATCGCCACCATCAGCGGGACCGCAAGGTCGCCGGTGCCGAGCTCGACCCTTGCCGCAATCGGTACCATATTAGTGTAGTTCGGAATCCTGAACTTATGCGCGCCGGACTCCGCGAGCTCCTTCCTGTAGGCATCGAGCTGCGCCCTTGGCAGGCTGCTCTGCGGCACCGCCTTGACCTCGCTCACTCCGACGAGGAAGGCCATGTTGTTCTTGGACATCGCCTGCGCCATGGAGACCATGTGCTTGGTTATGAAGACCGCGATGAAGTCGTACACCGCAAGCAGGCATATGAATATCATGGACGCCAGAAAGCTGAAGCTTATGCCGAGCACGAAGCCCACGCCTATGCTGGCTATTATCGCGGCGGTGTTCCTGAGGCCGGGCCAGAGGTTCTTCGCTGCGACAAGCCCCAGCGCGAGCGCTGCGGAAACCGCGAATATCGAGATTGGGGAGTTGCCGTACACTATGTCGTATATGCTGGATCCCTGGAGGTAGTTGAGCGCTATCGCGATCAGCGCCAGGAAGACGAAGAGCGAAGCGAAGAACAGCACGAAGCCCTCCATCAGCTTGAATATCACGTTGCCCTTGTATATGCGCAGGATCATTACGATTATTATAGCGAATACTACGATGTACCCGATGTAGAACAGCGCGTTTATCGACGACGAGGCGACCTCCGCGGTGGTGGCCTGCTGGTAGGACGTGCCGCTGAAGAACTCTATAGCGAGGAACAGGCCGGCGAACTGCACTATCGCGAACATAGAGAGTATCTGTAGCAGCTGCCTGTATTCTATGACGCGCAGGGGCATGCCACCACTACTCCGACTCGTGCTTCACCGTCTTCAGGATGCCCGGCCTCGGGCTGAATATGTCCCCTGACCTCTCGAGGTCGGCTATGTACTTGTTTGTGGTCGCTATGTCTATGCCCGCCTTCTCCGCCTCCTCGATCACCCTCTGGGTCTTGGCCGTCTTCTCGCTCTCCTCCAGGCCCCTTATTATGCCGAGTATGGCGTTGAGCTTGTCTACCTTCTCGCGCGGCATGCCTGTCAGTATGGTGTCTATGTCGCGACGGCCGCCCCTGTCTACGGCAAGAGTCTTGAGCATGAACTCGCTGAGCGCTATGGCGCGCTCCGCGTCGAGCAGCTCGACCACCCCTGACAGCCTCGACTTCGCGCTCGCCTCGGCCATGCGGACAAGCCCTTCGATCTGACGCGGCGTTATCGGGACAGCACCCTGCTTCGCGCCGGTCTTCCTGAGGTCTACGTAATACGCCTGGATCTTCTGGCTCGCCTCCTGGGATATCAGCGGGAAGACGTTCTTCCTGGCGTAGGCTATGTACTTCCTGAGCAGCTCCCCGTCTATCGGCGGCAGCTCCACCTGCTCGTACTTCTCGACGTCAGCGAGCTTCGCGCCCGCAGCCCCATGCTGCAGAAGTATGTGCTTGGCTATGTTCTTGTCTAGTTCCTCGTCCAGTATGTCCTTGATCGGGAAGATGAGGTCGAATCTCGATAGCAATGTCACTGGTATGTCGAACTGCTCAGACGGATACGCGTTGGGGTCGAACCTGCCGTACTTCGGGTTTGCCGCGGCCAGCACCGCAGCCCTTGCGTTGAACGTCGCTATTATGCCTGCCTTGGCTACGCTTATCGTCTGCGATTCCAGGGCCTCGTGTAGGGCAGACCTGTCGTCGTCGCCGAGCTTGTCGAACTCGTCGATCGCAACGATTCCTCCGGATCCCAGCACCATCGCGCCTGCCTTGAGCGTCCAGCCGCCCTCGGAGAACTCGTCCCTCTCCGCGACCGCGGTCATTCCGCCGCCGGTAACTGATTTTCCGCTAACGTAGATTCCCTTTGGCACCAGCTTTGATACCGCCTGCAGTATCCTCGTCTTGGCGCTTCCCGGGTCTCCTATCAGAAGTATGTGCATGTCGCTCCTTATGACTCCGCCGTCGACGAGCAGCTTGCCCGACGTCCCGCCGAAAAGCTGCAGGGCCACAGCCTGCTTTATCTGCTCGTGGCCGTATATCGAGGGCGCTATGGACATCGCGGCCTTCTCGAATATCTTCGGGTCCTTCGCCAGCTCCCTTATCGCGCGCTCCTCCTCCTCGCTTATGTCCAGTTCCGCGAACTCCTTCTGCTTCGGGAGTATCGATACGCACTCCAGGAACATGGTGAAGAGGTTCGGGTCGAGCTTGCCCCTGGCGTTCCTCCTGGGCCTTATCCTGAGTATCCCGGTCAGCTCTATCCTGTCACCCGGTATGACTGTGTTGACGAGGTCGTCCTCTATCCAGACCTCCAGCTGCCAGGTTGGCGAGCTTCCCCTCAGCTTCTCTAGCGGGTCCTGCACCGCTATCTTCTGGAGGTTTATGAATTTCGACTCCTCGGACACCTGCTTCATCGAGCGCCTCTTGCACTGCTCGCATATGTCCGAGATCTCGTCCTTGCCCACGCGCACCTTGAGCGTGTTGCCGCAGTAGCTGCACTTGTACGTGCCGAGCTTCACCTTGGGGTTTATCTCCGACCTCTTTACTATGAGGCTGTCCAGCAGTATGAGCCTGTTGATGTACGATGATCCAACGTCCTGGACCAGAGGGTTGTTTATCGTCTGCCCGAAGAACCTGACATGGGGCTCGAACTCGTCCATGTTGAGGTCCGACATCTTCCCCTTCAGCGACTGCTCCGCCGCCTCTATTATGTTGTCGGGGTGGGATATCAGCTCGCCCGCCAGTTCCGGGTCGAACTCCTCCAGCGACTTGACGTCGACCTTCAGGCTCCTCCTTGTCGGGAACGAGATTATTATCGAGTTTATGTCGTCCCTGTAGTAGCGCTCGAGGAAGTCGTCGAACTTCATCCTTAGGGCCTCCAGGGTAGACGCGTCCATGAAACCACAGCAGAAGACATTACCATATGGGTCGAAGAGTATTATATAGGTTTTCAATCCCTGGATTAGGGGAATGCGGGCTCGAGAGGCGATACCGTGAAACTGCTGAAATTGGCGTTTTTGAAGCATGGAAATGCGGAAAATGTGCGTTTTCCATTTATGATGGAAGCCCCCTGATAAGCTTTTTAGTTATTGCCATAAATTAGTAATCGAATCGCATGGCAGACATATTTCCGGTCGGCTCAGGGGTCACCAGGCTCAGGGGGCTCATGAAGATAATGAGGGATCACCAGGGCTCTGTGAGCCTTTCTCACCTTGCAGAGGAGACGGGCAAGCTCGTGGACGAGCTTCTGCCGCTTGTCGGTGTCAGCGAGCTGCTGGGTTTCGCAAGGATAGAGAACGGGGTGCTCGTGCTCACGGACCTGGGCAGGCAGTTTCCCCCTGGCAACCCGCTGCCTGTGATAAGGTCCAGGCTCGCGCTTGTCGAGCCGTTCAAGAGCGCGGTTTTCATCCTCAACGGCAGGAGCATGTCCACCGATGAGCTCGCAGCTGAGCTGAAAGCCAAGGGTGTGGAGTTCCAGGAGAGCGGCACGGAGCACAGGCTGCTCAAGGAGGTGCTTGTCAAATGGGGCGTGAGGACGAAGCTGATCGCCTACGACCTCGAGGCCGACAGGTGGAGCCTGCCTAGTCAGTGAGCGTCGCGTATATCTGGTCGACCTCCCGCAGGAATTCCTCCGAGTGCTTGTCCCTAGGGTATGGCAGGCCTATCTCCCTTATCTCCTTCACTACGGCCGGCTTGTTCGAGAGTATGACAACGCTGTTCGAGACCTCCACCGCCTCCTCCACGTTGTGCGTCACCATTATCACGCAGTTTACGGAGAGCGCAGCGCTGTTAAGCATGTACATTATGTCGCCCCTGAGCGTCTCGGCGGTCAGGACGTCTAGCGAGCTGAACGGCTCATCCATGAGCAGCACGTTGGGCTCGGATGCTATCGCCCTTGCTATGCCCACCCTCTGCTTCATTCCGCCGCTTATCACGTTCGGATAATCGTTTGCGAAGCCGCCCAGGCCGAACTTGTCTAGCAGGTCTGCGGCGCGCCTCTTCTTCTCGTCGTCTGGCACATCGAACCTGGACAGTCCGAGCTCGACGTTCTCTATGTTGGTAAGCCATGGGAGGAGCGCGAAGTCCTGGAACACGAAGGATATCCCGGTCACCGGCCCGATAATCTCCTTGCCCATGTAGAGCACGCTTCCCGAAGTCGGCCTTATGAGGCCAGCTATGATCCTGAGCATCGTGCTCTTGCCGCATCCCGATGGACCTACAATCGAGACGAACTGGCCCTTGTCAGCGCTGAACGATACCCCGTCTATGACCTTGGCCTGGCCGTTGTTGAAGTAGAGCCTAAGGTCCTTGACCTCTATCAGCGGCATGTTATCAGCTATATATGACAGAAATCTTATTATAGAGTCTTTTCCAGACGAGGCTGTTGATTATCAGTATCATGGCGACGAGGTTGAGCAGCGCCACGAACATCAGCACCAGGTTGTTCGCCGACAGCGCCGTGTCGAGGAGCTTGCCCATGCCGTACTGCACCGCGCTTAGAACTGTGCCGCCGCTTGCGGCGTTGCTGGTGAAGTATTCTGCCACGATGCTGGCGTTCCATTCGGCCGCTATGGCCGTGACCGCCCCGGTCACCAAACCGGGAAAGATCGCCTTCATGTATATGTTCTTGAACGCGTTGTGGCCGTTCACGAAGAACAGCTTCTTCACCTCGAACACGCTGGCGGGGAGCGTCTTTGTGCTGGCTATTATGCTGAACACCACGTACCAAATGCCGCTGAGGAAGAATACCGCTATCGCTATCGCCTCGTTGTGCATCGGGTAGCCCTTGAGCGCCTCCACTATTATCGGCATGAGTATGGTTGCCGGTATGGAGGCGAGCACCTGGAAGAAGAGCAGGTAGCTGTTGCTGTTCTTAGCCTTGAACACGAGGTAGATGCACAGCGGCACAGACACCAGCAGTATCATCGCGAATGTTATCCAGACCCTTGCGAAGCTTATCGCGAGCGCGGCAAGCGCCTCGGCCTCATACGATATCAGGTTGTTTTGCAGGAACACCGCCGCAATCACCGCGAGTATGGCTACCACGGCGATCAGGGTCGCGTGCCTCTTTATCGAAGATTCGACTGCCGACATCCTTCCGGGGCCGTTGTGGATGTTTATCGAGTCTATCGACCTGCGGGCCACAGATCCAGCCTTATGGCGCATCTTTATCACGATGTGCGGAACCCTGATCAGCCTGTTGTGCAGTATCGAGCTCTTGACCCTGTCCGAGAACTTCGGCTCCTCTACGCGCTGCGTCTCGGCGTTGTACCTGGTCACGTACCTCTCTAGCGGCGCGAAGAAGAGGAACCTTGTGGCGACCACGAAAAGTATGAAGACGGCAAGCCCTAGGACATACCCCTCGGTGTTGCCTCCCAGCGCGAGCTGCGTTAGCTGGGAGCCTATCCCGTACTTGACCTGGTAGACCGCTGAGCCTGTAGAGAATATCTCGCTCGTGACAAGGTAGAAAAGCCCTATCGCCCAGGAGAGCACGGATTGCTCCACCACCCTGGGCATCGCCGCGGGCAGGTAGATCTTGGTAAGCCTCTCGAAAGTGCTCATCCCGTAAAGCTTCGACACCTCGTCGAACTCCGCGGGCAGAGCCTTTATCGACTCGTAGACGCCGAAGCTTATGTTCCACATCATGCTCGTCACTATAAGGAAGATCACTGCGGCGTTTATCCCTATGAAACCGGGGAGCACACCCACGAAAATGAATATGACGAACGGAAAGAAGGCGAGTATCGGCAGGGTCTGGAATATGTCCAGTATCGGGAGTATTATCCTCCCCCCGACCTCTGATCGGGCGGCGTAGATCCCTATGCCGAGGCTCACGAGTATTGATAGGAATAGCGCGATAAACATTCGGGCCCATGACGCTGAAGTGCTTAGCACAAGCGTCAGGATTAAGCTTGCGAAATCCATGCGGTTTATGAGCTCATGGAATTAATTTATACCTGCGCATTTTGCGCCGAGCGGACAAACTATTTATAGTAGACCATCAAATCGATTAACGTGGTTTTTTGGCAAGGACGATTGTGACATCCGCGCTGCCGTACACCTATTCTCTGCCGCACCTTGGCAACTTCATAGGGTCTGTGCTGCCGGCCGATGTCTACTACAAGTACCTGCTCATGAAGGGCGAGGACGCGGTGTTCATCTGCGGCTCCGACCAGCACGGCACCCCAATAGAGCTCCGCGCGATAAAGGAGGGTGTTGAGCCGCAGGAGCTTGCCGACGCGATGCACGAGAAGATAAAGAGGCTGTTCGCGGACTTCGGATGCACGTTCAGCTACTTCGGCAAGACGCACAGCGATGAGAACAGGTCGGTCACTTACGACACCTTCAACGCGCTGAAGAGGAATGGATACATAAAGGAGGTGGAGCGGCAGCAGGCGTACTGCAGATTCGACAAGAGGTTCCTTGTCGACAGGCTCATAGAGGGCACGTGCCCCTACTGCGGGCAATCCCACGCCAGGGGGGACCAGTGCGACGACTGCGGCCGTCTGCTTGACCCGCACCTGATAATCAACCCGACGTGCAGCATATGCGGCAGGCGGGAGATAGAGTTCGTGAAGAGCAAGAACCTTGCGATAGAGCTCGAGAAGCTCGCGCCGATGGTGGAGGATTTCATAAAGAGGGAATCTGCGAACGATTGGACAAAGAATGCGGTGAACAAGTCCCTGAGCTACATCGGCGAGGGGCTGCGCACAAGGGACATAACGCGCCACATGAAGTGGGGCTTCCCGGTGCCCGAGAAGGGCTACGAGGATTCGGTTTTCTACGTCTGGTTCGACGCCCCTCTCGCGTACATAGCCATGACAAAGGAATGGAACAGCAAAAGGTGGGCCGATTACTGGGACGGATCCGCCAGGCTAGTCCAGTTCATGGGCAAGGACAACATAGAGTTCCACACGGTGTTCTGGCCTGCGCTGATAATAGGGTCAGGCGTGGTCAAGGCGCTGCCGAACACCATACGCGCATCAGAGTTCCTCAACTTCGAGGGGCAGAAGTTCTCCAAGAGCAGGGGCATCGGCATAGACATGGTGGAGGCGCTGGAAATACTCGATGCCGACTACTGGAGGTTCGTGCTGATGCACATATACCCGGAGACAGGGGACAGCGAGTTCTACATAGACGAGACAATAGACACGATAAACACCCTGATGAACGACAAGATAGGTAACTTCATACACAGGGTGCTCAAGATGGCCAAGATGCACTCCGATCTGCTCCCGAAGCAGATGGCGCAGTCGGGCGAAATCGCAGATGCAATAGAAAGGGCCGTTAAGAGGTACACAGAATCGTTCGACGGCATGAGGATAAGGGAGGCGCTCCAGGCCGTCGTCGAGCTGGCAGGGGAGGGCAATGCCATAATGAGCAACAGTCAGCCGTGGGCCATGGCGAAGAAGGCGAAGTCCGACAAGAAAACAGCCGAGGAGTTCGCATCGCTTATGTCAGGGTTGCTCTCGGTAGCGTACACTTTGACGATCATGCTCTGGCCGTTCTGCCCTTCTGCGAGCGGCAGGGCGTCAGTATATTTCGGGATAAAGGAACACTCGTTGGGCCTTTTCGGGAAGAAGTTCGCGCTAAATCTTGAGGATGAGCCGGAGCCCATATTCTCCAAGCTCTCCGAAGACACGGTAATGAAGCTGGACTCCTTCAGGATAAAGGGGAAGGGCTAGCTAGATTACCTGGGCGTACAGCAGCACCACTATAACCAGCACTATCAGCACGGCTATCCAGACTATCATCAGCTTGGATCCGAGCACGCCGCCGCCCTGCATCGGGGGAGGGGTGTAAGGCGCCTGAGGTGCGGCAGCCGGCTGGGGTGCAGATTGCTGGGCCTGCGCCTGCTGCGGCGAAGCCTGTTGCGTTATCATAGTGGAACCCATTGGCGGAATCGGCTCGCCTAGGGCGGCCTGCTGGATCGCTCCGGCATCCTGCGGCATCCCGTTCTTTACCTGTAGGAACCCCTTCTCGGTCAGGGCGAGATCCACGTTCCCGCTCTTGAATGTGGAAACGAGGTAGTCCTGGGCCTCGAGCTTGTATATGTGCATTGCAAGATCCTTCGGCCTTATGTTTACCGCGCTGCCTATATCCACTACAGACCTCTTCCCGCCGGAGAGCTGCGTCAGCACCTCGTAATCTAGGTGGTCGAACGGCTGGGTCGCGCGCTCGTCGGCCTCGGTTATCAGCTTCTTGCCGTTGTCCGTCACGTGGACGGCACTCTGCCCGGGGAAGGCGGTTGTGAAGTCTATGAGGCCCTTTATCTTAAGGGTGCCTAGTATGTTGGATGCGTCGAAAAACGAGGAATTTATCTGGGCGCCATACCGCTCCACTACCGTTTCCGGGGTTATCTTCAGGAGAGCGGCAAGGTCCTGGAATTGGATTTCGTCGGGCATAATATCACTATAGGGTTTGGTCGATAGATATATCGACAGCAAGCTTTTTATACATTAATCGCCCATTCGATATGAACAGGAGTTCTGACCCTATTCCTAAGATCGGGATGCCAGTCTCACTGCTAGGATGTATAGATGAATCTGAAGTTTTTGGGAGCAGCGCAGGAAGTAGGCCGGTCGGCCATACTGCTCGATGACGGCAAGAAGCTGCTGATGGATTACGGAGTGAAAATAAGCTCGGACAAGCCTGAGTACCCGGCGGAGGTGCACAGCGCCGATGCCGTAGTGCTTAGCCACGCACATCTGGACCACAGCGGGTACGTGCCTGCGCTCTACAACCACATGGCGATACCGACCTTCGGGACCTACCCGACGCTCAAGCTGTCGGAGCTACTCCTTGAGGATTCGCTGAATGTCGCAAAGAAGAACAAGAACTGGCCTGGCTTCAAGAAGCGCGAGATACGCACCTTCATGAGCAGGTACGTCAACCTCAATTACAAGGTGCCGATAACCGTTGACGACTTCAACATAACCTTCTACGACGCCGGCCACATAAGCGGGAGCGCAGTAACGCTGATAGAGAGGGAGAAGGCCAAGGACAACAGGCGCATTGTCTACACCGGTGACTTCAAGATAGAGAAGCAGGAGCTCCATGACGGGGCCGAGATAATCAAGTCCGACGTGCTTATAACCGAGGCGACATACGCGACCAGGGAGCACCCGGACCGCGAGAAGACGATCAGGGAGTTCGTGGAGAAGATAAAGGAAACGCTAGACAACGGCGGGACTGCGCTCATACCGGTCTTTGCGGTGGGGCGCAGCCAGGAGATCCTTTCGATACTCTACAGGCACAACCTTTGCGGCATGACATACCTGGACGGAATGGCGAGGGCGGCGACATCGATAGTCGCGAACTTCCCGAGGTTCATAACAAACTCCGACACGCTCCACAATGCCATCGGCGAGACCACAAGGATAAACGACAGGAGCGACAGGCACCTCGCGCTCGGAGAGCCGGCGATAATTGTCACTACGTCGGGCATGCTCAACGGCGGGCCGGTGCTGGACTACATCACAAGGCTGAACAGGGAGTCGAACATACTCATAACAGGATACCAGGCGGAGGGATCGAACGGGCGCAGCCTCATCGAGGATGGCTTCGTGACGATCGACGAGGTGAAGAGGAAGATCAGCACCCCGGTCACAACCTACGACCTTTCCGCGCACGCTGGGATGAGCGACATATACAGGTATGTGCGCGAGAGCGACCCGAACCTTGTGCTCTGCGTGCACGCCGACAACGAGAGCGCGACAACGCTTGCGGACAACCTGAACCTTGAGGGGTTCAACGCAGTGGCGCCGAAATTGGGAGACGTTATAAAAGTTAGCTGAGAGTTGTTACCATGTACTCGAAGAAGGAGCTGCTCGCGAAGCCGGTCAGGGACATACGCCTGAAGAAGGGGATGAAGGTTTCCGACCTCATATCCTCGATGGACAGGATGGGGGGCTTTTCCGGCCAGCACATGGTCGAGGGCATAGGCATACTCGAACGGATGCTGAAAGACAAGAAGTCGTACAACTTCCTCTCGTTCACTGCGGACCTGGTTTCAACAGGGCTGAGGGGAGTGCTTGCCGATGGCGTCAAGCACTTCGATGCGATAATGACGACCTGCGGCACCCTGGACCATGACATAGCCAGGGCTGCAGGCGGGGTCTACTCTATGGGAAGCTTCGGTGCCGACGACACCGAGCTGCACAAGATAGGCGTTTACAGGCTCGGCAACGTCTTCATAGAGAACGAGCAGTACGGAATGGAGCTCGAGAAGGAGTTCAATAGGATAATGGCCGACATAGCGAAGGCGCCCGACTACAAGAAGGTGTACAGCCCGAGCGAGCTGCTGTACGAGTTCGGCAAGAGGATCGGCGACCCGCACTCGATACTCAGGCAGGCTTACCTCCACAAGGTGCCTGTGTTCTGCCCAGGCATAGTCGACGGCGCGTTCGGGACGCAGCTGACAATATACGCCCAGGACCATGACTTCAGGCTCGACATACTGAGGGACGAGCACATACTCAGCGACATATCGTTCGACCAGAAGGTGACAGGCGCGCTGATGGTCGGCGGAGGGATAAGCAAGCACCACGTGATATGGTGGAACCAGTTCAAGGGAGGCCTAGACTACGCGGTTTACATAACCACTTCGTCCCAGTTCGATGGCAGCCTGTCCGGGGCCAGGCTCACCGAGGCGGTATCGTGGGGGAAGATAAAGGAGAAGGCTAAGTACACCACAATAGACGGGGACGCGACGATAATACTGCCGATAATGTTCTCGGCGCTTGACATTGTTTAGGATTTTATTTTCCTCGCCTGCTCTACAATCTTCAACGAGTTCTTTCTCGCGTCTGGGGTGGCGTTGCGGTTGTTGGCTATCTGCTCCAGGACTTCGAGCGAACCGCCGCGTTTTAGTGACACTATGCCATTATGGCCGGGTTCCACCTCGTTGTTGAATATCCTGTTAAGCGACATGGAGCTTGCGTGTTCGCTTGCCGATATCACCTTAAGCACATCCTTGTCGTCTTTCCTCAGCCAGTACTCTGTGGCCTTGTTGAGGTAGAACTTAAACGCGGTCGATTGGTCGCTGAGGCAGCCGATCCCATCTGGGCTCTTCGCACTACGCCTGATGTTGAAGAGCTTTTCGGTTATGTTCCTTATCTCTATAATCGCTTCCTGCTTGTTTGTCGGAGGCTCGCCGAATGAGATAGTATAATCCAGGGAGAGTTTTGCCCCCTGGTCGCCAGTGTTGGAATTTTGCGATTGCGTGCCGAAGGCCTTTTCCGGCTCTTTCAATACTTCTGCGCTCATCGCAAGCCCTTTTATTATTGTATGGCGCAGCCCTTCGATCTTGGCTTCGTGCTCGGATGGGAGCTGGCCCTCCTCGAAGCACAGGAAGGGCTGTCTGTCGAAATCGAGATCCCTTTCGATCTTCACGTTCCTGTTCCCGAACTGTACGAAAAGCGTTTCCAGTGGCCGGGGAAGGTTCCCGTCGCCGTATATCTTTGCGCTCAGCTTGAAATGGAATAGTTCCCCTTCCCTTTCGTACCTTAGGCCTGTCTCAGAAAGCGACATGTCTATGCTGCATATGGCCTTTCGCGGATTCCCGTTCAGGTTATTGTTCAGGAAAACTACTACGTGCGCTTCGCCAGTTTTCCCTACGAGTATGGCGTTCCGCTTTTCCAGGAGTGTGCTTTTGGGTATCATTACATATGGAATCCCGCTCCTGTCTATCAGGCTCAACAGATGCCTGGATTTTACCGCGGGGTCTGAAGTAATCGGCCTGTGCGGCGGCCTTTCCTTTGTTCGCATCGATACATGTATTATCTCGTTTGGCCTTTGGTTCGCCGCGAGCAGCATGTATTCCTCGTCAAGCCCGTTGCCTTTGGGCAGTTCCTCCTGCTTCGTGCACAGGAGCGGCCGCCTGTTTAATCCCCTTACGGTCTTTACCCTGAAATCCTTGTGCTCCAATTCCTCAAGGAACAGTTTGACGTTTTGGGTCGGGTTTGCCTCGACGTCGCCGTAGATTTTTGCCGTGATTGCGAAATGGGTACCCTCGTTGTCATGCCTTATGGCGATCCCTGAATCTGAATTCCTGATGTCTATGCTGCAAAGGACCTTGGGCTGGGGTATCGCGCGCTGGAAAGACTTCTTGCCGCCGATATAATCGTCCAGTATCAAGAGGAAGTTGTTCCTGCCCCTGTAGTTCGTGAGCATTGCGTTCATGCTTTCCGAAAGCGCGCCTCCGGATATTATCAGGTAGGGGATGCCCCTCAAATCGGCGATGTTGAGTATCTGCTGCGCCTTGGCTGCCACTATCTTATCTTCGAATCCCATCGGAATTAAACTTGTTCCGAAATATAAATAGCTATCAGCTGCTCGATGCAATCGCATCGTATTATATATTTTGGGTTTGAAACTCCATAGTTCTTCACAGGTAATTTTATGGCGACAGAAGTCCTGAGTCCGGATGATGAGGAGATATTACGATTTATAGAGAGCGCAAAGCCCAAGATATACGTTGTGGGCACCGGCGGCAGCGGAAGCAACACGATTAACAGGCTGCACAGCGTTGGGGTCCAGGGCGCGACATTGGTTGCGATGAACACCGACGCGCCGCATCTTGTAAAGACCAAGGCGGACAGGAAGCTGCTGCTCGGCAAGAAGCTAACGAAAGGGCTCGGCGCAGGCAGCGACATAAAGGTCGGTGAAGACTCTGCAGTCGAGAGCAAGGAGGAGATAAAGCACCTGCTAGGAGACGCGCAGCTGGTCTTCATAACGTGCGGGCTTGGAGGGGGCACCGGGACCGGCTCGGTCAGCACTATAGCGCATCAGGCGAAGGAGGCTGGCGCGCTCACTGTGGCGATCGTGACGCTGCCGTTCTCGAGCGAGGGGCGCACCAGGATGAGGAACGCGCTGGAGGGGCTGAACAAGCTCAGGAAGGTGACCGACACAACGATAATAATCCACAACAACAAACTGCTTTCGATAGCCCCGGACCTGCCGCTCAACATGGCGTTCAGGGTTTCGGACGAGGTGCTCGCGGGGGCCGCCAAGGGGATAGTCGAGATGGTGACAAAACCCGGGCTCGTCAACATAGACTTCGCAGACCTGAGGAGCGTGCTCAAGGATTCGGGCTACGCGGTGATCGGAAGCGGAGAGGGCATAAGCACCGGCGACGGCGCGAACAGGGCGACTATAGCTCTCGAGAACGCGATAAAGAGCCCGCTGCTGGACGCAGACCTGGGCAACGCGAAGCGCGCGCTAGTCAACATAGTGGGGGGCGAGAGCCTCACGCTGAGGGAAGCGGAAAAGGTCTTCCAGGAGGTCGCGAGCAGGATAAGCAGCGACGCTCTCCTTAAGTGGGGCGCCAGGATAGACGACAGCCTGCAGAAGGACGCAGTGAAGGTTATGCTTGTGGTCAGCGGCGTTGACTTCCCTGAGTACACGGAGCAGAGCATAACCCGCAGCATAGAGAACATGGACAACGCTGAGATAGATCTGGACGAGCTCTTCGCAAAGGAGAAGTTCGACAAGGAATAGGGATTACTTCTTCTGCTGCTTCACTGCGGCGACCGACTTCCTTATCTCCTTGGGGTTCAGCTTCCTCTTAAGCTCGATCTGCCTGGTGTAGCACCTGCTGGAGCAGAAATAGCTTATCGCGCCGATTCTCGACACGTACATCGTGCCGGTTCCGGGCCTTATCTGCTTTGAGCAATAGGAGCAGTTCATACAAACACTACTTTACCTTTATCTCCTTGGCTTCGCGGCTCGTGTCAGGCAATCGTATTATGTCGCCGACCTTGGCCGGGCCGAGCATGTTCCTCCTTATTATCCTGCCGGTGTCCTTTCCGCTGAGTATCCTGCACGCAACCTGGTAGATCTCGCCGTATATCCCGGTCTTTACCACCTGGTTGATCTCGATTATCTCTGCCTCGAAGCCCTGGAACTGCGGCTGGTCGTCGGACGGCTCCGGCTTCCTCTGCTGTGCCTGCTGCGCAGCGGGCTTCTGGGGCTTCTGCCCCTCTTCAGGATTTTGTGCCTCGGCCATTTAGAATCATCTACTTCTGCTGCTTGTGCTCGGCAGCTGGGGCCTCCCTCTTCTGGGACGTGCCAGTGACCTTCGCTATTATGTCCTTAATCGCGTTGGCGGCATCTCCCTCCTTCTCAACGGCTATGGCGGTGCACGGCACGTTTATGCCTATCGCCTTGCCTAGGTCCAGCTTGCTCGGTACGAACGAGTACGGGATCTTCCTCTGCTTGCAGAGCTTCGGGATGTGCATCACCACTTCCTCCGGCTCAACGTCACCGGCAACAACCACGAACTTCGCCAGTCCGCGCTCAACGCTCTTCGTGACCTCGTTTGCGCCCTTCCTTATGGTTCCCGCCCGCCTTGCGGACTGGAGCGCCTCGATCGTCTTCGCTACAACTTCGTCTGATACCTCTATGTCCATGTATGATTTTGCCATATTTACACCGTCAGCAATACCTCATTCGGTATTGGCATTAGCATCATTATCCTTAGATAAAGAGCGCCGTCATAGGATATCTCGAAAGAAACTATTTAAAGGTTCCTGAGTAGCGGCACACCGGCCGCCCTTATTTAAATATAGGGCGCCAATGGTTAGCGATTGGATGTCTAGATTAGGCGCGGCTTTTCTGGCTGTTATGTTGCTGTTCTCGGCCATCGGCCTTGCTTATGCCCAGATAGGGGAGGTTGCAGGGACCCTGGATTTCGTGGTTGCCGCGGGCTCCAGCCAGACTCTGAACCTGACATTGATAAATGTCGAGAACCAATCGCTGAACGTGTCGGTAAGCCAGATATTTGCGGGAAATGCCATACCTAATACGATAACGCCGATGGCGAGCGTATATCCTATGAACGGCACGATACCGGCCAATTCGTCATTGAAGCTGAAGGTGACTGTGCAGATGCCTAACCAGAGCTACAGCCCGAATGCCAGATGGAAGGGCTATGTGTCTGTGATTATACCTGCTCCGGCTTCGGGAGGGGCCAGTATCGAAGCGGGCGTGCTGAAAGTGATTATGATAAAGGAGAGGGCTCCGCCGCCGGCCATTGAGGTATCGCCGAACCCTACAGTAGTGCCGTATGCAAATTCGTCCACTGTGACCGCCACGTGCGCCAATACAAACGATACATGCGCCATACAGTTCCTTACTTTAGGAAATACCGTGGCTACCGGAACTGGGACGGTGGCTTACAAGCCGGGTGCGAATCTCTCCATCGGGTCCTATGCATTTTACGCGAACGACTTATCGCAGAACGTGAATAGCGTTGCCGCCACCATGCACATTTTGCCTGCAGTAGATAACGTACCTGGCCCAACCGGCAATATAGTTACCTATAGTATAGGAGCTGCAATCGTAGTAGTAGCTGCTGTTGTTGCGGCGTTTCTCCTGAAGAAAAGGAAGTAGGAAGCTAATCCATGAACACTTCGGGAGTCGGCGGCTCAGGCTGCTGCCCCTTCCTTGTTCGTATCTCTCGCACGACCTTGTTCTGCTGCTCCGTAGGCATCTTCTCGTAGCCAGCGAACTCGTGGTACCATATCGCTCTTCCCTGGGTTATGCCCCTGAGGTCGTTGGAGAAATTCTTTATTACCTCGGCCACTGGCATCTTCGCGATTATGCTGACCTGCTCCCTGTCCTGGTTCACGCTGACAATCTGTCCGCGCTTGCTCTGAAGGAATGAGATTACGTCGGACATGTAGTCCTGCGGTATGTTGACCGTGAAGTTCTGCTTGGGCTCGAGGAGCACAACGCCTGCCGTGAGCATGCCGGCGAATATTGCCCTCCTTATCGCCGGGATTATCTGGGCCGGCCCCCTGTGCACAGGGTCCTCGTGGATCGTCGCGTCCACTATGCTCACCATTATCGCTGTCGCCTTCTCCCTCGCCAGCGGGCCCTCCTTTACCGCCTCGTTGAATCCGTCTATCAGGAGCTCCATAACCTCGTTGAGGTACTGGATCCCGTGGGTGGCGTCTATGAGCATGCAGTTGTTGGTTATCTGGACAACGCCCTTCGCTATGGGCCTCTCCAGGCCTGCCTCTATCATTGCGTTTATCGCCGCCTGGCCCTTGGGCTTGCCATCGTTTATGAGGCCGTCGTCCATGGCCTTGAGCACCTTTTCCGGCACCGGCTCTATGTCAACATAGAACCTCGAGTGCTTGTTCGGCGACTTCCCCTCTATCGGCCCGACCTTCCTCTCTATCGCCTCCTCGTATACGACTATGGGCTCGCTTGTCGTGATCGGGACCTGGAACTCGTCCCTTATCTTGGTCTCGATCGTCTCCAGGTGGAGCTCACCCATTCCGCTTATCAGGTGCTCGCCGGTTTCCTGGTTGATCTCGACCTTCATCGTCATGTCTTCCTTTGTCAGCGCCCTCAGCGCGTTGATCAGCTTTGTGGTATCCCTCGAATCCTTTGCCTCGACGGCCTTTGTCACCACGGGCTGGGTGTAGTGCTTTATCTGCTCGAACGGATCTATCTCGTCCTCGCTGAGGGTGTCTCCGATCACCACGTCCTTCATGCCGACCAGGGCCGCAATGTTGCCCGCCGGTATGGCGTCGACTATGACCTTGTCAGGGCCCATGTAGATGGCCACCTGCTGGACCTTCTGGGTCTGCGACTTGCCAGACACGTGGAACTCAGTCCCCTTCTTCACTACTCCGGAGAACACGCGCCCTATGGCGACATCTCCGCTGTGCTGGTCGTACCTTATTCCGAATATGACTACATTGGTCTTGGCGGTGGCGTCTACTCCGAGCATCGCCTTTGCGTTCGGCGTCTCGAGGTCGCCGTGCCAGATCTGCGGGATTCGGTACACCTGCGCCTGCTTCGGGTTGGGCAGGTGTTCTATTATCATGGGGAGTATAGCCTCGTCTATCGGGGCCACATCCTGCAGCTTCGCCTCGTCCCCTGCTGCCGTAAGCGTGAATATGTCCTTGAAGGAAACCTTCTTCCTGTCCATCATGGGCTTCGATATGGCCCATTTCTTCATCGCGGACCCGAAGGCTACGCTTCCGTCCTCCACCTTGACGCGCCACTTTGTGGCAAACTCCTCTGGCGAGTACTGCTCGATCATCTTGTTGATGTTGTTTATGAGCTCGAGCAATCGCTCGAATGTCTGCTCCGGAGTGAGTCGCAGCTCGTTGAGGAGCCTGTCGACCTTGTTAACGAATAGCACTGGCTTGGCCTTCTCCTTTAGCGCCTGCCTCAATACGGTCTCGGTCTGCGGCATTACCCCCTCGACCGGGTCTACGACGAGTATTACGCCGTCGACAGCCCGCATAGACCTCGTCACGTGCCCTCCGAAGTCCACGTGCCCCGGGGTGTCTATCAGGTTGATTATGTAGTCGCTGTCCTTGTAGTTGAAACCCAGCGACAGGTATGCAGACTTGATCGTCATTCGCCTGTCCTTCTCTATGGCCTCGTAGTTGGTGTATAGGACATCGCCGGAGACGCTCTGGGATATGAGGCCGACCTTGGCGAGAAGCGTGTCGGTCAGCGTGGTTTTGCCGTGGTGGACGTGCGCTATTATGGCCACGTTGCGGATCTTCTCCACTTGGCCCATAACCTTCGTTACTTCATCTACTACGAATTCCTTCCTTACCATAAAAACACGCTACTTTGCGCTCCTTGCCATGCGCTCTATCTCGTTCTTGCGCTTTATCGAGTAGCTGTTGACGTCGTTCCTTGACGCCAGTATCAGCTCGCTTGCAAGCGTATCCGCCACGGACCTCTTGGTTCCGAAGCCGCCTATCAGCGCCGCGAGCGCTATGTTCCTGAGCGCTATGTCCATGCGTCGGCTGGCGCTCACGTCAACGGCGACGTTGGATATTATGCCTCCGTACCTTACCCTTGTCGTATCGTCGATTGGAGCGCTGTATTCCAGCGCCCTGACAAATATCTGAATCGGGTTGGCGCCGGTCTGCCTGTGGATGGAATCGAAGGCGTCCTCGATTATCTTTATCGTCTTGAGTTTCTTTCCCTGAAGCCTCCCCTTTGTCCTTATGACGCGTCCGCCTATCTTCCCTCCGGTGCCTCCGCGCATCAGCGAGTTCTCGAGGCGTTCTATCACGCTCATCTCAGCCTTTGAGAACTTCTTCTGGCTGGTCCTCCTGAATGACATCGGATACGCCACCGGCTTGAGGTTGATGTAGTTCCTGAGGCTCGGGTCGGATATCTTGACCGCGAAGCTGTACTTCCCGAAAAGCATCGTGTCGTTCTGCTGTATCGGCCCTTCCTCGGCCGGCGACGCCTTCTTGGCGGCGGGCCTTGCTGCGCGCCTCTTTGGCTTCTCCGCCGTTGCCGCCTCGGCTGTTTCCTGGACTACCTGTTGAACCTCGTCTGCCATGGAATCGTTATCTCTTCTGCTTCTCGGCCTTGCCCTTGATTATCTGCCTTAGGTTGGTCGAATTCACTTCCACCACCTTGTACTTCATGCCCGGTATGCATCCCATTTGGCCTCTCTGGGATCCCCCGAGGCCCTCAATAGTCACCTCGTCGTGCTCGTCTATGTAGTTGACGCCGCCGTCGCCTGGGACGAATGCGCCCACGACCTTGCCGTTCTTGATTATCTGTACGCGCACGCACTTTATCTGGCCGGAGTGCGGCTGCTTCTGGCCGACCGCGAACTTGGACAGGACCAGAGCCTTCGCCCTAGGGACGGTTCCCATCGGGTCGTACTTCTGCTTGAGCTTGAACTTCCTCCTCTTCAGCCACTTCTTGAGCAGCCTCTGGTGCTTCCTCTGTCGCACCAACTTCCTTGCAGCAAATTCTCCGTTCGGCAAATTATCACTGGTTACCTAAGTTTTCAAGTATCTTCGAGTCGCCCGGCTCTATTATGGCGAGCATAGATATCGAGTACGGCTTTCCGCAGACCGCGCCCAGCTCGACCGGGTTGCCCTGGAACACTAGCGACGGTATCGTTGACACCTTCGAGAGGTGCTGCACGTCCTGGAGCGCCATCCCCTTGTTCTTCGAAGCGGCTATCACCAGGCGCGCTGTGTTGTCCCTTATCGCCTTCACGACCTCGCGGTTGCCCAAGGCTACCTTACCGCTGTCGACAGCTAGACGTATGTCGTTGGTCAAATCGGCCATAGAATCACACAGGACTGAAACCGTAAGTAGAGAGTAAAATTAGAGCCTCTCTGTCTGTGCAAGCATAATTGGTAGGGAAAGGTATATATTAGCTTATGGTGCCGTCGGATATCGGAATTGTCAGAGGAGCTCGGTAGCTTCCTCCTTTGAGTTCAGCTGCGGTATTATGAGGCGGAGGAGCTCGTGGACCTTTTGGTTGTCCAGGCCCTCGCTCTTGCCTTCCGGATGCATGGATTCGGCGAAGGACGGCACATACCTGAAGAAGCCTGCAAGCTCGGTATGGTTCCCTGAGACGCCCTTCAGCACCGTTTTCTTTATCGGCCCGAATTTCGCGTTGGGCACGTTTTCGTGCTGCGGTATCACCCTCTTCAGGATGGCGTATACGGAGCTGTAGCTTATGTCATCCAATCCGGTATTGAACAGCTTGTCTACAAGTGTCAGGGTGAACGCGGCCTGCACGAATGCGCTGCCGGTCACAGTGCTGAACTTGTACCGCATCGGCAGATCCATCGTGGGCTCCGCCTCGAGCTGGGACATCGTGGAGTAAAAAAAGCAGATCGGCGCTATCGTTACTAGGTTTTTCGTGTCTTCTGGAGACAGGTGTATGTTTATCGCTATGTTCTTCGCGGCTTCGTGGATGTTCCTGATCTTCCTTAGGTTTGGTTCGACATTGTGCCGATTCATGGATTCCGACGTCTTTTTCGCTATATCCCGGATAGGGATAGGCGCTGGTTTTACGTCCACTGTCCTTGCCATCGCAGCTGCACCGGCTTCCAATCAGGTTCCGGAAATATTTATTAGCTACGGAGCCAGACACTAACGGGCGGGCTGTATTAGATTGACCCTGTTCCCTTCTGTGTCGAAGAACGACATGAACCGCCCTATGCCCGGCATGTCCATTATGTCGCCGGAGATTTTCCCTCCGGCCTCTACTATCTTGTCCCTATACGCCGCTATGTCATCGACCTGTATGGTCACTGTTGTGGTCTGCGCTGCATCGCCTGTCCTCTGGTAAAACCCGCCGTTTATCGTGCCCGGCTTTCTGGGTGTGCCGTTCTCCGATTCCGTGGTTTCTACAGTAACAAAGTCCCCCATCTCTGGGCCAAGCTGTTTCGCCTGCCAGCCGAACACCTTCGAATAAAAATCGCGCATGCGCTTCCTGTCGTCTGCTGGCATCTCGAAGTGGACTACCGGATCCGCCATGATGGGCTTTCCCAGTAGAAGTATAATAAGCTTGGCTTCATCCGCAACGATGCGGCGGATAATGATGGGTTAGTTGGACACCGTTGAGTTGCAGCCGGCCGGCTGGCTTAGGCTCTGCCTTAGTATCAGGTTGAGATAGCCAAGGTAGGGCACCGATGCTATCACCTTGCCCTGCACGTCGGATGCGTTGACGGGCTCGTTGCCGTACTGTATGTCGAGGCCCGGGTTGTTGTCGCCCTTCGTTAGGAGATAGTAGCTTCCGCTGACATTGAGTATTGCGTACACCCTGTGTACGATGTAGTCGCTGCCCTCGGCGTGGAAGAGGTCGATGTTTGTGGTCTTGTAGACAATGACACTGTTGTTCCTGCTCCACGTTATCGGGGTGCCGTTTATCCTCACCTCTGTCGTGAATGCCTCGTTGTAGCTCTGACCCGTGTTTGTGGTTACCTGCCGAGTGCCGCAGACGTACTGGAGCACGCCGCCTATGGTGTAGTTTGGCTGGAGTATCTGGGTTGCGCTAGGCGTCGACCTGACAAGCCCCACAGTGTATCCGGGCTGTACCTGCTGCGATATCGTGGCTGTGTTGCCGCTGACCCTATACGCTACGCACGAGTATGTGCCTGATGTGACGCTGTTGAATATCGGCTGCGCCTGCGATTCGGTGATGTTTACGACCGGAGCAGTCAGTGTGCTGACTGGCACGCCCTGTATGACTATCATGTCGCCCCTCTGCAGGACCGGCAGCATGCTGCAGCTCGGCACCACGTCGAAGGGATACTGGGTGTTCAGCACGAACCTGAGCCCTATCCAGAAGACCACGAGCAGAGCGACTACGATGAGGGTTGATATGATGTTCTTCTTCGCCCCTTCCTGCATCGCTCCGCTTACGAACTCCAGCACAAGGATTACTACGAAGATCCCAAGTGCAGCAGTGCCTGAAATCGCTGATACTATGGCTGACGACTGGAAGGCTACGAAGACGAAAAGCAGGAGGAACAGGAGCGCATAGAGAGGCCAGAGGACCAGGCCCTTGCGCTTGCGCTTTGCAGAATCTGGCTTGCGCTTGCGTGAAGCCACGCGCTACACCTTCTGGGCGGCTTCCTTCGCCACCATCTTGACGCCGACCACCTGCGATTCGCCGTCCGCCTTTGAGACCCCTATCGCGGTGTCCGAAGCCGCTATGAGCGAGTCGTTGTGGCTGACGACTATGAATTGCGAGCCCGCGCTCATCTCCTTTATCAGCTTGGAGAGCTTCCTCGAGTTCTCCTTGTCGAGCGAGGCGTCTATCTCGTCGAATATGTAGAGCGCCATGGGGTGGCGCATCTGTATTGCAAAGACGAGCAGTATGCTGACGAGCGACTTCTCGCCGCCAGACATGCGCTCTGATGTCGCCTGCTTCTTGCCGTGCGACTGTATGCTGATGTACAGCCCGGAGTTGAACGGGTCTGTGGGATTCTCTATCTTCAGCTGCGCAGCGCCCTCGAATATGTGGTTGTACAGGCTCTTGAAGTTTGAGTTGACCGCGTCGAGCGTCTCGTTGAATATGTGGAGCTTCTTGCCCTCTATCTCGTCTATCATGGACATTATGGACCTCTTCTCGTTCTCCAGCGTCTCTATCTTCTGCCGGGCCTCGTCCACGTCCTTGCTCTTCTGCGCGTACAGCTCCGGCGCCTTCAGGTTGACCGTGCCCAGTATGCTGAGCTTGGCCCTCGACGTGGCGAGCTCCTCGTCCATGTTCTTGCCCCCCTCGACTTCCAGGGGTTGGACCCCAGAGTAGGATATCAGCTCCGCCTTTATGTCGTTCATTCGGGTCTGGACCTGTATCTTCTGGCCCTCCTGCTCTATCATCTCCTTCTCTATCCTGTTGACCTCGGCCTCTGACCCCCCCTTCTCTGTAGCGAGCTTCGCGATCTGGTTGCCCATATCCGTTATCTCGTTGAACAGGGATTTCGACCTTGCGTCATGGCCCTTTACCTGCTCCTGCATGTCCGCCTTCCTCTTCCTTGCGTCATCAAGCATGGACGCGAGCTCGGCCTTGCTCTTCTTCGACGACTTAAGCTCGCCATCAAGCGCGGATATCTCCGATGATATCTCCTTGCCCCTTGCGCCGATCATCTCGTTCTCCTTCTCGGCCGTGGCTATCTCCACCTTGAGCTTGCTCACCTCCTCGCGTATCGCCTTGACCTTCTCCACGTCCTCCTTGCTGCGCTTGGACTTCGCGCTCTTTGAGAGCATTCGCTGCATCGCGGATTGTATCGATGACATCTCCCCCTTGGACGACTGCATGCTGGAAGAGGCCTCGTCCCTCTTAGCTGAAATCTTTCCAATGGCCTCGTCCAGTTCGGCGGCCTTCTTCCTTGACTGCTCCGTTCTCTCTGCTACGGAGCGCGCCTCGCGCTCCAGGCGGTCCGCCTCCGATTTGAGGTGCTTCACCTCTATGCTTATGTTCAGCTGCAGGGTCTGGTCTGCCGCGATCGCGCGCCTCACCCGCTCGGACTCGGCGTTCAGCTTGGCAGTGCCCTCGATTATCTGCTCCTTCTCCTTCGCTATCTTCTGCAGCCTCGATTCAAGCATCGGTATGGATACTGCCATCTTTATCCTTCCGCCTGTTATGATCCCTGATGGCTCGACCAGCTCGCCGTCGAGCGTGACGAACCTGTACTGCCCTATGCCGATCTTCTTCGCCTCTGCTATATCCGAGACTATGAAGGTGTTCGAGAATATGTACTGGAACGCCTTCTCGTATCGCTTCTCGAACTTTATGTGCTTCAGCAGCGGGTCGAGGCCGTCGGCCTTCGTGTCCTTGGCCTTGACGTCGTCCAAGGGTATGAAGGAGGTCCTTCCGAGGTCCTTCTCCCTCATCAGCCTGATCGCCCTGTCCGCCACCTCCGCGGAATCCACTATTATGTAGCTCATTCTCTGGCCGGCGGAGGCGTTTACTGCTACTGCGTACTTATCGTCGTAGCTGCAGAGCTCGTATGCCTTCCCGTGTATTCCTGCCTTTATCGAACCCTTGAGCACTGACATGCGCCTGTCGGAGCTCCCGCCAAGCTGTGCGAGCTGCTCCCTGAGATTGATGTTGTCGGCATCTATCTCCGACTGCCTTTTAGCGAGCGCTTGTATCCCCGAGTTTATCTTTTCGAGCTCCCTGTACTCAGCATCTATCCTCTGCGCTATTGAGGACTCCTCGGATTCCTTGCTCTTCGACTTTGTTGCTATGCCTGCAAGCTCTGCGCTGATGTTGTTGTGCTGCATCTTAAGCGATGATTGCTCCTTCTCTACGGAGCCCTTCTCGAATTGCTGCCTTGCAAGCTGCGATTCTAATTCGGAGAGAGCCGATTCCCTTTTCTCCACCTCCCTCTGTATCGAAGCGAACCTGTCGGAAAGGGAGTCCTCGCCGGCATCGTCGGCGACGGCGTCTATGTCGCTCGAATCCAGCAGTTTCGATTTTGACGACAGGCCCGCCTTGAGGCTCTCGAGGAGCGATGCGTTCATCTTCTGCTTCTCGGCCCCGCGCTTGAGCTCCGACTTCAGCTCCTCCAGCCTCTGCTCCGACTTCCTCAACGATTCGTCTAGCGAGCGAATCTGCTCCTCCTTTATCGCGATCTCCTTGTTTATCTCCTCGATTATGCTGTTCGTGGAGCTGAGCTCTGCCGACCTCTCGTTTAGCTTGTTGGCGAGGGTGTCCTTCTTGGAGTTAAGCTCCATTATGCGCTTGCCCGCTTCGGATATCGTTGCTGCTATCTCCTGCCTGCGCCTTGTCCTGCCCTGTATCTCGCCGTGTATGCGCTCTAGGTCCGCGGCGAGCGCCTTCTCGCGCTCGTGGAGTATTGTGAAGCTCAGCCTCTTTATCGTCTCCGACAGGGCGAGGTATTCCTCGGCGTCGCGCTTCTCCTTTTCCAGTTCCCTTAGAAAGCCTGACCTCTCCCTGAACATTATCTCGGATTCGTTTATCTTGGCTTGGACCTTCTCCAGCTCCCTGAGCGCCGCGGTCTTCTTGTCGTCGAACTCCTTGATCCCAGCAGCGATGTCTATCAGCTCCCTTCGCTCCTTGGGGTTGAGGTTGAGCATCCTGGTTATCTCCTCCTGCGTTATCGTGTTTGTCTCGTTAATCTCGCTGTTGTTCGCCTTGAGGATGTCGAGGACCTCCTGCCTGGTCGAGTTCTTCCCGTTCAGCTTGTAGACTATAGTCTGGTTGGGCCTTATCACCCTGGATATCTCAAGAGGCGTGTCGCCTGCGAACGTAAGGTGGACGTAAGCCTTCTTGCCCTCCTCGTCGCCGGATTTAGGGGTGTAGTCGCTGAGCAGCTGCGCCGAGGATGAGACTCTCATCCGCTTGAGCGATGTCTCTCCAAGGGCGAAGAGCAGCGCGTCGCATATGTTCGACTTCCCGGATCCGTTCGGGCCCAGGATGCAGTTGAACCCGTTGTTGAACTTAATGTTGGCGTGCTTGAAGGATTTGAAGTTGTGGACTACTACCTTGTCTAGGTAAAGCAACTTTAACACCGATCGCCGATATGCTATCGTAGGGAACGCATTTAAGCCTTATCTATCGGCGCTCCGAGGGAGCCCCGACGGAGGACTTTCCCCTACCGGTGCTGTGCGACGCGTATAGCGCTATGACGGAGAGCATGTGGTCGGCCGTTATAACACCCACCACCCGGCCGCGCCTGGTCACGGCGACGAGCCCTATGTTGCTGTTCTCCATGGTGTCGACGGCCTTAGAGAGCTTCTGGCCGTACTCCACAGTGGGTACCTCGTACCCTGTGACGCTTGTCGCGCCCTGCCTGCCGGACTGCATCTGCCGCCTCGGCACGTTGGCCACCATTAGCTTGCCCCCGCTCCGGTAGAGCACGAGGTGGGTCCTGTGCTTGACTACCGCCATGTATAGCTGGGTTATCGTGGGCGCGCCCTCCATCATGGCGAAGTTCCTGCTCATCGTGCTCTGCATGCTTATCCGCGAGCCGTATTCCTTGAGGTAGGCGTTCTGCAGCTCTGCCTGCGCGCCGCCGTAAAGGAAGAGCGCTATTATGAAGTCCCAGAGTATTACGAACCCCTTGTACGACGGGTCCGCGTTGGCGTATATCTCGTACACTATCGTCCCGAGCACGAAAAGCACGATTATGATGACGCTGGCCCTGACTGTTATCTCTGTTGCGCGAAGGTATGTCCTTCCCTTCTCCAAATACGCCCTGAGCGCCCTGCCGCCGTCGAGCGGGAAGGCCGGCAGGAGGTTGAATATTCCCAGCAGCAGGTTTATCTCGAATAGGAATACCACTACGTCCTGCAGCGCGGATGGAGTGAACGGGACAAGCAGGCCGAATAACATGCCTAGTATTATGCTAGTGAAAGGTCCGGCGAGCGCTATCCTTATCTCTACGCCGGGGGCGACCTTGTCCAGGTCTATCATGGACATTCCGCCGAGAGGTATGAGCACTATTCGCTTCACCTGTATCCCGTGCATCTGCGAAGTTATCGAGTGGGCGAGCTCGTGAAGAAGCACGCATACGAACAGCAGCACTATCAACACGAACGGGAGAAGGCCGGAAGACGGGACTAGCGCCAGGGCAAAGAGGAAGAGCAGGAGCAGCGTCCAGTGTATCTGTATGCTGATGCCGTTTATCTTCATTATCTGGGGCGAGCCGTCCATATCCTAGACCATATAGCATTACACATTACGAGAATAAAAGCATAAGTTTATATATCTCGCAAACGGGATAGTATTCTAATCCTGAGTGGTATTAATGCCGTCGAACACGACCATCAAGTACGATTTCAGCAAGGTCACTGGGAAGATTGACGTAGGGCTGGTTGCCAAGGCGATAAATGAGATAGCAGCGGGACCCGGAACTGCAAAGATAGCTAGATCGTCTCTTGAGCTTTATATGGACCAGAGCAAGGAACCGAAGACTGAGATGTACGCGCTTAGCTTTTCTGACAGGGCATCGATTGAATGGATTCTGCGCCAGCGCAAATCTAGCAAGGCTAATACATCGGACGAGGCACCTACAAATACAACCTTGGGAAATACAGGAAATAAACTCGCATTGGTAAAGGACATCCACCTTATACCTGCTGAGTTGCCAGATGAACATCCTGCTAAGATGAGGAGCAACTGGATAAGACATCTGCAGAAGAGACTGCACTTATAATCGAGCATCTGATTTTCATGGTAAAAGGCAAACGCTTAACCCCGAAGCAGAGGGAGACCGAGGAGTTCGACAGAAAGTACAGCAAGGGATTCGTGGGGGACGGAAGGAGGATTTCCCCGGATGAGTACCTGGCGAACCAGTTGAGGCAGGGTCAGCCGCAAAGGCAGACTACCGGTGGTAGTGACATCGCAACCCAGTCGCAAAACACGATTAGCAGGATATACGGATCGGCTATAGACGCTTACATAAAGTTCCTTGAGGGGCTGGGCCATCACGAGTCTGCCAGAACCATCAAGATAAAATTCGGCAAGCAGTCGGATTGACTACTTCTTCTCCCTGAGTATGGTTATGGGGATGACCTGCTTCTCGAACTCGAGCTCCGCCAGGTCTATCGGGTTTATCATTCCCTCCGGAACCTTGACTAGCGGCGGAGCGCCGTAAGCAAGCTGCAGCGCCCTGGCGCCTATGATCCTAGCCTTCTCGTATTTCGTATAGTCCATCTAACCACTTAAATCGGCTTGGGCTTGAACTTCGCCTTCGCCTCTTCCATCTCCTTCGTAACCTCCTGCCTCCATGCACCGAACTGCTCCGGAGACTTCGGGTACCTTTCATAAATAGCGTTAAGCCTCTTCATCGCCTTGACGACGTAGAGCAGGTTCATGAAAGCGTCCATGTTCTGTGCGCCCTTCAGCACCATCCTGAACTTTGATGCAAGGCTCAGCTCAGGCACGCGCCCGTAGCTTATGTCTATCGCCTCCTGCTGCGTCAGGAACGTGCGCATCCCGTAGTTTATCTGCTCGTTGTTGAGCGACTGCAGGTATATCCTGAAGACCTCGAGGCCTGCGGTCTTCCTCCCGTACGCCTCGTTGAAGTCGAGGTTGTACTGCCACAGCCCCTTTATCGAAGTGTCGTTGTTGTGCACGGCCTTTACGGCGTTCTCGCCCGCGAGGATTCCCGCGACCAGCGCTGGGCCTATGCCGCCGGCGCTTATCGGGTTGGGCATCGCCATGCTGTCGCCGGCTCCCATATACCCGTCGAAAACGAGGCTCTCGAGCTGCCTCCTGACCGCGACAGACCAATAGCCCTTGCCGTTGTTGTTGTCGTTCCTCAGCCTCGGGTTCTTTACCACGGGGTTCCACTTGACATAATCATCTATCAGCGAGTGAAGGTTGTCGTTCTTGTTCATGGCCTTGTTCCTTATCTGCAGGCTTGTCTTCTGCACCCCGAGACCCACGTTCATGCACGTCCCGCTCTTTGGGAATACCCAGCCGTAACCGCCTGGAGCTAGCTCCTGGTTAAGGTGTATGAGCGCGTTCTTCGGGTCGTAGTACGTCAGGTCCTCGTGGTCGAGATCGAAATCGTATATGTACCTGCCGGTCGACTCGACATCGTCTATGTCTACGACCTTGTCGACGTACGGGTTGTCTGGGAGCTTCCTCCTCAGGTTTGTCGCTACGCCTAGCGCGTCTATTACTACCTTGGCCCTCATCTCGGTGTGCTTCTCGTGGGCGTCCTTCCCGAATATGCCCACGACCTTGTTGTTCTCTATTATCGGCCCCTCTACCTCGAACTTGGATATGTGGTGCGCGCCGTACTTCTTCGCGTACTGCAGAAGCTTGTGTTCGAACAGCGGCCTGTTGAGCACGTACCCCTCTCCGTCGAACAGCAGCTTGTGCTGCAGGTCCGGGGATATCGCGTACACCCCGTCGACCTTTAGGTCGAGCTCGGGGAAGTCGAAGTCTATGCTTATCTTGGACTTTATGAACTTGAGGTGGTCGTTAGCGACCGCATCGCCGCAGACCCAGCCCCAGTTGGTCTTCTTTCCAACGTCGAGCTCCTCGTTCCTGTCGAGGAGGGCGACATTCAGGCCGCCCTTGGCGGCAAGCGCCGCGGCAAGGTTGCCTGACATTCCTGCGCCTGCGACTATAACATCATAGGAATTTTCCATCGAAAACACTTGACCTTCCTTAGAATAGACTTGATAAATTGGAAGTGAATACTACTTTAAAATATAACTATTTAATCCTTTACCAAAAGGCCGGTTTTGCCCCTTGGGGCGCGGTGGCGCTCACCCCCTGTCGAGTATGGTTATTGTGCCCTTGACTGCGTCAACTCTGACCAGGTAACCGTCCTTCAGCACTTTGGTCGCTATGCGCGTTCCTACTACGCACGGTTTGTTGAGTTCGCGGGAGTTGATGGCAGCGTGGCAGGTTATTCCGCCCTCGTCTGTGACTATCGCGGACGCCATAGCCATCGCCGATACGTAGTCGGGGGTGGTCATTGGCGCCACGAGCACCTCCCCCTGTTCCACGCTCCTCAGCTGTTCCCTCTTCATTATTATCCTGACCCTGCCGGACGCCGTGCCCGCGACCGCCGCCTTGCCGGAAATCACGTCTGCGGGCCTGGCCTCCCCCTCTTCTGATGCAAGGTTGTTCTTCGCAAGGAAATCGGGAAGCTCAATCCCGGTGAATATTGAGTAGTTGAAGTATATGTAGTGCCTCTTTCTGGCCTCAAGCTCGCTTGTTTGCGGGATGGCGCCGGCCGTTATTTCTTCCATGGACAAGTAGTCGGCGTACTCCCCGAGCTGCGGGTATAGCTTCCTTATGGTCTTCCCGACTATGAAGTCGACGTGCCTAGAGAAGTTCTCTGATTTCTTGCGCATCTCTAGCGCGATTTTCCTGTCGGCTTCGCTTATGGCTGGGTCCTTCATGTCCGGCACTATGAAGGCCATGTCGAGCCCGACCCATGCCCTTACCACCGCGTTGTAGTATTCCGACAGCTCTTCCGCGGATCCGAGCGCCTCTCCCCTGGCGAAAACCGCCTCGAGAGGCCCCAGCGCATCGGAATACCGTTTCATCGAGTCTGTGACGTGGCGCCTGTCCTTCCGCACGTTTTCAGCTATCTGCTTCTCCCACTCCTCGCCGTACCCCTCCCTGAAATAAAGCGTGGCTATGCCGTCGCTGGCGTCGAATATGGTGAACGGCGCGGCCCAGCCCATGGACCTCTTCACCTCCTTTGTCAGCTGGTCCTCCCACATCTGGATTACGAGCAGCCTGTGCTCCCTTGTGAAGCCCTTCCTGTACCTGGTAATCCCCATGGCAATCACGCGCAGTAGTTTGATGTGCGGGGGGAGAGATTCGAACTCTCGAAGGTGCTAGACCACAGGATCTTAAGTCCCGCGCATTTTTCCGTGGCTTTGCCCTAGCGTGCAATGCCAGACCAGACTTTGCTACCCCCGCATGTATGCCTGGCGGCTAAAAATCAAGCGTATACTGGAGGGCCCGAACTCGTCCCGGCGCCCTCGATTGCCCTCTTGTATGACTCGTGCGTCTGGCGGTTCTTCTCTATTATCTCCCTCAGCTTGGCTTCTACCTCCTTGGCCTCCTTCTCAAGAGCGGTAGTGTCTATGTTTAGCTTAAGGAGCTTGTTTATGTTCTTTATCGCGAGCTCGGCGTACTTCGGATCTATTATACCGGGATCGACCGGCACGAGCACGTTGATGTCCGGCACTGTGCCCTCGAAGGCCGCCTTCGTTATTATGAGCGCCCCTATGCCTGTGGAGACGCCGTCACCTACCGGCTTGAGCCCTGCTGTCTGGGCCTCCTTGACCAGGGCAGGTGTCGATGCTATAGCGAATCCCTGCAGCTGCTTGCCCGTCGATAGTTGCACGGGCACCCCGCCTATCGAGATTATCTTGCTGAGCTTCTGGTCCTTTATGAACCTGTAGACTATCTCTGCCATCTCGTACGTAAGCTCGAGCGGTATCGCAAATTCCGCGAATATCGTGACGAGCTTCGACCTCTCGCTGTAGTAGATGCGCACGGGAGGCATCGGCACGTTGTCGTGGACGGATATTATCGGGGGAAACTGGTTGCTCTGTATGTAGCCGACATACTCCATCTCCAGCTTCTCGACCATATAGCTTATCGCCATAGGCCCGACCAGGCCAACTCCCGGAAATCCCTCAATGAACGTTGCCCCCTTGAGGTTCGCATCCTTGAAAAGCCTTACTTCTATCATCGAATCCTTGCCATCTGTATATCGCATCGGAAGTTATTTATATCGCTTCTATTTTGCGGATTACGAGAACAAACGCGCGGATTTTAGTTAGTCTTCTGACGACATATCGACGATAACTATTTAAGCGTTTATATCGATAGAATATCAGGTGAATTGATGGCTGAAAGGATCGGATCCGAGAGAATAAGCAGGGAGGACGGCTACCTTTACTTCTTAGGTAAGGATGGTTACGTCTGGCGCACGCCCATGAAGACGAACAACAGGGGAAGGAAGTCCAAGGTCGGCTCAGAGAAGATCGACCGAAGGCAGGGATTCCTCTACTTCATAGACAAGAGCGGCTATGTTGCCAGGGCAAAGATGAACAGGAGGGGCAAGAGATAACCCCTCTTTCTTTTGTTTTCTTTACATTTTACATTTCACACTTTGATTCGGGCTCCGGTTGAGCGACCGACCGGCTCCCGCGAATATCTACTGTAAACGACCAATGGCGTATTTCTCGATGATAACATGAGCTTCGGCGACCGAAAAGGCACTGACATATGGTTCACTATGGGGCCGGCGTCCTCGGACAGGGACGTGATACGGCAGATACTGGAGGCAGGCGCGACCGGCGTCAGGCTTACCTTCTCATACGGGACGCCGCAGATACAGATAGAGAGGGCGAACCTCGTGAGGGACGTGGCCATGGAGCTGTCTGTGCGCTGCACTATCGTGGCCGACATAGAGGGTGAGAAGATACGCCTAGGCGAGATGGACGGTTCCAAGAGCATCTCCGTTACAGAGGGGGAGACACTCAACCTTGTTCCCTCAAGCAACTTCCACCACGAACAGCACACCATCCCGGTAAACTCGGACAGCTTCATAACCAAGGCAAAGAAAGGGGACAGGATAGTCATAGGCGACGGAGCGACGAGCCTGAAGATCGTTGAGAAGCACAGGGGAGAGGCAGTCTGCGACGTCGTCAAGGGCGGGGTGATTAACCCGAACCGTGGAATCATAGACCAGTCTTCCGGGTTCCAGCCCGCGTGCCTTACGGACAAGGACAGGAGCGACCTTGGAGAGATCGCGGAGTCGGGGGCTTTTGACGCGGTGGCGGTGTCATCGGTTTCAAACTCCGATGACATCGTTGAGGTGCGACGGATAATCAACGAACGTTCCCCGGACCTTAGGATAATCGCGAAGATAGAGACGAAGAGCGGGATACTTAACCTGGGGAAAATACTGGAGGCCTCTGACATGATAATGATTGCGAGGGGCGACCTTGCGCTCTTCCTGCCATGGTACGAGCTGGGCAACAACGTCGACAGGATAGTCCACCAGGCGAAGAGGTCTGGCAAGCCCTGGATTATGGCGACCCAGGTGGCCGAGGGCCTGGAGAGGTTCTCCTTCCCCACTAGGGCGGAAATATGCGACATAACCCACTGGGTGAAGGAGGGCGCAGGGGGTTTCCTTCTTTCGACAGAAACAGCGTTCGGAAAGAGGCCTGTCGATGCCGTCGCATGCGTCAGCAAAGTGGTGAGCGCAGCATCGGTGGAAGAGGTCCAGGAGAAGTTTGCGAAGCATCGATGACCTTTAACAGGACATCTCTTCCGCGGCCCTTAGGAGGTCCTGATAGCTTGAGACCCCCTCGGACTTGTACCGGCCGTTATTTATCCCGGATATTACGCTTATCAGCTTTAGTTTGAGGATCGCCTCTGTGTCCGTAGGCATCCTGTAGTGGGCTTCCTTGAACTGGATGAGCTTTATGCAGGCGGGATGAAGATCGCTTGTCCTCTTTATTCCCCTATTGCCATCTTCAACGGAAGGTTGCGCCCTGAGGGATGTGGACTGTGTCTTCTTCATGGGTCTCTGTCGAGGTGCAACTTTTGCCGCCTCGCTCTTCCTTGGCTCCACGGGCTTGGGGGCATTTGCCGCTTCAGGCTGCCCTGCCTGTCCCACGCCGAATTCAGGCAGTATGGCGAGAAGCCTTGACCTCCGGAACTGGTCCGCGGCTATCGGGTCGTTGTTCACCCTGGTCCTCGCTATCCTGACGTCCGGCCTGAGGCTGACCATACCCTTCCCTATGAGGTCGAGGGTGACGTCGGTCACAAACCTGCTCTCGCATATTACTGAAAGCACCATGGGGCTTTCGATGCACTCCTCGGCTTTCTTGTGGAGATATGCGCGGTAGTCGAAGCCGTTGATCGGGAGATGCCCAAGCTCGCCGTACTCCTTGCGCGCGATATCCTCCATCTTGCGCAAGTTTATTACGGTGGAGTCCACTACGGACTGCTGCAAGCGCTGCTTAGGCTTGCCGAACTTGCTGATGCACACCACCCGGAATTTCTATTGCTTGGAAGGTATATAACGCTATTGTGCGGCCCTGCATGCTGACGTTATCGATTCTATCCTGTCGCCGAGCCTCAGCTTGAGCCTGGCTGCTGCGCCAGACTTGAGTTCCAGGACATACCTCGCCCGCTTGGCAGGTTCGTAGGACCTGCAGGAGAGGACGCCCTTGCAGGGCTTCATGTCGCGCTCGATGTGCACCGCCCTCCTGCTGCTGTCGAGCCATACCGTGTCTATAGGGAAGCGCATGTTGAGCATCCATATCTTCCACTTGTGGTCGAACGGGAAGCAGAAAAGCATGCCCTCGTTTTCCCTGATTGATGCCCTGTACATCAGCCCTATCGATTTCTGCGCGAAGCTCCTTGCGAGGTACATGTCGAACCTCCTGCCCTTTATATCGATGCTCGCTCTGTCGAACCTGGTGATCCGGTATAGAATTTTTGTGATGATAGCAGCACCTATTTTGTTATCGAAAGGCTTTGCTCCCTCATGAATTGAGGGAGGTAAAACTTGCTGCCGGTGCCCTTGCCGGTCAGGGCGCTGCCCTTCCAGCCCACGAACGTGTGCAGTCCCACAATCGCGCCCGTTGTCGCGCTGATGGGCCTGTTGATATATACCACTCCGGCCTCTATCCGCTCGGAGAACTCCTTTATCTCGCGCTTGTTCCTCGAGTAGAGCGCTGCGGTCAGGCCGTACTCCACATCGTTGGCCATGCTTAGCGCAGCGTCGAACTTCTCGTACTCCTCAACAGTCACGAAAGGCAGGAAGAGCTCAGTCTTTACTATCTCGTTTGTGTGGGCGACCTCGGCTATGACCGGCTGCACGTAGTGCCCCTTCAGGCCGGTCTGCACTGCGTCGCCGCCGTAAAGCAGCCGCCCGGTCCTCCTCACGTGCTCTACCGACTGGACGTATCGCTTGTAGGCGGACTCGCTTATCAGCGGGCCGATGTACACCTCCTTGTCCAGGGGGTTGCCCACCCTGAAGTTCCTAGCCCTGTCTATCAGCTTGCTTACGAACTGCTCCTTGACTGACGAGTGCACATATACCCTTGAGAGGGCGCTGCACTTCTGCCCCGCGAACCCGAAGGCTGCGCTTGCGCATCCGGAGACCGCATCGTCCAGGTCGGCATACTTTGACACTATAGCGGGGTTCTTGCCGCCCATCTCCACAACGAACGTCTTCCGCTGGCCGTTCGCGTAAGACTTCGCCGCCATGCTCATCCCCGTGCTCCCTGATCCTGTGAAAGCTATTCCCGAAACGTCTTGGTTTATCGCCAGCTCGGCGCCCACCTCAGAGCCAGGGCCGGTCACATAGTTGAACACGCCGTCGGGTATTCCGGCGCGCTTAAGCGCCTCATAGAGCTTCAGCCCCGTCATCATCGACATGTTGTCTGTGGATGACGGTTTGAACACCACCGTGTTGCCCGTAACCAATGCTGCTGCGCTCATGCCAGTGGATATCGATACAGGGAAATTGAAAGGCGCTATGACTCCGAATACGCCGAAAGGCCTCATCCGTATGCTTACCCTCTCCGATCCGGATGGAGCGCCCTGGAACCCCGCCGACACCTTTGCGGTGCTGCTCTCCTGCGAGGTCTTCCTGGAGAATCCCTTGTTCGATTCCATCTCGTCGCAGTAATAGTGCATGAAGTCTATCGCCTCGTCGACCTCGCCTACGGATTCGTACCTAGACTTTCCGTTCTCGTAGCTTAATATCGCGGAGAGCAGGAATTTCTCGCCGCTGATTATCTCTGCGGCTTTTCTGAGAATCTTGGCCCTTTCCCTGTAATCGGTTTCTCCCCACGATGCAAACGCGGCTTTTGCCGCGGCCACTGCCTGCCTCGCATGGTCCTTTGTGCCCTTCTGGAAGCTGCCTATCGTCACGCTGCTGTTTATAGGCGAGCGCTCGACGAGCAGCTCTGTCGCGTATATCTCCTTTCCGTTTATGTATATCGGATGCTGCTTGCCGAAGAGGGCCTCCGCCTGCCGCACAGCGGCGTCGAAGAGCCCGTCGAACTCGTCCTCGCGCCCGGATTCGACGAACCGCTTGTAGGTGTATTCGTTCTCGAACCTGCGCTTCACCACTTCACCACCGGTGTATAATCTCAGTATGAGTTTATAACCCCTATGTCGGTTCGCACGGAATCATTTTATATTTGAGCGGGATAAGTACTATCGGGTGAGACTGTGATGGTGAGCACAAGGAAGGCGACTTTGGCGGATGTCGCTATTGCAGGGAAGACAGCGCCGAAGCTTACTACGGATATAGCCGGAATCTTCGCATGGGACAACCGGCCCAGGAGCGTGTTTGAGATAGCTAGGGCGCTGAAGACAAAGGACCTGGACGCGATAATGAACGTAATATCCAGACTGGAGCACGAATATGGGATACTCGAGAAAATGCCGAACGATGAGAGCCACGTAAGAAAGCTCAGGAATGGTGTCGTGAGGATATCCCCAAGGTATCGCATCGTGGAGGACCACATAGGCGATATGAGAGATGTGGTCGCTTTGAGGAGCGGGAGCTACTTCGAAACTACATACTAGCGGTGGGCGCCTGGTGAAGAGAATCCCTGCGATAGACATCGACACAAGGAAACTGTCGCAGGAGGACGAGCTGAACAGGGCGGTCTACGTCCTGCTTAGGGGAAAACTAAACCCGGAGAAGAGTTTCCTGCTGCATGCCGCGCTCGCATTCAAGTACATGGACGACCGTGGAACCCTCAACGACGTGCCGCAGCGGCTGTTCGGGATAGTCGGAGAGAAGGTATTCAATGGCTCAGGCGACAGGAAGCTTAAATCGCTTCATCTGACGGCAAAGTTCGGAGGGCTTTCGGAGATAGAATTCGCAGCTTACAGGAGGCAGGTTCTGGACGCGATTGCGGCGAATGCCCTTTCCGAAAAATAGCAAATTTTGTAAAAATCTGGAGCTTTTCCGACGCAAGGTTTAAATACTAGCCGACGCACTACCTCTATTATAACTGAGTTATAATCCAGTGACGCTTATGGCAGAACAGGCAGCCGAAACCATGGAATTCGCGAACGAGGAGGAGTACCGTCAGAGGTACGGCTTCAGCGACAAGATAGAATACAAGTTCAAGACCAGGAGAGGCATCGACGAGGATGTGGTCAGGGAGATATCGAGGGTAAAGGGGGAGCCGGATTGGATGCTCGAGAAGAGGCTCACGGCTTACAGGATATTCAAGTCCAAGCCGACACCCACGTGGGGAGCCGACCTGAGCGGAATAAACTACGACAACATATTCTATTATCAGAGAGCTACGGACACGAAGGCGGAGAACTGGGAGAACGTTCCGAAGGAGATAAAGGAGACCTTCGACAAGCTCGGGATTCCAGAAGCCGAGCAAAAGTTCTTTGCAGGGGCTGAGGCGCAATACGATTCAGAGGTAGTCTACCACCACGTTCACGAGGCGCTCGCGAAGCAGGGAGTTATATTCACAGACACCGACACTGCAGTAAAGAAGTATCCGGAGATCATGAAGAAATACTTTGGAACTGTTATTCCTTCGACCGACAACAAGTACGCCGCGCTCAACACCGCAGTCTGGAGCGGGGGATCCTTCATATACGTCCCGAAGGGGGTTAAGGTTACGATGCCGCTGCAGGCGTACTTCAGGATAAACTCCCAGGATGCTGGCCAATTCGAGAGGACGCTCATAATCGCAGACGAGGGTGCGGACATCACCTACATAGAGGGGTGCACCGCCCCGATTTACGTTAGCTCTTCCCTGCACTCCGCAGTGGTGGAGCTTGTGGCGCACAAGGACGCACACATAAGGTACGTGACTATACAGAACTGGTCGAAGAACGTATACAACCTTGTTACCCAGCGTGCGTTCGCCTATGAAAACGCGCATGTCGAATGGATCGACGGCAATATAGGCAGCAAGGTCAATATGAAGTATCCGTCAGTATACCTCAAGGAGCGTGGGGCACGTGGAGAGATATTATCGATTGCTGTTGCTGGCATGCATCAGACCCAGGATTCCGGGGGTAAGATATACCACCTGGCCCCCGACACCACGTCCAAGATAATCTCGAAGAGCGTATCGACGGGTGATGGGGTGGCATCGTACAGGGGGCTCCTGTACGTATCGAAGGACGCCGGCAACGTGAAGAGCACAGTACGCTGCGACGCGCTGCTTCTCGACGAGAAAGCGAAGACGAACACTTATCCGTACATGCAGATATACAGGGACGATGCGAACATAACCCACGAGGCCACAGTCGGCAAGGTCGGCGAGGAGCAGCTCTTCTACCTGATGTCGAGGGGCCTGAGCGAGGAGGACGCGATAACCGCGATAGTACTCGGCTTCATAGACCCGCTCGCCAAGGCGTTGCCCATGGAGTACTCGCTGGAGCTCAAGAGGCTTGTGAAGCTCGACATGTCAAAGTCTGTAGGATGACTCATGGTGAATTTCTGGACGGTTATAGGCTATTCGTAGAGGACGCGCTAAAGCGGTACAATGAGCTGCCCGACGAGAAGGACGAGCTCTATAAGAGGTATTTCGTGAAGGTTCCGCTGGGCGAGGACTCTGCGGTTAAGGACACCGTTGATGCGGGGGAGCGGATATCCAAGTCCATAGCGGACGCAACCGGGATCGTATTCGATGCGGTAGTGGGAGCCAGTGGCGCATCCGCCAAAAAAAGCTCTATTCGTGTGCTTCAGCCGCAGGAACTGGGAAACGATGTCCTTGAGAGCAAGATTGTGCACAGCGGCGACGACAAGATCGCTGCGCTTATACACGCCCACTCAAAGAAGGTTGTGCTTATAGACGTTCCCGACGGGGCAGACGAGACCATGAACATCCTGTTCTTCGCTGTCGACGAGCAGCTGCCGGTGCAGGTCATAATAAAGGCGGGGGAGAACTCGAAGCTTACGCTGCTCGAGTGGTACGCCTCCGAGGGGGTTGCCCAAAAGTACATCGGGCCGCTGCATGAAGTGTCTGCCGGGAGGTACTCGAACGTGGAGATAGACATAATACACAACGAGAACGAGAGCACGAGCGTGGCGGGCTTCTCCAAGTGCAGGTCTGACGAGGGCGCCACGATCAGATTCAACCAGGTCTTCAATGGCGCACCTTTCACAAAGGCTAAGAGCGACCTTGAGGCTTACGGATACTCGAGCAGCGTTCATGGAACTGAGATTGCGATAGGTTCCAAGGAGCAGAAGTTTGACATCGGCTCCCACATAACGAACTCCGCGAAGGCGAGCGTGGCGGAGCTCGAGTCCAAAGCGGTCCTCACCGGCAAGTCGTACTGCCTGTTCAAGGGGCTCGCCAAGATAAGGAGCGGGGCGAAGGAATCGAAGTCGTTCCTGAAGGAATCCGGGCTCCTTGTGGATCCGCAGGCACACATAGACTCGATACCATCGATGTCGGTCGACGACAGCGACGTGAAGGCGACCCATTCGTCAGCAACGGCGCCTATAGACGAGGAGGCGCTGTTCTATATGATGACAAAGGGCCTGGACATCGGCCACGCTAAAAAGCTTGTTGTCGAGAGCTACATGTCAAAGGCGATCGACAGGATAAAGAACCCTGCAGTAAGGGAGGTAGTCACCCATATGCTGATCGAGAAACTTGAGACCGGCTCTTTCGGGACCGTGCCAAAGCCCAGGCAGACCGACATCTGGATGACAAGGAACATCGATGAGGGGGACCTCTTCGAGGGCCACTACAAATACAGGAGCTGACATGCCGACCAATTATGAGAGAGTGCTGAAGGAATTCCTGCCCGCCTTCAAGGCTGGCGCAGCAAAGGCTATGGTCAGGGAGTACAAGCTATCGCAGCAGGAATCCGCGTCGATATTGGGGATAACCCAGGCTGCGATAAGCAAGTACCTCAACAACAGCTACTCCGCTAAGATTAAGAGGATAGAATCTGGCCTGGACAAGCGGATGATAAGGAGGTTCGTCGAGGAAAGGATGAACGGCAGCAGGAGGGGGGCGCAACGGATCGCCTGTGACATGTGCCAGCTGTACCACGAGTTCGACTGCTCGTTGAGGGTGAAATGACGCTTAAGGTAATAACATGAGACTTGAGATAAAGGACCTGCATATCTCCGTTGATAGCAAGGAGGTAGTGAAAGGTGTGAGCCTAACCATAAACGAGGGCGAGGTGCACGTGATAATGGGCCCGAACGGGTCAGGCAAGACGACGCTCGTCAAAGGAGTCATGGGATACCCCAAGCTCAAGGTTACGGCGGGCGACATAATGGTCGACGGCGAGAGCATAAGAGAGCTCTCGACTGACAAGAGGGCCAAGCTGGGCCTGTTCCTCCAGTTCCAGAATCCGGTCGAGGTGGAGGGCGTTGGTTTCGTCAACTTCCTGCACAACGCGAAGGAAGCTGCGTCCGGAGGCGGTATTAACACCAAGGAGTTCGTAAAGGAGGTGAAGGAGAATGCGGCCCGGCTCAAGATGGGGGAGGGCTTCATGAGCAGGTCGCTTAACCAGGGATTCTCCGGCGGGGAGAAGAAGAAGGCCGAGATACTCCAGATGTCCATGCTCAAGCCGAAGATCGCCATACTGGACGAGCCCGACTCTGGGCTCGACATAGACGCGGTCAAGATCGTTGCCGAGAACATAAACGAGATAGCGGAACGGACAAGGATGGGTGTGCTCGTGATAACGCACTACAGCAGGATACTGGACTATATGAAGCCTGATTTCGTGCACGTGATGGTGAACGGAAGGATAGTGGCAGAAGGGGACAAGTCAATGATAGCAAAACTTGAGAAGGAAGGATATGACTCTTTCACAAAATAGCGAGTACTTCGCAGGCGAAAGCCTGAACGTAGACAGGATCCGCAGGGACTTCCCGGAGCTGAGCGTGAAGGTAAACGGGAATAGGCTTGTCTACCTGGACAGCGCAGCAACGTCTCAGAAACCGATGCAGGTGATACGCGCGGTGGACGAGTTCTATTCCAGGTACAATGCCAACATCCACAGAGGTGTTTACAAGATCGCAGAGGAGGCGACGGCAGCGTACACCGAATCGAAGGAGAAGGTGGCTCGCCTGATAAACGCGAATGGGATAGAGGAGATAGTTTACGTCAGGAACGCGACCGAGGCGATAAACCTTGTCGCGCTGGGATGGGCCGCGCACAACATCTCCAAGGGAGACCACATACTGATATCAGAGATGGAGCACCACAGCAACATCGTCCCATGGATAATACTCTCCAACAGGGCGGGAGCCGTGCTCGATTATGTAGAGATAGACAAGAGCACAGGGCTTCTCGACGACAACAGCCTCCATGAAAACCTTGAAAAATCGCCGAAGCTGGTCGCGATAACCCAGGCCTCCAACGTGCTTGGCACGATAAACGACGTAAAGCAGATAGCAAAGCTTGCTCACAAAAGGGGGGCGAAGGTGCTCGTAGACGCTGCGCAGTCAGTGCCGCACATGAAAGTTGACGTGAGGGATATCGATTCCGATTTCTTCGCCTTCTCGGGCCACAAGATGCTCGCGCCGACTGGAATCGGTGTGCTCCACGCAAAAGCTGAGATACTCGACAGGATGGAGCCCGTGTTCGGAGGAGGGGACATGATAAAGTCCGTTGAATACCACTCTTATACGCCGAACGACCTGCCTTGGAAGTTCGAGGCCGGTACAGCGAACATAGAGGGAGGAATAGGGCTTGGCGCCGCAGTAGACTACCTCAACATGCTTGGCATGGATAGGATAAGGAGGCACGAGATGGAGATAACAAAGTACGCGCTTGAAAGGCTGCAGGATGTATCCAATGTCACGGTATACGGGCCGTCGCTGGATATGCTCGAGTCGCGGGTCGGCGTGGTGTCCTTCTCGCTCGACGATGTGCACCCCCATGATGTAGCGACGATATTCGACAGGGACGGCGTTGCAATAAGGGCAGGGCACCACTGCGCTATGCCGCTGGTGACGAAGGTGATAGGAAAGCCAGCGCTTTCCAGGATGAGCTTCTATATGTACAACGGCAACGACGATGTTGATGCCGCGGTCAAGGCCATAGGAGAGGTTAAGAAGATATTCAGGATAAAGTGAGGATATGGACCTTTACGCTGAAGAGATAATATCTCATTACGAGCATCCGCACAACAAGGGCAAGCTCGATGCGGAGAACGCGACATTCCACGAGCATAACCCGCTCTGCGGTGACGAGATAACGATCCACCTCCACATAGACAACGGGAGGGTCGACAGGATAAGCTTCGAGGGCAACGGTTGCGCCATAAGCATGGGCACGGCCAGCATGCTTACCGATTTCATAAAGGGGAAAACCCTGGAAGAAGTGGAGAAGATGGGCGTCAGCACCGTCATAGACCTTCTCGGGATAGACCCGGGGCCCGGCAGGCTAAAGTGCGCTACGCTGTCGCTCAAGACCCTCAAGGAGGCGATATTCGTCTACGAGCACAAGTCGGTGGACAGCGGCACCAGGAACCTCTAGCCTACGGATATCTCTATGCGCTTCCTCTTCGAGCCCTTATTCTCGTAGTTCTTCAGCGTTATCCTGCCGATTTCCCTGGTGTTTGCAACATGGGTGCCGCCGTCAAGCTGGAAATCTAGGCCCTCCAGCTCTATTACGCGGACCTCGGTAAGCTTGTTGAGAAGCTCCCTCCCCGGCGCTGTCCTTGCCAGGTTTGGGACGGCGAGCGCCTGATCCTTCGTAAGCATCTTTGCGGTTACCGCGTGGCCTTCGTCTATGTACCTCTGGGACGTGTCAATCAGGAGTTGCACAAGTTCCTTCGTGCAGTTCGCTATCTCGAGATCTATCCTGGCCCTGTCGTGATATATCTGTCCGCCCGTTATCGATCCCCCTGCAGAGTTGTCGAAAGCCCTGCCTGTTTCCAGTATACCGTCCAGGATATGCAGCGCGGTGTGGTGCCGCATGTGGCCGTATCTCCTGTCCCAGTCTATCTTCAGCAAGGCCCCGTCGCCTGCTTTTGCTTCGGCCGGGGCTTCCAGCACGTGGATGACATTGTCGCCAGATTTCTTCACATCCACAACGCCGTGTTC
The DNA here is from genome assembly GCA_028866905.1 of Microcaldota archaeon. Classification (GTDB taxonomy): domain Archaea; phylum Micrarchaeota; class Micrarchaeia; order Micrarchaeales; family Micrarchaeaceae; genus JAGWHI01. Next base: position 59,820 of record JAGWHI010000001.1, read on the forward strand.
CTTGCCGTTAATCAAAATCTTTCCGAGGTCGCAGGGCTGGCCGCCGCCAGTGGGATAAAAAATAGTCCTGTCGAACTCCAATTCCGCGCCGTTTGCCGCGGTAACGGTAGCGCGAAGCTCCTTGGCATAGGAATCCTTAAGGTATACCTTTTCCGTCATAATCAGTCGACTCTCTTTTCATCACTAGTCAGAAATACCTCGACTCATCATCTGGATTGTATTGTGCGGAGCAATATTTATCGCTATTGCTAGACGATGAGGAGGTATGACGCAGCTACAAGAACTAGCCCGAGTATGGTTTTCTTGAACAGGTTCCCTTCGCGGAATATCGCTCCGCCGACAAGCACCGTTACTATGATAAACACCGCGTTCAGCAGGGGGACGGCGAGGCTCACCTCTGTAGCCGATATAGACAGGTAAAGCGGCACCCTGTAACCTACGGTGAAAACCCCAATCGCCACAAGAGGCACTGCGTTCTGCCTTACGTTGGAGGCTATCTCCTTCACCCCGCCGAACCTGGCAATCATGTATATGCACATGTTGAGCGCCACGAAGAGCTGGGAGAGCACGACGTACGTCAGCGGATCCAGGCCTACGTCTATCAGGTATTTGACCGCGACATAGGCTATCGCGTTGAGCAGCGACGTCCCTATAAGTATGTCGGCATACCTCATGCCCTTGCCCTTCGCATCGGACTGGTCGTTGTTATACCTGGCAAGGAACACGTAGCTGGCGACCACAAGCACGGCTATCGCAGCGTACTCGTAGAGCTTCAGGCTCTCACCTATGAAGACGAAGCCTAGCACCACTGTGAACAGGGAGGGCATGGAGCTGGTTATGGCTGTCCCCACGGATATTCGCCCATGCCTGAAGGCCTTGGCGAGCAGCAGGTAGGAAGCGGTTACAAGGATGCTGAGTATGTATATTGCTATCCAGGTTGCTACCCCGATATTAAGGTTCGCGAACGGCAATATCGACAGAGAAAAGAGCGCGGCGATTATGGAGAACGCTGCCGTGTAGGCGCTCGCGTGCACGTTCTTGAGCGCGTACTTCTCGATTATCGTTGCGATACCCATCGATACCGCAGCCGCAATCGTGATGTAGTACCACTCGATCAACTTATCACCATTAGCCCCGATCGGATTCGAACCGATGTCCGCGGGTCCAAAGCCCGCTGTGCTTGGCCTCTACACTACGGGGCTGCGAAGATAAAGCACAAGATAGCAATATAAAACTAATAGGACTTGGCGAAGTTGGCCATGTGCTTCGCCTCCTTCCCGCAGTATATGCATTTCTTCCCCTTCAGGTGCGCTTGTGCGTCAAGCGGCATGTTGGTTATCTTTGCGCCCGTCTCCTCCTTTATAGACTTCTCGCACGCCTCTGACCCGCACCAGGGCGCCTGGGCTATCCCCTTCTGCGAGTTGGCTATCGACTTGAGCTCGTCGTAATCCTTCACCTTGAAGGTGTGCGTGTCCAGGAACTCCTTCGCCCTGCCGTACAGCCCCTCGTTTATCTCATCGAGGAGCTCGGCAACCCTCTTGTCTAACTTGGCTAGCGGCACGCTCTCCTTCTTTCCGGTGTCCCTCCGCACTACGGTGGCCTCGTCCTTGGACAGGTCCCTCTCCCCGAGCTCGATGCGTATGGGCACGCCCCTCATCTCCCACTGGTTGAACTTCCAGCCGGGCGAATATGCATCGGAATCGTCGAGAAGGGCCCTTATGGACTTTGCGAGCTCGGCGCTTATCCTTGATGCCGCGGCGAGCACCTTGCCCTTGTTGTCCTCCTTGAATATAGGCACTATTACCGCCTGCACCCTTGCGACCTTGGGCGGCAGCACCAGCCCCTTATCGTCGCCGTGCACCGCTACCATCGCCCCGAGCTCCCTTGTGGAGAAGCCGAACGTGTTCTGGTAGGCGTAGCGCTTCTGGCCTTCCCTGTCTATGAAGCTTATCTCGAAAGCCTTGGAGAAGTTGTTGCCGTAATCGTGCGTGTCCGGCCCCTGTATCGCCTTGCCCTCCGGGAGCAGGTGCTCGATGCTGTACGACGCGACCGCGCCTGCGAACTTCTCCGACTGCGTCTTTTCGCCGACGACACCGGGCAGCGCGAGGTACTCCCTGAGCACGTCGCCGTATATCTTCAGCACTGCGGCCCTTTCCTCCTCGGCCTCCTCCTTGGTGGCGAAGGCAGTGTGGCCCTCGTTCCACATGAACTCCCTGCTGCGCAGCAGCGGGGTCGGATGCTTGAACTCCCACCTGAGCACCGAACACCACTGGTTCAGCCTCAGCGGCAGGTCCCTCCAGGACCTTATCCACTTTGCTATCGTGTCGTAGATTATGGTTTCTGATGTCGGCCTTATCGCAAGGCGCTCGTCGAGCTTGGAATCGCCAGTGTGGGTGACCCATGCGACCTCGGGATTGAATCCCTCGACATGCTCCTTCTCCTTGTTGAGGTGCTTCTCCGGTATGAGCATCGGGAAATAGGCGTTTGATATACCTATCCCCTTGAACCTCTGGTCGAGCGCCTTCTGTAGCGTCTCCCATACGAAATAGCTGTCAGGCCTGAAGGCTATGCAGCCCGATACCGAGGTGTAATCTATGAACCCGCTCCTTATCACAGTCTGGGTATACCACTCGGAGAAATCGGACGCCTTCTTTGCGGTTATCCCCTTCTCCTCCTTCGCGTCAGCCTTTCCAGCCATGCTATACACTCTGCCTTTCGAATAGGGACCTGATTATTAGTGATAGGTGGCCGGCCTCTTTAAGCCTTCTGTATGAGTAGTCCACCCACCTGCTGCCGAATGGCACGTAGAGCGAGACCCTGTGCCCGCTTCGGGCCAGCGCAATGGCGTACCTGTTCCTTATCCCGTTCAGCATCGCGTATGTGACATCGCGGTTGTAGTGCCCGTTCAGCCGGAGTGCGGCCTTTATCATCTTGGTGTCGTGCGTGGCTACCATGAATTTTTTCGAGCGCTTGAAAAGGTATTCCATGAGCGCCATGTAATCCCTGTCGACGGCGGGCTTGGTCTTGAAAGCGCCGTTCCCCTTTACCGAGTATGCCCCCTTCACCAGCCGGATTATCCCGCCCATCGCGACTATCCCCCTTATGTCAGCGGCGCTACGCCTTAGGTATGCCTGCACGCATATCCCGACATTTCCGCGGCCGACCTCTGCCATGTAGAAGCTTATAGTGTCATCGACATGCTCCGCGTCCTCCATGTCCAGCCAGACGAAGATCCCGCGCGATCTGGCGCGCGCGACTATCCTGCCGTAGTTATCCTTTGCGAGCCTCCTTGAAATTAGGAGGCCGAGCTGCGTAGGCTTCAGCGAGATATCTGCGTCGAGCCTGTCCCTTTTTATCTCGTCTATCAGCCTGAAGTACGTCTGCACGGCATCCCTTACCTCTGCCTTTGTACGGAAATCCTCGCCGAGGTAGTTTATCTCTGTGCCTATCCCGAGCCTGTTGAACCGCGCAGAGCGTTCTGCCGCGTCCTTTATCCTTGGGCCGGCTATCCACCTCCCGGCGAGGGCTTTTTCCAGCAGCGCCCATCCGGACATTAGCGCACCCTTACTCCTAGCCTCTTCAATTCCGCTACAGTGTTGTCGTACCCCTTGAATCTGACCGCGTGCATGCCTACAGACCTCGCACCCTTTACGTTGGCGGGCATGTCGTCGATGAAGACGGCCTCCTCGGGCTTTACGCCCATCTTCCCGAGCACATAGCGGTATATCCGGCTTTCGGGCTTCCTCATGTGTATGCGATAGGATACGAAACGCCTTCCGAATATCCGCTCGGGCACGAACCTCTCCGTTGCCACGAGGTACCGGCTCATGCTGACATTGGAGAGCAGGGCGATCTTGTACCTCAGCGAGATGCGCTCGGCCAGGTCCAGCATCTTCCTGTTTACAGTAGCCTGGACCTCATAGACCTTGACCCACGACAGGTCCCGCCTAGGGAGTTTCAGCGCGTCCGACGCAAGCCGTTCGAACCTCTCCTGGCTCAGCCTCCCGTACTCCATCCTTGTGATCAGCGGGTCGAGGGTGCGCTGCACCTTTTTGTATGGGATGCCGAAGGTCTTGGAGAGGTAGTTGAAGTAGTCCGCCTCGGAGAAGTTTATTATGACCCCTCCCATGTCGAATACAACCAGCTTTATCATTAGGTCGCCAATAGCATAGAGCTGCCGACCATTATAAACATTTGGATTGATTATTAGTTGATTTGTTGGAGACGATAGTGATAGCTTTCGGGGGCAATGCGCTGCTCAGGCCAGGAGACAGGCAGGAGTTCTCCGTGCAGGCCAGCAATGTCGTGTCATCGGTTTCCAAGATATCGGGCCTGCTCGACAATCCGAGGAACAGGGTCGTGATAACGCACGGCAATGGGCCGCAGGTCGGCGACGAGTTGATACGGAATGTTTCCGGCAGGAGGAAAATCCCTATGCTCCCCCTCCATGCCATGAATGCGGAGACGCAGGCATTGATCGGCTCTATGATAGAGCTTGCGATAAGGAATGCGGTAGGGAGTAAGGGGATTAGCGTAATACTGACGCACACAGTCGTTGACTGGAATGACCCCGCGTTCGAGAACCCGACAAAGCCCGTGGGCCCTATCCTGAAAAAATCCGAGATAGGTATCGAGGGGAAGGACGGCAAGTACATCAAGGTTGGTAAAGGGTATAGGATGGCGGTCGGCTCCCCAAAGCCGCTGAAGATAGTCGAGGAACGGCAGATCGTGTCTGCGCTGGCCGATGATAGGATAGTCATTTGCTGCGGCGGGGGCGGGATACCGGTTATAAAATCCGGGAAGGGGCTGAGGGCTGTTGACGCAGTGATAGACAAGGATAGGAGCAGCGCTCTGATAGCTTCAGCGATAAAGGCCGACAAGCTGATGATACTCACGAATGTCGATTGCGTTCGCAATCCGATAACCAACAAGGAGATCAGGGTTGCAAGGAGCTCCGACCTCCGCGATATACTCGATGAGTTCGATGCCGGGACCATGAGGCCTAAAATCGAGGCCTGCATCTCCTTCGTGCAGGGCGGTGGCAAGGCTGCCTTCATAGGCAATCTGGATAAGATTAGGGAGATAGTCAAGGGCCGGAGCGGGACCCGTATAATCAGATGAGCCTGTTGATCTTTGCCGCAAGTATGAAGTCGTTCTCCGAGAGGCCCTTTATCGCATGCGTCGACAGGGTCAACCGGACCTGGTTCCAGGAATGTACGTATATGTCGGGATGGTGGCCCTCCTTCTCCGCAAGGCCGGCAACCTTTCCTACGAATTTCATTGCCTCGCTGAAATCCTTGAACTTCAGGTCGCGCCGTATAATCTTGGACCCTTGAAGCTTCCAGCCGCCGGTCTGTTTCAGATAGCGCTTCGCGTCCGCCAGCTTCATCGGAGGCATTCCGCCCTCGCACGGCACGCATCTCTTCCTGAGCAAGTCCATTCTACCACACACAACTGGGAGATAAACCTAAACCCTGCCGCTATCTGCTAGGGGTGTAAGGCGTATGGGCGTTTATGACAGTGCCGAGGACCCTGAGATCCTCGAGCGCCTTCTCTATCCTGCCAGGCACCCTTGCGTTGACTATCTGGCATATGGCGCCGGTCCTCTTCGATATCTTGTAGACGTCCACCAGCTTGGTCTTCATCCCGCCGGTCACGTCCACCTTCCTCGACTTCGAGGCGAAGTTGAGCGCGTACGCGATGTTGCGCGGCCCTATCTCCCTTATCATTGACGCCTGCCTGTCTATCTTTGGGTCTGCAGTGAACAGGCCGTCGACGTCAGTGCCTATCACTATCTTGTAAGGCCTGAGCTTGTACGCCAGGTACCTGAACACCTCCTCTGTCGACGCTATGCAGACCCCCTGCTTCCGGTCAAGCACGACGTCGCCATAGGTCACTGGCACGAACCCGTCCTTGAGCGCCTGCTTTATCGGATTCATGTTCCAGTCCACTATCCTGCAATCCTTTGCAACGGCCCCGGCGGATGGCGGGAACGACACGGCCTGTATCCCGTCCTCCAGCAGCTGCTCCATCACTATGCTGTTGAGCGATGCCGCAGAGTGCTGCGTGAGCGACGCGCCCATGCGGCTGTCCCCGTTGACAAAGCCCTTGTGCACCATGTACTTGTGGGCCACAGTGTGCGGGAAGGATCCGCCGCCGTGGCCTATGATTACCTTCTTGCCGCTGGCTAGGGCCTTCTTTATCTCGGTGGAAAGCCTGCGTATCTCAGTCCTCCTTGCCGTGTTAGGCCTCTTTATGTCGGTTATGACACTGCCGCCTATCTTGACAAGGTAGAGCTTGTTTTCCATCTATTCACTGGTTCGCAGGCACGGCGTTGAGCCCTGCCTGTTGAGGATTGGGAACGATAGCTTCTAAAACCCCATACCCATATACGTCAGCCATGCCCTCACGCCACAGGCTTGAGGGTCTCCGGGTCTATCAGCGATTCCGACTCGTCGAGTATCTTCGGGCCGTCCCCCTGCGGCACCTCTATCAGCTGCTTTATGCCGTTTATCCCTGAGAGCGCCTCCTTGACCTTCGCCTTGTCCCTTGTCCTAGTTATTATGTGGGCGTTAGGCCCTGCGTCGAAGGTGTAGGCCGCGACATACCTCCCCTCCCGCTCGTTGAGCTCGTGTATCGCCTCGATTATCTCGTGGGAGGTGCTGTTAAGGTAAACTATGGGCGGCCAGGAATCCAGCATTGTCGCCTGTAGGTTGTTGCTGTCCTGCATCGTTATCTCCGCGAGCGAGTCGAAATCCTTCTGCAGTATCGATTCCCTTATAGCCTGGACCGCTGCGTCAGCGTAGGGCACCCTGGCCTTGAACAGCACGCTAGTGCTGGAAGTCCTCTTGTGGCCCTCCGTGGACGAGACCTTCTTCTGCTTCTCTGAGACTATTGCAATCATGTCTATTATCTCGCTCCAGTGCCTGTGGTCCGCGACCTGCTCCGCATAGGAGTCTGATCCGTCCGGGTTGGAGCCCTTGTGCCACATCACGAAGCCCCCGTCGAGGCTCCTGCACGCGCTTCCGCTTATGTTCCTAGCAAGTATGGATTTCTGGGCGGTGTCTAGGCTTAGGCCTAGGGCCTCTGACGCCGCGTAAACGAATGCGACCGCCCCAGCTGCGCTCGACGCCATCCCTGTGCCGGTCGGGAACGAGTTCTTCGATACTACGAGCACCTTGGAGGTAGTGCCTGCCATCTTCCTCATCTGGTCGAGCACTAACTTGAGGGCAGCCATCTTCCCTTCGGCCTTGCCGTTCAGCACTATCCTCTCTCCGTTGAAGTATATCACGTCCTCCTTGAAGCTCTTGGAGAACACCACGCTGGTCTTGGCCTGGAGGTCGCCGCCCAGGGTTATGCTGAGCGAGGAGTTGAACGGCAGGTTTAGCTGCGTGTTCCTGTTCCCCCAGTACATGATGAGCGCCTTGTTCGGGGTTCCTACTGCCGTTACTATTTTGCCATCCATCTTAACACTTCGTTTGTTGCTATCCGGCCGATGGAAGCATCTATGCTACAGTGCCTGCGGGCTCCGCCCTGTGGCTTATGCCTTGGGGGCCCCCGGCGTACTCGTCGCCAAGCACAAAATGAACGCGCTGCTCTATCTTCAGCCTCATTTCCTTGTCAGGCTCAACGCCCTGGAGGCTCCTGAGAGTCTTGAAATCGTCCAGAAGCCCTGTTGCAAGCACATCCTCCTTGGAATTCTGCGGGATGTTTGACCAGACCTTTGAGAGCTCCTGCGCCCTGCTGGCCACGTCAGGCTGTTTAGCGTTAACCTCCTCTATCTGCTTGACAAAAGCGGACAGGTTATTCTTGGGTTTTTGCATCCAAATCGCCGATTATCTTCCTCTTTATAAGATATTTAAACCTGCCATCCCGTTCGTCTATGGACGATATGTGATACGACTATTCACAGGCCGGCCAGCCTTTTGCTGTCGAGAATCCGCGAGAGCTCCTCCTTCTTGAACAGCTTCATCTCGAGGCACACCTGCTCAACGCTCTTGCCCTCCCTGTACGCCTTCCTCGCAACATGCGCGGCCTTCTCGTAGCCTATGTAGGGAGATAGTGCGGTGGCGAGAGAGAGGTCGTTCTTCAGCCTCTCCGCTATGGGCTTCTCGTTAGCCTTTATCCCCCTGACGCATTTGGAATCCATGATGGAGGCGGCATTGGCCAGTATGTTTATCGAACCAAGGAGCTTGTAGGCCACCACCGGCATGAAGACGTTGAGCTCTAGCTGGCCTGCGGATGCGGCTGCCGATATAGTGGCGTCGTTGCCCGCTACAGTGAAGCACACCATGTTTACCATCTCGAGTATGCTCGGGTTCACCTTACCGGGCATGATAGACGAGCCGGGCTCTACCTCTGGCAGCGTAAGCTCGCCTATGCCGCCGCGCGGGCCAGAGCTGAGCAGCCTCAGGTCGTTGGATATCCTGCCTATAGTCATGGCCGCGTTGTGCAGGGCTGAACTCACGAACGCTTCTGAAGCCTGGTCCTGCATCTCGAAGAATATGTTGTTGGAGAGCTTGAACTTCTGCTTCGTAATCGAGTTTATCTCTCCTATGACCAGGTCCCTGTACCCCTTTGCCGCGTTTATCCCTGTGCCTATAGCAGTGCCACCTATCGGCAGATATTCTATCTCCCTCATTGCGACCTGCAGCCTGTCGATGCATACATCTATCGCGTATGCGTATCCGGAGAACTCCTGGCCCAGCGACATCGGGACTGCATCCTGCAGGTGCGTCCTTCCCAGCTTTATTACCCTGGCGAACTCCGAGGATTTCCTTTCCAGGGAGGCGTGCAGTTTCTCAAGCGCCGGTATCAGTTTGCCCTTGGTTGCGATATACGCAGACACATGCATCGCAGTGTGGAAGGTGTCGTTTGTCGACTGTGACATGTTGACATGGTCGTTTGGGTGTACGCGCTTGTAGTGGCCCTTCTTCCCGCCAAGGCTCTCCTCCGCCAGGTTGGCTATGACCTCGTTCAGGTTCATGTTTGTCGCGGTGCCTGCGCCAGCCTGGTATACGTCCACCATGAACTGGGAGTCCATCTTGCCGGAGATCACCTGGTCGCAGGCCGAGGAGATCGCCTTTGCGAGCCTTTGGTCAAGGGCACCGGCTTTGAGGTTGGCCGCTGCCGCTGCCTTCTTTATTGTGGCGTAAGCCCTGATGAAATCAGCTTGAAGCCTGTGGCCCGATACCGGGAAGTTCTCTATCGCACGTTGTGTGAAGGAGCCGTAATAGGCGTCGTGCGGCACCCTGACCTTTCCCAGGAAATCGCTCTCCTCCCTGTAGCGCATGATTAGGATTGTTAGTCAGGCTTAAAATTGTTATCCTATAGATTTCGCCTTAATTCCCTGGCTGCCTCCTTTTCGCTTGGCTCGATCAGGGCCCTGGCCCTCTTCATCACCAGGTCGGCATTTGCGCTGAACGAGCCAGACATCGCTTCCAGGGCGTGGAGCGAGGCCTCGTTTTTCTCGAGCACGGACCTTATCTCCTCGTCCTTCTCCTTTTTCGACATCTGCATGTTCTTACTACTCAGCTTTTTCGCTTTCGCTGCTATTCCCTTGCCCTTCCCGAAGAGCCGCCTTGAAACGCCGTTGAATGTCTGCTCCCATTTGAGGTATGCCTCGATCTCGCTTGCGAAGGCCGCGTAGCTTGTGGCGCGCTTTGCGCGCTCCACCATCTCGCCGTACGCCGCCTTCCTTGCGGATGAGTATGCGGATACCAGCGCGCCTAGCAGGCGGGCTTCCTCAGCCTGTTCCATCTTCGCCCCTTTTGCCAGCAGCAGGGTGTCGTAATCGAGCTTCGACTGCATGTCCTTCAGCACCTGGTACGCCCGGTTTATCCTCTTGGCGTCCTCCTCTGCGCTCTTCGACTTGCTGACGTCGGGGTGCGACCTCTTTATCGAGTCTATGTACGCCTTGCGTATCGCGGACGGATCCTTGGTGTAGCCTATGCCCAGGGTCTTGTAGTGGTCCTCGGTGTTCGCCGGCCTTGCCGGCTTCACATTGAATGATTCGAACACCCCATCCATCTGCTTCGACATCCTTTCGGAATCGCGCGATATCCTCTTCGCTGCGGACATCCTCATGTTGCGCCTTGTCCTGGATATGTGGCCGCGTATCCCGTCGATTATTCCCATCATTACCTGTTTTTTCAGCAACTGCTTTAAATTGTGGTTTGCAAGGTAGAATCGTGTACAGGGAGATAAAGGCGGACATACTCATAATAGGCACCGGCGCCGCAGGCCTGCGCGCTGCGATATCGGCATACGATTCCGGGGCGAGGGACATTATCGCGCTCGGCAAATGCAAGTGGGGCGACGCACACACGATACTCGCCACAGGCGGCATAAACGCGGCTCTCGGAACCATGGACCCCAAGGACAGCTGGATGCTGCACGCTGCGGACACCATCATCGACGGGGGCAGCATAGCCGACTTCCGTTATGTCAACCTCATGTGCAGGGACGCGCCTCGCGCGGTAATGGAGTTGGTCAAGTGGGGTGCGCGATTCCACAAGGAGCCGGATGGGAGGGTTACGCAAAGGTTCTTCGGCGCCGCCACATACAGGAGGGCGTGCTTCTACGGCGACCAGACGGGCAAGGAGATGATGCGCGTGCTCATGGCACAGGTGAGGAAGAGGCGCATAAGGACGATGGAAGACGTGTTCATAGTCTCGATGATAGCAAGCGGCAAGCGCGTTGCGGGCGCGCTGGCGATAGACTTCTTCAAGGGCGAGATCATACTCTTCAGGGCGAAGGCGGTAGTACTTGCCGCGGGCGGGTACACCAAGGTCTACACGAGGAGCTCGTCCAGGAGCTATGAGAACCAGGGTGACGGCGCAGCGCTCGCGCTGGAGCTCGGAGTCGGCCTTGTCGACATGGAGATGGTCCAGTTCCATCCGACCGGTATGATATACCCGAAGCAGGCGCAGGGCATACTTGTGACGGAGGCGGTGAGGGGCGAGGGCGGGCTCCTATTCAACGCGAAGGGCGAGCGCTTCATGGGCAGGTACTATCCGGAGAAGATGGAGCTGGGGCCCAGGGACGTGGTGGCCAGGGCGATATACATGGAGATAAAGAAGGGCAACGGGACCAAGCACGGCGGCGTCTGGCTCGACATCACGTCGATGCCGAAGGCGAAGATACTGGAGAGGCTCCCGAAGATGTACCGGCAGTTCAAGGAGTACGCGCACGTCGACATATCGAAGCAGCGAATGGAGGTCGCGCCCACTGCGCACTACACGATGGGCGGCGTGGACGTTTCGATAAAGGGAGAGACATCGATCAAGGGGCTTTATGCTGTAGGCGAGACTGTCGGCCAGGTGCACGGCGCGAACAGGCTCGGAGGGAACAGCCTGCTCGAGACCGTGGTGTTCGGAAGGATTGTGGGCCGCGAGGCCGCTGCGCTCGCTAAGAGGCAGGACTTCGTCGAAATAGACAGGAAGAGGGCATTGGAGGAGATAGCGAAGGTAGACAGGTTCTTTGGGAAGGGCGGCAAGCCAGAGGATATAAGGGATGAGGTCAGGCGGGCGATGTGGGACCATGCAGGCATAGCAAGGGACAGGAAGACGCTTGCTGCTGGCCTGAGGAAGATCGAGAAGCTCGAGAGGAGGTTTAGGGCCGTCAGGGTAAGGCCTGGCCTGAAAGGGAACTCCGATCTTAAGATAGCTATAGAGACTGCAAGGATGTTCGGGCTCTGCAAGGCCATAATGCAGAGCGCGCTTATGAGGACAGAAAGCAGGGGCGCGCACTACAGGACCGACTACCCGAAACGCGACGACAGGAAGTGGATGGCCAATATCGTAGCAAAGAGGTCAGCCGACGGGATAAAGCTCGGCGTCAGGAAAGTGCCGACGGTGACCGGCCCGGTAGCGTATTACATAAAGCACAGGCCGAAAGTGGAGGTAAAGCTTCTGGAGTAAGCATTTAAACACCTAGTCGCCAAACTCTATTGTTGCGATGTCCTCCAAGACCTTGCTCAAATTCTCCGAGAGCCATAGCGGAATACCTGTGGAGGAGTTCACGGAACAGGAAGCCGAGATACTCAACAGGTATGTGACAACCACGGACGGCAACATATTTGCATGGCGGCTCGGCGACAATTTCACTCCGGAGCAGTCGGGGGCCCTGCTCTCCAGGTACAGCAGGACCAGCTTCACAAGCAAGCAGCTCTTCCTTAAGGAGTTCTACCCGAACAAGGACCGCGGTAGGGAATTCTTCGAGGCGTGGCTTGTCAGCTACGGCGACGATTCCATACAGGAGATGGCGGGTGGCCTTCCAATGTCGTTCGAATTCGTGTCCAACGTCATGGCAAAGGAGATAGAGAACGGCAGGATCGGCTCTTACATCGAGAAGTCGACAAGGTACGTCCCGTTCGACAAGAGGATGAGCGACGGGGAGTACATGTTCTACAGGGGGCCTGAGATAACCGAATCGCGGTTCGGCGACGACTATCTCGGGCTAATGAGGGAACTCTTCGGGTCCTACGAGCGGAACCTTCCTGGCATGATAAAGTACATAAGCGACCTCAACCCGATAGCGGACCAGACGTTCAGGATAGGCGACCGCGTGGTTAGGATCTCAGACCTGAACAGCGAGATCGAGGAGCGCTATGGGATAGCCGAGAAGGACATAACGCGCGCCTACGAGAACGCATCGAAGGCGAATGCCTACGACCTGCTCAGGGATTACCTGCCGATGTCCACGCTGACGCACATAGGCGCTAGCATGAACGCTAGGTCTTACGAGAGCCTTATACTCAGGCTACGCTCGCTAGAGTCCAAGGAAGCGGAATGGATAGCCAAATGCGTTTACACGGAGCTCAGGAAGCTTGCGCCGTCGCTGATAAAGAGGGCGTACGAGAGGCACGGCAACGAATTTTCGGATTTCATGAAGTCGCGCAGGGGCGAGGCGAGGAGGCTCTCCGCGTCTGCGATAGGCGGAGAGAAGGCAGATAACAGGCTGGATGTGCAGCTTGACCAATTCACAGGCAGGGGCGCGCCTGACCCGGACACTGAGGCGCAGGTGGCCCTCTCTTCCGTTATAATGTACGACTTCGCTTCGGGCCAGTCCATGGAGCAGCTGGAACGCGTGGCCAGGTCGATGACGGAAGCCGACAGGAAGAGGCTCATAGCGGCGTACGTAGGGAATAGGACGAACAGGAGGCACAAGCCGGGCAGGGCCTTCGAGAACATCGAGTACCAGTTCGACCTTATGGGGCGCATAGGGATCTACAGGGACATCCAGAGGCACAGGATGGGGACCCAGGAGCGCCAGGACTTCACCGTCAGGCTTGGCTACAACACCAGGTCAGAATACTCCAGCGTGGGCATATCCGAGGACTATAAGGGGCTCATGGGCCGGGTGATAGAACTGCACGACAAGATGCACGGCACGATGCCGTACCAGGCGCAGTATGTGGTCACTTTCGGGTTCAACACTAGATGGTACTACAGGATGAACGCGAGGCAGGCGTTCCACCTGTGCGAGCTCAGGACCACGCCTGGCGGGCACCCGGACTACAGGAGGCTTGTCCAGAACATGTACTACAGGATAAGGGACGCGCACCCGACAGTGGCTGGACACATGGGATTCGTGGACCTCAACGACAGGCCGCTCGGAAGGCTCGAGTCCGAAGTCAGGATTGCGGAAAAGAAGAAGGCGCTCGAGAAGAGGTAGCTGTTACTTTATCGTGGTTATCGGCCTGCTCTGGAGTATGTAGAGCCTGCCCGCGTGTATCGCCCACTCGACATCGACAGGGAAGCCGTAGTGCTTCTCTATCTTCATTACCATTCTTGCGAGATCCACCAGCTGGGGCTCCGATATCTTCCTCATCGACCCCTTCTCCTCCGCCAGTTCGATTACCTTGTTTTTCCCGTCGTCGCGCACCATAGCCTTGCTCTGCGTGTTGATGTTCTCCTCTATTATCTGGCCGCTCGACTTGCTGAAAACGTAGTTGTCAGGGGTTATGGCGCCTGACACCAGCATCTCGCCGAGGCCTATGCAAGCCTCTATCAGTATCTGGTCGTCGCTCATCGTGACGGGGTGCACGGAGAACGCGACCCCGGACACCTCGCTCTCAACCATTTTCTGGACCACGACAGCGACGGATATGTGGCCGTCTATGTTCTTGGAGAGCCTGTACACTATCGCCCTTGGCGTAAACAGCGATGCCCAGCATCTCCTCACCATGTCGACTATGTCCTTGGAGGTAACGTTGAGATAGGTCTCGAGCTGGCCGGCCCACGCGGCTGTTGCGCTGTCCTCGGATGTCGCGCTGGACCTTACCGCGACGAATTTCGAATCGACTTTCCCGTGCGCAGCCACAATCTCCGCTTTTATTTCAGCAGGCACATCCGTGTTGGTTATGATCGCCCTGAGCTTCTCCGATGCAAGTTCGACAGCCTCAACGTCGTTCCTGTCCAGGCCCTTGAGCGCCGCCTCTATCTCGGCTTCGACGTCCGAACCGAGGGCGAAAGCGTCGAACGCTGACGATAGCACTACGAATCCGCCCGGGACGTTTATGCCGGCGTTTGTCATCTCGCCCAACGACGCCCCTTTTCCCCCGGCTATCCCTACATCCGTCTTTCGCAATTCGGATATCAGCTTTACGAATTTCAAGCGAACGCCTCAAACCTGCATTTCCGGATAGAGCGGGAACCTGGAGCACAACGCGAGCACCTCGTCCCTTGTCCGCTTCACCGACTGGTTCTGCTTTATCTCGTCCTTGAACCTTGCGAGGTACTTTGCGCGCTCCTCCTTGTCTTCGGGAAGCGCGTTATCCTTGACCTCGCCGATTATGCGCGCTATCATATCCGCTATCTCCCGCATCTCGGGCTCCTTCATACCCCTGCTTGTAAGCGCTGGAGTTCCCAGTCGCAGGCCGCTGGGGTAGAATGGCGTGGAGGGATCCTTGGGTATGGTGTTCTTGTTTGTGGTTATGTGCGCGTTGTCCAGCGCCTCTTGAACGAATACGCCGAGCCCCTTCCCGTAAGGCGTCAGGTCGACCAGCACCATGTGGTTGTCGGTTCCGCCGGTCACCAGCTTTATCCCGTTTTTGGTGAGCTGCTCTGCCAGCGCCTTGGAGTTCTTCACTACCTGTGCAGCGTATTCCCCGAATTCGGGCTGGGATGCGAGCAGCAGCGATACGGCGATACCGGCGGTGGTGTGGTCGTGGGGGCCGCCCTGCATGCCAGGGAAGATCGTCTTGTCAATTTTTTCGGCGAGGTCCGGGTCCTTCTTCAGCCCCTTGTCGGTGACCATTATTATAGCGCCGCGCGGGCCCCTCAGCGTCTTGTGCGTGGTGGTTACGACTATGTGCGCGTACGGGACTGGGCTCTTGTGGGCTCCACCTACAACAAGGCCTGCTATGTGCGCTATGTCGGCAACAAGGTACGCGCCGACCTCGTCTGCTATTTTTGCGAACTCCTCGAAAGGCAGCTCCCTCGCGTATGCGGACGAGCCCATCCATATGAGCTTGGGCCTGTTCTCAAGCGCAAGCTTCCTTACCTCATCCATATCAAGATAGCCGTCGGGCTTGACGTGGTATGGCACGCTCTTGAATATCTGGCCCGTGACGCTGGTCTTCCACCCGTGCGTCAGGTGGCCTCCGTCAGTGAGGTTCTGGCCCATTATCACGTCCCCGGGCTTGCAGACCGAGAAATATATCGCGAGGTTGGCCGGGGACCCGGAATACGGCTGCACGTTGGCGTGCGGGACGCCGAACAGTTTCTTGGCGCGTTCGATAGCTGTGTTCTCCACAACATCTATGTTCTCGTTTCCGCCGTAGTACCTCTTGCCGGGGTACCCCTCCGAGTACTTGTTGGTTAGCACCGTCCCTATCGCATCGAGCACTGCAAGGCTGGTGAAATTCTCAGACGGGATCATCTCAAGCCCGTTCCTCTGCCGTTCCAGCTCGGCCTTTATCGCGGAATTTACGACGGGGTCGGTATCCTTTAGCCTTTTAGTAAACAGCACTTCACCACCGTTAGATATTGTTCCGTCAGCGATTAATTACTTTGGGTATCTGTTTCATAAACTTCGCAAGCTCTAATAAATCCTCGAATATCATGTCAGGATTCGCTTTTTCCAGATCCGCTGCCGTGCCCATGCCGGAAAGCACTGCGATTGCTTTGCAGCCTGCATCTCTAGCCGCAGAAATATCGGATGCGGCATCGCCTATATAAGCTGTTTCATCAGGAAGAACGCCGGCCTTGGACATCGCTATCCTTATCCCGTCACCATACGGCTTTCTTCTTGGCACTTCGTCCTCTGACAATATAAACTCAAACTGTTTCCAATACGGCATATCGCGCTTGACGCTATCAGATGACGAGTTGGTGAACACCGCAAGTCTGTAGCCCTTGTTCCGCAATTCGGCTACTGCCTCCTCAGCTCCGCTTATCTGCCTTATCAATTTTCTGCCCTCTTCGGAATTAAAGATCTGCTTGTAGGTCCTGACTATGTTTTCCGCTAAAGCATAATCCGCTTCGTTAAGGTATTCGGATATAAGGGAAATAAGATAACCTTGTGGGTCGGATTTGTCCAACGCGTGCTTGAGCTGTTGTTTTGCCTTGTTTAGAGCCAATAGCGCCTTAACCGCTTCCTTGCTGCTGTTGAACTTATCAAAACCGCGCAGGTGCCAGACCTCTTTTACATCGAAACCGTATTTTAACCCTGCCTTTGCAAAACCCGTAGCATAGCCATAGTTGGTTGCCATGGAGGAGTCTCGCAAAACACCTCCGACATCCAGAAGTAGGAATCTTACCCCGTTTAGAGAACCGTGCAAGTTATGCCCCATTTTTTATCGATGGCATGCGTTCAGCAAGATCTATTACGTTATTGAAGACCGCATCTGGCTTCTCCTTTACAAGGTGAGACTCCAACCCGTACCCGCAGAGCACAGCAAATGCACTGCAACCGGCATCCCTTGCGGCCTGTATGTCAGATACCGAATCTCCGACGTATGCCGTCTCTGATTTTGTCGCGCCTGCCTTTTCCATCGCCACAACTATGCCCTCCCCCGATGGCTTCTTCCTGGTTATGTCCTGCTCCGATACGAAGACATCGAACTTCTCGTGGTACGGGACGTCCCTTGATATGGTGTTGAGAGCGCCGTTGGTGAATATCCCGAGCTTGTAGCCCTTGCCCTTTAGCAAGGTTATGCCCTTCTCGGCATCCCTTGTCTGGCCAACGAGCGTAGACCCTTCCGGTGACTCGAACAGCTCCTTGTACGCCATGCCTATACGCTTGGCTGTGTCGTCGTCTGAGGGCTTGCCGTGAGCCGCCACAATCCTGTCCACCTCTTCCTCCGCATCGGGCCTTTTCAGTATGTCAGGCAGCGCAACTCCGGATCGCTCTATGGCGATAAGGCCCTTCGCAGCGGTAGCGGGATTGTTGTACTTTGCAAGGCCGCGGAAGTGGAGGACATCCATTGGCTCGAATGGGAAGGTAAATCCGTGCGCAAGCATCCCGCGCCTATACCCCTCGCCCACCAGCCGCGAAGCGTCCCTAAGCACTCCTCCGACATCAAATACTATGAGTCTTATCCCCTGGATGCTCATCCCACCACATCGTATATTTTGATTTGGTTTATATTAAGTTTTTCCTATTCTCCCCGATTTCTTGTGGCCCATTATCTCCAGTATGCTGAGCAGTAGGTTCCCTATGCCGAATATACCCACAACGACCAGCACAAGCATTGTGGCAACGCTTATCGAATCAAGGTTAGGTATGGGATTCCCTGTAGCTACAGCAAAGTTTTCGATCGCTGGAAAGAATATTACCAGCAAGCCTATCACCGCGAACATCATCCCGCCGTAATACAGGGTGCGCCCTGCGGTCCTTCTCCCCACGTACGCTATCTCCTCCTCTCCCATGCGCTTCAGCCTCACCAGATTGGCGAAAAGTGCGCCGAATATTATCTGGGTGATCATGGTGCCGATGCCGAAGAATAGGCCTGGCAGCGGGGCGTAGATCAGGCTAGGCAGCTGCGGCGCCAGTATGAAGGTTATTATGGTTGCGTATGCGCCGAAACCGAATCCCGCTATGAGCCCGTGCACCGCGGCCATCTTCATAGGAACCTGCCGCAGCTTCGCCTCGTGCAGCTTTACCCTCTCCGCATGCTCGGTATGGTGGGAAGAGCCGCGGAACAGCACGTCCAGCGGCAGGTGAAGGTATATCCTCTTGCGCAATATGTACGCCCCGGATATCACCATCGCTATGCCTACTAGGACATATACGGGACCGTCGAGGTTATACTTTGTGTAGACTGCAGCCAGGCCGAGGAAACCGAGTGTGGTCAGCAGGGCGCGCTGCGCTGTGAAGCCAGCGGAGAACGCCAGGCCGGCCTTCATCCCCTTCCTGGTGCTGTAGCTGCCGACCGCATAGCTGAAGGTTATCGGCCAGGTATGCTCGTCAGGCGTGGCGCCGTGCAGCATCCCGAGTATGAAGGATATCAGTATTATGGCCCCCACTGTGAGGTCGCGCGGCGGACTAAGAACGTAGTTTACAGTGCAGCTGAGGCAGCTGTTGGATATTAAGACGACCAGAGCCGCTAGCGCAAGTACGATTAGCGCGACAGCGGCCAGCGCTGTCCTGTTGGAATACGACATCGTTTCTATTAGGCGCAGAATTTATTAATAGCCGACCTAGGGGTTTACTTGCGGCCTGCTGCAGAGGCGCACCAAATAAATACTTGATGGTAGAGAAGGTCATACATGCAGGGCCGAGCCAAGTTCATTTTCGTGACCGGCGGCGTCATGTCCGGCCTTGGCAAGGGCATAGTCTCATCCTCGATCGCGAAGCTCATGCAGCTGAGCGGGAAGAAGGTCTCGTGCGTCAAGATCGACCCTTACCTGAACTACGACGCCGGCACCATGAACCCGGTGGCGCACGGTGAGGTGTTCGTAACCGAGGACGGCGGCGAATGCGACATGGACATAGGTAACTACGAGAGGTTCCTGAACCAGAACATGCTCAAGACGCACAACATAACTACGGCGCAGGTCTACTCGAAGGTCATAGAGGCTGAGAGGCGCGGAGAGTACCTGGGCGCGTGCGTGCAGATAATACCGCACGTCACCAACGAGATAAAGGACGCGATAAAGCGCATAGCGGCCTCCGAGGCTCTCGAGATAGTGGTTGTGGAGGTCGGCGGGACCGTCGGCGACATTGAGAGCCTGCCGTTCCTGGAGGCTCTCAGGCAGATGCGCCTCGAGGAGGGCTCGGACAGCGTGATGTTCGTGCACGTTACGCTTGCGCCATCGTTGGAAGTCGTCGGGGAGCAGAAGACAAAGCCAACGCAGCACAGCGTACAGGAGCTTAGGCGAATAGGCATCCAGCCGGACATGCTCGCGGTCAGGTGCAAGAAGGAGCTGGAGCCAGACGTGAGGAAGAAGATTTCCTCGTTCTCGAATGTGGAGCTTAAGGACGTGATTTCGTGCCACGACGCCGCATCGGTGCTTGAGGTACCGAGGATGCTGCACTCGCAGGGGGTTGTTGAGGAGATATTCAGGAAGCTCGGCATGCCTGCGCAGCTGAGCCGCTCCGAGGAATGGAGTGAATGGGACCGCATAGTGGAATCCACCAAGAGCGCCGGTGGCCATGTCAGGATAGCGATGGTGGGCAAGTACGTTAAGCTTGCCGACAGCTACGTTAGCGTTAACCATGCGCTTCGCCATGCGGGCTCGAAGATAGGCAGGTTGGTGGATATCGACTGGATAGACTCGGAGGAGCTCAACGGGAACCTTGAGAGGCTTGCCTCCTACGACGGCATAATAGTTCCTGGCGGTTTCGGGGAGCGCGGCGCAGAGGGAATAATAAACACGGCCAACTTCGCAAGGGAGAGGAACATACCGTATCTGGGGATTTGCTTCGGCTTCCAGCTGGCCGCAGTGGCTTTCGCGAGGGGCGCGTGCGGATTGCAGGACGCCAACACTACAGAGATAAACCCGCAGACGAAGAATCCCGTGATAGATTTGCTGCCGGAGCAGAAGGGCGTGTCGAATAAGGGCGCCACGCTGAGGCTGGGCGCCCACGAAATAGAAGTGAGCCAGGGCAGCCTGGCCGGCGGAATCTACAGGTCTGACAGGATAAGCAAGAGGCACAGGCACAGGTATGAGCTTAACCAGAAGTACATTGGCGAGTTCTCGGATAAGGGCATGGTTTTCACAGGCTTCAGCGACGGGAGGAGGAGGGCGGAGATACTGGAGATACCTGGCCACAGGTTCTACGTTGCCGTCCAGTACCATCCGGAGTTCAACAGCAGGCCCGGACACCCTGAGGAGGTTTTCGAAGCATTTGTAAAGGCTTCTGTCCAAAAGTAATGCGATTGGATGGTTAGGAAAGAGGGAATCGGGATCGGCAAGGCCATCGGAGTAGTGATAGTTGTTATTGTTGTGGTCGGGGCCGCAGCTTTCGCAGCGTACCAGTACTACAGGTCAGGGCAACAAATGATCTTCCCGTCCTTCGGCAAGGCAAACGCCACAGTACCGTCGAGCATGGAGGGAATCCTGTCGGCAGCGGCGAATGGCCAACTGTTCCCCGCTCTGGCGAACTTCACAGCCAACGCGCTTGCGAACAATAGCCGCCTGACTGTGGTGTACAACGGATCGGTGAGCGGCACGATAGGCAACGGGTCTACTAGCTTCCTGTCCTACTTCGAATCGCCCCTTATGATGAGGGTGGAGAAGTACGGCGGCATGGTGAGGCTCGACATAAACGTGACGTCGATACCTCTGTTCGGGCCTGTCGACATAGAGTACCTCAACAATACGAACGGCACGTATGTCTGCTCGGACTTCAACTCCACGGCCCTTGCGAACAGCGATTACAAGAACCTTGTTGTCGGAGGGCGCGGGGAGAAGTGCACAAGAGGCAGCAGGCTTGCTGGAATCGACCTTGCTTCAATCGCGGCGCTTAACTTCTCGCAGGTAGGCAAGCTCGGCAGCACAAGTTACAGGACAGCTTACCAGAGCACGTACAAGGGGGTGAACTGCACATACATCGCCGGAGGGATATTCTCCGGCAGCGGAGAGTATGGGGCTTACCAGATGTGCGTGTCGGATGTCACCGGAATACCGCTGAGCATATCCGCCGACCTCCACGGGCAGGTGGATGTCTTGCTCACAATGAACGAGACACTTATCCAGAACAGCTCGGACCTGTCGTACATCAACACCATGCCGTAGGTGTCAGGGCTTCTGGGTCAGCGGTTCCTGGTTTTGAACTCCAGGTCGCCCATGTCCTTGCCCTTCTGGCCGAATCGCACGAATATGTTCCATAGGCTTTGGTTCCCGAGGACCTCGCCAGTTATCTTAAGGTCGCTGATCGCTCGCCTGACCTGCTTTTCGTCCTTGCCCTCGACCTCGACAAGCTTCGGTATGAGGGGCCACTGGACGATGTCCACCTCTGCGCCCCTGTATTTCCACTTCTCAACTATGTTCTCCTGTTTGTACGGCTTCCTTCCTTTCCACAGCCTGGATATTATGCCGACGGCCTTGCCGTAGTCCGCTACCTCGATCTCTATCTCATCGGTGTTTCTCAGGCCATTTCCGCTTCTGTACTTGTAAGTGAGCGTGGTCCTCTTTCCGTCGGTCCTTATCCTTATGAACTCGTCCTCCCCGGGGTCCCTATTTGGGGCCATGTCGAAGACCGTTCGCCTGTAGTGTATCTTGCCGAGGTATTCGGCCTTTTTGCTCCTCAGGCTTGCCCTGAGGCCTTTCTCGTCTATGCCGATTATCTTGGTCTCTATCTCCTTGATTGAACCACCCCAACTGTTCCTGAGCCACGTTCGCCGGGCCGCATCGCGCCCCAGCGGGGATTATTTCTTCCTCTTCGCTGTGGCCCAGTTGTATACCAGTGCCACTATGGCCCCAGCCACCGCGCCGTCGAAGAACGCTTCTATTCCGCCGATTATCCCGCCTACAAAACCCGCCCCGTAGCCAGGGTATACAGTGGAGAACACCTGTACAAAGCCAGAAGCCCAAGTTGGAGCCATCCAGCCACCGCCCAGTATGCACAGCGCCCACGGAACGCCAATGCCAAGAGCCAACCCCTTAACGCTTAGCTTGTCCATAAAACCGGAAATATAGTGAAATGTAACGTTAATATGCGTTCCGCTATGCGCGCATGTTTCGACAGGATAGGGTTTGGGGTCGCCGGGATTTGAACCCGGACTCTCAGGTTACTTCATGTTGCAGCTTTCCAGATCCTCATCACAGCCTAAGCTCAAAATCTATTAACATCTGGAGCCTGATGCGCTGCCAGGTTACGCCACGACCCCTGCGTAGAGTTATGGGCAGCAAGTTATATCTAGCTATGCGGCATAGGTATTTAGAAGTTCCAAGGCAAGGTCTAGCGCTGCGGGTTATTCGCGGCGTATCGGAAGGTGCATTTATGGCAGAGGAAAACCCACACCACACCCATGCTGAGGCGCATCATGAGCATCAGGATCATCAGCATGCTCACCAGCACCAGAATAGGCGGGGCATATCGAAGTACTACGCCCACATAGCGCTGATAGTCATAATAATAGGCGCGGCTCTTGCGCTAGTTTACTCTAACGGCAGCAAGTCCGCCAACACGAGCGTGCTGCAGCAAAAGGGGCAGGCCGTGCCGCAGCAGCAGCTTGCGGAGATGTACAGGATAGCTAACAACCAGTCGCTGGCTGATGCCGTTTCGGTAGGTACTGTGAACCTGCCGCCGAACCAGGTTGTGCACCAGTCCATACTTACTTCCGGCGGGAAGCCGGAGGTCGTCTACGTGGGCGGCGACTTCTGCCCGTATTGCGCGGTGACAAGGTGGGGCCTGGTGCTTGCGCTGATGAGGTTCGGCAACTTCACGAGCCTGCATTACATGGTGTCAAATGCATCGGATGTCTACCCGACGACCGCCACTTTCACTTTCGAGAATTCGAGCTACAGCAGCGGGACCGTTTCCTTCTCTGCTACAGAGGTGTACAACTTCGCGGAGCAGCAGGTCAGGAATGCGACGCCGCTTGAGATCGGGCTTATGAACAGCTACAACAGCAAGGGCAGCATACCGTTCATAGACTTCGGGAACGTGAGCGTGCAGATGGGAGCGCCCGCATCGCCGGGATCGAACCCCAACGCGCCGGGCCTCGGCGGGAAGGACTGGGCCGGCATCATCGCCACGCTCAATGACACGGGTTCGCCGATAACCCAGGCGATAATCGGTGAGGCCAACGTATTCACTGCGCAGATATGCGAGATGATAAACAACTCCAGCAGCGTCTGCAGCCAGAGGTACGTGAGGGCGTCACTAGCCTGATCCACTCATAGGTTATTATAGGTTGGTGTCTAACTTTAGCTGAACCTCCAGTTCAAATCCGGATTGTCCGGAACAGGGCGACCTACAGATGGCAGAGAAGAAGACTTCGCTTTGGTACGTCATAACCCACCAGACGAAGATGAACAGGGCGCAGTACCTCAAGCTCATCAACCGAGTCACGCTCTTCGTGGCCGGCGGGTTCGCTGTCAGCATAGCGGTCTTTTTCGTGATAGCCTGGCTCGGCGGGATAGCGAACGTGGCCGGGGACATCGCCTCTTCGAAGCTCGACATCTACGCCCTCGCTTTTGTAAGCGTGCTCGCCGGAGTCCTCCTAAGGTTCGTGAAGTGGAGCTACTATCTCAAAAAGTTCAGGCTCAAGCTGCCCACCAAGAGGAGCCTCGCGGTCTACCTGTCAATGTACGCGATGGATCTCACCCCGGGCAACATCGGGAGGATAGTCGCTGCGTACACCCTGAGCAGGGTCACACGCGCCGAGATAGTGCAGGTAATACCCATAGTGACCATGGACATATTCACCGATTCCCTGGGCTTCGCGCTGCTGACGATCATAACCTCGGTGTACTACAACCAGTATACACTCATCGTGCTGCTGGCGGACATGCTGCTGCTTGTCCCTGTATTCCTCTTCCTGATAAACCCGTGGTTCTACAGGCTGCTTAAGGGCGGGCTCAAGAAGAACAGCTTCCTTAAGATCTTCTCGATATACGGGGATGAGTACTTCGCAGCGCAGAGCATACTCAACAAGCCCGACGTCTATGCGGTCTCGATACTCGTCACTGTGCCTTCAGCGGCATTGACGGCCGCTTCGCTCTACTTCGCGCTCGTATCTATCGGGCTTGTGGGCATACCTGTGGGGCACAGCATCTTCATACTCTCTACATCCCAGCTCTTCGGCATGATATCGACAATACCGGGCAACATCGGCGTTACCGATGGCAGCCTTATCGCGCTCATACAGGGGGTGTTCGGCGCGACACCGACGCAGGCGTCCGCCGCAACGATAATGGTTAGGCTTGCAACGCTGTGGTTCGGGATAATAATGGGCACCTTGTTCCTGTTCTACACGCTTAGGTACTGGAGGGAGCCCAAGAGCAAGCTGCTGAAGGAGACGAGGGACGGGCTTAGTTCCCGTTCATCTTAGCGAATTCCTGGCGGGCCTCGGCCAAGGTCATCTGGCCAGGGGCGTTGGGTATCCCCCACGCCACATAGGCGAACGGGGCGCCGTGAAACAGCGACTCGATCCTCGACTGCCTGCTGTTCATGACGAATGCTATAAGCTCCATTTTCTCTGGTACTGCGTCGTATAGCTTTGCTATTGTCCTGTCATCGTCGCGGCTTTCGCCATAGGTTGCTATCTTTATGTAACCGAACTTGTTTGCGCTGGACCATTCCACGACCTCTTTCAATTCGTTGAGTGTGGGGGTGCGGTAGAAGTCATGATAAGAAACGAGAACATTCGCCTTCGTATCGGCGATCTCTCTCGCGAAAGCGTGCGAGTACTTCATGGTGTTGTATTCCACATCTAGAAGCATAGGTTTATGCCTGGCCAATTCCAAAAGGGCCGCTTTCCTATCGGACTCCGCCATAGCGTCCTCATGGAATCCGTTCCTGCCTGCTTCGGATGCCGACCTTAATGTGAATACACACCTTTCCTTGACGGGCATTACAATCTTGAGCGCCTTCTCCTTCATCTTGTCGTAATCCGAAAGGGAGTCGAGCCTTATCTCACGTATGCAGCCTGTCCTTGAGGTCTCGGAGATCTTGCGTTGCAGCAATCTGGGCTCGGAAGCGGTTATCACTATACAGAAATTTCCCTGTTTGTGTCTCTGCATGCAGTTACCTTATCGGCTCGTAGTTCCTCGCCGGGCTCTTCGATAGGTTGTACTTGACTATGTTCCTGAAATTGAACGCCACGTATTTCGGGATGCCCCACGCCTCTATCCTCCTGGTGCTTGTCTTCACCATCGCCTCGTTTATGTACCTGACCTCGCCCAGCTTCTTAAGCCGTATAGAAAGGTCCAGGTCCTCGTAGGTCTCGTACCTCTCGTTGAAGCCGTGCAGCTTCCTGAACGCGGCCGACCGGACTGCGAAGTTCGATCCGCTTATCGATGGCTGGCCTACCGCCATGGCGAACTTGGCTAGGAACACAGAGACGAACTTGTACCCCATGTGCATTATCGTGTCCGACTTCTCGAGAGGCTTGAGCGGGCCGGTAGCGGCCACCATGCCGGAATCGCTATTGAACTCGTTGTGGTATGTCTCCAGGAGCGTAGGGCATGGCTTCGTGTCGGCGTTGGTGAAGAAGAGTATCTTCCCCTTCGCTGCCCTGGCCCCCCTGTTCCTGGCGAGCGCTATCCCCTTTCTCCTCTCTATTATCACTGTGCCTATCTCCCTTGCTATCTGTTTCGTGCGGTCATGGCTTCCGCCGTCGACCACTATGACCTCGAAATCCTTGAAGGTCTGGCTCTTCAGGCCGTCGACAACGCTCCTTATGTACTTCTCCTCGTTGAGCGCGGCTATTATCACGCTAATAGCTACGCCTGGTCTTGCCATATAATCGGTTCTGAAGGGGATTATAAAAATTCTCCTGTTGGAAAAGAAGGAAAATAGGAATAGGGTTATTCGTCCTCCGGCATCTCCGCCATGGATTCGTCGGCTTCCTCCTCCTTTACGGAGCCTCCGGATCCGCGCTCTAGGACCTTTATCTTGCCGAACTTGCCCGCCGAGAGCTGGGGCGCGCCCCTGAACTCGCTCACGTAGCCGTTCGAGACCTCTATCGTGTCGCCGACGTTGACGCTGCTTATGTCGTTGCCCCACAGCGACATCTGTATCGTGCCGCTGTCGTCCTGGAGCACTATGTTCGCGACGCTTAAGCGCTTCCCGTACTTTGTCACGACCTCCCTCGGGTCGTCCTTCTGTGATACCTTCGCCTGAATGGTGACATTCGAGGCTCCTGCCTTTAGATCGCTTATCTTCATTCTTACACCTGAAAATCAGTAAGTATAGGATATTGTGCCTGGCAAAGTTATTTAATGGTTGGTGGCTGGCCGAACGTCAGCTATATATATTACAGGAGCCGTATTTTGTATCATGAGCGGAGGAAAGACCTGGGCTACTAAGGAACGAGAGAGACTAGCTAAGAAGTATCCAGGGGTTGATCCCGATTGGGCTGAGCGCCTCGATAGCCATGAAAAGTTTAGGGCTAATTTCAATCTTAAGAGCTTTAACGATCTTGTACGCGGTGTTATTGAAAGCCAAAGTAAGATCAAGCTCGAATATAAATTCGGGGTTGTGCTTGGGGAGGCCAAGAGCGACATAAATGCGATGCGCGCAAAGAAGGCTTTGGCGCTCTACAATAAGGGGGAAATCAACATGATTGCAGTGACTGGCACAAAGAAAGAGGTCGCTGAGTTGTATGAGCTACTTGTCCTTAACAAAGTTCCGAGGGACTGTGTCATTACTATTCCAGGGGCGGTAAATACGCACGACCACGCCAGGCTTGTTTATGATTACTTTAAGGGTACACGCGTCAACCATTTCGCGTTGATATCGTCCAATTTCCACTTGAAGCGTGCAGGGCCCACTTTCGAGCACTACGCAAAAAGGCACGGCATAGAGAGCACTTTCAGTCCGGAGCCGGTGTATGATGATTATCTTGTTGGCGGCGGCAGGCTGGCCGTTGAGCAGATATTGACGGATCTTACCAACCTATTCCATGGCGGATTTGGAGAGAGGCTGGGCGAGTTCATCGATAGACATCCTAAGGCCGCAAGGCTCGTGAAGACTTTCATAGACAAGACCTTCAGGAATGACAAGGGCGCAACGGTAGACGGACAGTAAGTGTTTGCATGGCAGAGAACGAGGAGCATATGCACCCGTCGTTCATGGGTGTGCTCAAGCAGAAGGAGAGGGTCAGGGCGAAGCTCTCCGGGATAAAGCACAAGATTGGGGTCTACAGCGCCAAGGGCGGAGTCGGCAAGACGACGATAGCTGTTAACATCGCCTACACGCTGAGCAGGATGGGCTACAAGGTCGGCCTTCTCGACGCTGACATCGACTGCCCCAACGTCACGATGTTCCTTGGCATAGACAGGATGATAGGCATAACAGTGCCGATAAGGCCCTTGGAGCACAACGGCGTCAGGGTCGCGTCCACAGCCATGCTCGTGGACGAGGTGAAGAGGCCGATAATCTGGAGGGGCCCTATAATAACCAAGATGCTAGGCGACTTCTTCGAGAACACGGAATGGGGCGAGCTCGATTACCTTATTGTGGACCTTCCGCCCGGGACGTCTGACGCGCCGCTTACGATAATGCAGCTTCTCGACCTCGACGGTTTTGTGATAGTCACCACGCCGCAGAGGATAGCGTCGATCAACGCGATAAGGTCCGGGTTGATGGCAAGGAGGCTGGGGGTTTCGGTTTTGGGGATCGTAGAGAACATGTCCGATGGCGAAGCCAGCGAAAACGCCAGGGAGGTCGGCAGGACATTGGGCACGGAGAAGCTCTTCTCCGTCGGCCGTGATCAGTCGTTCAACGCCTTCAGCGACTCTGGCAGGGTTGCGGTGGTCGAGGACGATGGTAAATATGCGGAGTTCAGGAAGCTCGTCGGGGAGCTGCTCGCCGCTTCCTGATATTCCGGCTATTTTGTGCCCCTAATCGCAAGCCGCACAGCAAGGAATAAATACCTTGACTTGCCCTATAGTATACAGTTTTCCGAGAGGAAAACCCTCGTTGCACAAAGCGCTTCTTATGTGGGTTGTGACGGGAGGTTTGCGTTTAATACTTAATCTAGATTGGTGAGATAATGGCAGAAAATCAGTTAGGAGGACAGCAGGTTCTATTGCTACCGGAAGGCTCTACGAGGCTTCTGGGAAGGGACGCGCAGCGCACCAACATAGCCGTTGGCGTGGCAGTGGCGAACGCCATAAGGACCACCCTTGGTCCTAAGGGCATGGACAAGATGCTTGTAAGCGACCTCGGAGACATAGTGATAACGAACGACGGAGCTACGATACTCAGCGAGATGAACGTCGAGCACCCGGTCGCGAAGATACTCGTGGACGTGGCCAAGACCCAGGACAAGCAGGTCGGCGACGGGACTACGAGCGTGGTGATAATAGCGGGCGGCCTTCTCAAGGGGGCGGGCTCGCTGATAGACCAGGACATACACCCGAGCCTCATAATAAGGGGCTACAAGATGGCCGCACAGAGGGCTATGCAGATAGCCAGGGACAGGTCGAAGAGCATAACAATCACTGACGACGCCACGCTGCAGAAGATTGCAGCTGTGTCCCTCGGGTCCAAGAACGTCGGAGACGAGAAGACGAAGGACACGCTTGCCAAGCTGGTGGTGAAGGCGATAAAGCAGGTCATGGAGAAGAGCCCTGACGGCCACATAACAGTGGACCACGACTTCATAAAGATCGAGAAGAAGACGGGAGGCAGCGTGGACCAGACGGAGTTCATAAACGGCGTTCTCATCGACAAGGAGATTGCGAACGCAGGCATGCCGAAGAGCGTAAACAACGCAAAGATCGCGCTGCTCGACCTGGCTCTTGAGATCGAGAAGACGGAGATCGATGCAAAGATAGAGATCACGTCGCCGGAGCAGATGACGCAGTTCCTGGAGCAGGAGGAGCGCATGCTGAAGGACATGGTCGCAAAGATAAAGAAGGCTGGAGCGACAGTTGTCATGACCCAGAAGGGCATAGACGACGTGGCGCAGCACTACCTGGCGAAGGAGGGCATAATGGCGGCTAGGCGCGTCAAGAAGTCCGACATGGAGAAGCTCTCAAGGGCGACTGGCGGGAACATTGTGACCAGCCTCGACGACCTGGGCTCCAAGGACCTTGGGTTCGCGGGGCTTGTTGAGGAGCGCAAGATATCCGACGAGCAGATGATCTCGATAGAGAAGTGCAAGAGCCCGAAGAGCGTCACGATACTCGTCAGGGGAGGCACGCAGCAGATAATAGACGAGGAGG
Source organism: Microcaldota archaeon (assembly GCA_028866905.1). Taxonomy (GTDB): domain Archaea; phylum Micrarchaeota; class Micrarchaeia; order Micrarchaeales; family Micrarchaeaceae; genus JAGWHI01. Next base: position 89,114 of record JAGWHI010000001.1, read on the forward strand.
AGAGGGCGCTCAACGACGCTATCGGAGCGGTGAGGAGCGTCGTCGCCGGAGGCAAGGACGGGAGGTATGTGATCGGCGCAGGAAGCATAGACATAGACATCGCCAACGGGCTCAGCGCTTACGCAGAGGAGGTCGGGGGCAGGGAGCAGTTCGCGATACAGAAGTTCGCAGAGGCGATGGAGGAGCGTCCTAGGACGCTGGCGGAGAATGCCGGCATGGACGTGCTGAAGACTCTCGGAGACCTCAAGAGCGCGCACAAGAAGAAGGACGGCTCGGCTTACGGAATAGACCTTGTCAACAACAACATCGGCGACATGGAGAAGCAGAACGTCATAGAGCCGCTCAACGTCGAGCTCCAGATAATCTCGAGCGCCAGCGAGGCTGCGTCGACGATACTCAGGATTGACGACATGATAAGCTCCAGGGGCAAGAGCCACGGCGGAGGAGGGATGCCGCCTGGCGGAATGCCGGGAATGGAATAGGCGCACGCCTTTCCCTTCCGGTAAGCGGTTAACTTTTAAATTCGGGATGAGATTTGGGTTACATGAAGAACAGGATCGTTGTGATAACAGGGTCCCCGGGAGCCGGCAAGAGCACGCTCATGTCCAAGCTGAAGGACCACATGCCCCACAACGACCTGAGGTACACAAACATAGGAACGCTCATGACGGAGGCCGCCAAGGACGAGGGCGTCGTGGAGGACAGGGACAAGCTGAGATACCTGAGCGCCAGGGAGATGCACGCCCTGAGGCACAAAGCCTACCTCAAGCTCTCGCTTATGGGGGGCGACGTGGTTGTGGACACCCACGGGTGGATAGAACAGCACAACAGGTACGTTTCTGGATTGCCTCTCGAGTTTGTCAAGATGCTAGGCGAGAGCCTGTGCGGGCTTGTCTACATAGACGCCGACACCGAGGAGATAGTGAGGAGGCGCGAGCGCGACACCACCAGGGTGCGCGAGGGCGATGACAATCGCACAATAGAGACCCAAAGGCACCTCAATCTTTCGGTCATGGCATATTACGCTTCGTACCTCAATGTCCCGATATTCATAATACACAATAAGGAGGGGAAGATGGACGAGGCGGCGAAGGAGCTGGCCGGGGCTGTAGAATCGCTCCTAAGTGAGAAGAAATGATATCTGTCTTGATGGCGGCGCAGATAATGCCAATGAACATTGAGCTCGTTGTCATAGTTGTTGCGCTCGCCTATGCCTCGCTCTACGCCTTCTCGCAGGTGCGCCTGATAGACAGGAAGCGCATGCGCGAGCTCCAGAAGCTCATGAAGCAGCACCAGAAGGACCTGGGCGAGCTGATAAAGAACAAGGCGCCGCAGGAGCACATAGACGCTAAGCAGAAGGAGCTGATGCCGGTCATCAAGGAGAACATGCTCAGCATCCTGAAGCCCAGCCTGATAATGCTGCCAGCCTTCTACATACTCTACAGGTGGCTCATACCGACCGCCTTCGCCTCGTATGCGTCGAGCGTTGCGTACCTCATACCTGGGTTCGCGTTCGGGCCTTCCAGCCTCTTCTTCGCCTGCTCGGTCATATTTGGGTTCGTGGTCTCGATATCGGTACTGCTCTACGACAGGAAGAAGATGCGCGAGGAGCAGGCCGCCCTCGGCAGTTCCGCAAAACAGGGCTGATATAAAGGGTTATATAGCTTTCCCGCCAAATCCTATTGAAAAGCCACTACTTAGCGTAAGGTGTTACATTTGCCAAAACCGATGCACAGATCAGGCAGCATGAAGCGCGTACAGAGGGTCACCAGGACCAAGAGGGTCGTGGAGCACTACAGGCGCGCCGCTGCGTCGCAGCCCCACTGCGCGCTCTGCAGGGCCGAGCTCAACGGCATAAGCACGAAGGGCGGCAGCTCGCGGAGGTCAAACAGCAGGCTTTTCGGGGGCGTGCTGTGCGCCAGCTGCACCGGTGAGATAGTCAAGCTCGGAAGCAGGATCGAGCGCGGGGAGATGAAGCTCGACGACATAGGGATAAGGCAGAAGGCGTACGTCCTACAGATGCTTGCCCATTAGCTGGTCGACATGAAGATCTGCATAAGCGGTATGACCGCAAGCGGCAAGACCGCTCTCGGCCACATGCTCGCCAAGGAGCTCAACGTCGAGCACATCACAAAGTTCACGCTGGAGTCGTTCCACAAGGCTACCGAGGACGCGAAAAGCAAGAAGGGAAGCCACCTTGACGTAGTCCAGGCCATAAGCGGAAGGAAGTTCGCCAAGAGGTTCGACGACGAACTGGTTGAGCTCGCGAGAAGCAGGAAGGATTTCGTAGTCACGATATGGCTCGGGCCCTGGCTCATTGAGGACGCGACGCTGAGGGTCTGGCTCAACGCGCCTATAGACGAAAGGGCGAAAAGGCGGGCCAAGGACATGAAGATCACGATAAAGGAGGCTAAGGAGATGATTGAGGAGAAGGACAGGCAGAACATCAGGCTGTTCAAGGAGATACAGGGCGTCGACATTACCGACCATTCGATCTTCGACATGGAGCTCAACACCTCGAAGCTCTCGCTCAGCCAGATGGTGTCATTGATATCGATGTTGGCGCTGAGCAAGGAGAAAAAGATATTTGCGTGATAATATGTTGCTGGAACCAGGAAGGGTATGCATAAAGAAGTTTGGACGCGATGCTGGAAGCAGGGCCGTAGTGATGGAGGTCGGAAAGGACGGCTTCGTGAAGATACTGACCGCCGTCAGGAGCAATAAGGAGCGAAGGTGCAACCCTAGCCATCTGGAGTTCCTGGACGAGGTGGTCGACATAAAGAGCCGCGAGGCGATAAACAAGACCCTCGGCGTCAAGGAGCAGAAGGCGCACGCCCAGCCCAAGGCCAAGAAGTGATTATTCGCCTAGCAGGAGGCTGCCAGCCTCCTTTATCGCCTTCTCCTTGTTAGGGGCGCTGCTCAGGATGTTGAACAGCTCCTGGACGGGTAGCTCGCCCCCAAGGCCCTTCTCCCTTAGCTGTTCCGCGAACATGCGCATCCCGAGGTCGCGTATCGGCATGTCTCCGAGCTTGTTCTCCCTCAGCTGTTCTATGTCCTTCTGCAGGTCGGCTGCCTGAAGCTTGGAATGGTCTATCTCCAGGAAAAGTTCGTCGGCGTGCTTGAGCTGGAGCGCGTGCAACGGCATGTCGCTGTTGGTGAAGCCTTTGGCTATCGTGCCGGTCAGCTGTATCCTCAGTATCGGCTTTGTTGTGTGCGAGTTTATGGCCTGGCTTATCTCGCGCTCGCACAGGTCGGATATCTCCCCTGGCTTTGCGTTCGTCGCCATTATCTCCCTGAAGATAAACGGCCTTGTGTCTATCTCTATGAACTGGTGGGTGCGGCTCTGCGTGTCGAAGAGTATGTAACCCTTCCTCCCCTGCTCCTTGTCCTTCAGCTGCGTGAGCACCGTGCTGCCGGGTATCAGGAATGGCTTGCCGTGGACCGTGCCCTCCACCTTGTTGTGTATGTGGCCGTCCACGTAGAGGTCGAATCCCACTGGGAGGTCGTCGTTGTGGATGAACTCCTTGCTGAAGGGTAATATCTCGAACGTTGACTGGTGGAACATGAATACGTTGAAGGCGCCGTCTACCGGCTTAGGGTTGAGCTCTTCGAGGCCGGGCTTTACCCTCTCCTCGGACAGGCCGCCGAGTCCGAAGACTGCGACTTTCTCGTCGCCCTTCTGGACTATTACTGTCGATTCGCTTGCGTCCACCAGAAGGCCTGCGAGCGCAAGAACCTTCAGGGGGTTTTCCTTGCCTTCCGCTGTGCGCTCGTGGGTGCCCGGTATGGCTATTATCGGCGCATCTGTGCGGGCCTGTTCCGGTCCCCTGACCTCAACCACCTTTGACGGCCATTTCCTCCTCGACATCTCCATGAAGATGTTGACCGCCTGGGCCATCACCTCCGGCTTCGGGGCCCTCTTGTCGAATACGTCGCCGGGTATTATCACCATGTCTGCCTTCTCATGCGCAGATTCCATTGCGCGGAGCGCCTGCTGGTAGGCGTCCTCGTAGAAACGCTCGTACCCTATGTGCATGTCGGATACTATGGCTATCTTCATCTGATCCGCTTATTACTCTCTTTTATCCTTTTTAATACTTCGAGCACGAACTTTTCGGTGAATGTCTCCCTTCCGGACTTCTTCTTCCCGTATGCGCCGGCAGCGCACGGGTGCCCTCCGCCGACTCCGCCTATGTGCTTGGCGAGCGAGGCCATGATCTCGCCCATGTGCAGGTGGTATTTCTTGTCGAGCGGCGGGCGCATCCTCGCAGAGAACGAAACCTCCTCCTGGTCTTCGGATACGAATAGCACTATGTCCGCGCCTATCCTTATCGCGTCGTCTGCAGCTATGCCCGCGTGGAACTTGGTGGCGCCGTATACGAATAGCAGGTTGTCCTTTATCAGCACCGTGGCGCCGAGCAGGTCCTTTATGGTCTGCGCCCTGACCTCAGGAGGTGCGACGTTGCCCATCTCGTCGAGGAGGGAAATATAGTCGGTGTCCGCGATTGAGAGGAGCTTGCCTATCTGTATGAAGGTCTTCGGAGACGCGTTCTTGAATTCCGCAGAGTCGGATATTATCCCCATGGCGAGAAGCTTTGCTGCGTTCCTGCTCGGCTCGTGGTTCAGCGATCCGAGGAGCTCGAATACTATGCTCGACGCGGAATTGAACGCCTCGTCGTTGAAACTGCTGACGTTCTTGTTGGGATAGGGCTTCGGCAGATGGTGGTCTATCACTATCATCTCCTTCTTCCAGCCCGCAAGCCTCTGCCTGAACTGGCCGCATTCGTCGAAGTTGTTCACATCTACAAGAATTATGGCGTCGGCGTCTGCGGAGAACTTGTCGGATATCATTCGCTCGCTGTAGCCCAGCCTTTTCATTATCCTGGCGGAGTTCGATGTCACCTCATCTGGCGTGACGATCGTCGCGTCGGAGAGGTACTCCGAAAGCGCTATCGCGGACGCTACAGAGTCGGTATCGCCCATCGTGTGGAAGGTTATCATCACCTTCCTTCCCCTTGCCTTGATAATAAGATCCTTGAGGTCGTCGAAGCCTATACGCTGCATGCTACTGCCTTCCTTCGCCCTTGAGGGCAGAGGTTATGGTCTCGCGGAGCGTCTGCTCCTTCTTCACCGCATCGTCGTACTGCTTGCCTATTATGCCGAGCCTCATCTCTATAGAGGACTGCTGTTCCGTTATCTGGCCCTTCGCCTCCTCCTTGCTGACCTCGACTATGACTCCGCCGATCGCTGAGTATATCTTGCCGGCTGACTTCTCTATCTCGGCCAGCGCGTCCTTGAGCTCCTCCTTCTGCGCTGAGAACTGCCCCTTCTGCACAGCCAGGGTCTGCAACTGCTCCTGGACCGTTTGGTAATCCCTTGAAAGCTTCTCCATCTGCTGCTGATCCATGCAATCACGATATTAGTTTATGCCCGTCAGGGTTAATAGCCTTACCTGTCCACCTCGCCGAGGACTATGTCAAGGCTGCCGAATATCGGGAAGAGGTCAGCGAACTTCGATCCCTCTGCCAGCTTTGGGAGGAGCGACAGGTTGATGAAGGCCGGCGACCTGAGGGATATCCTGTACGGCCTCTGCTTGTCTGGCACCATGTAGACTATGCCCTCGCCCTTCGGGAGCTCCCGGCTCAGCAGTACTGTATCGGGCTTTGCCTGCGGGCCTATGAGCCTTATGGGAGCGCCGACCACGTCGTTGCCCTTCAGCATGCCGAGAGCCTGGCGTATTATCTTGATGCTCTGCTGCATCTCAATGTACCTGACCTTGTACCTGTCGTAGGTGTCGCCGCGGTAGCCCGTCGGCACTATGAAGTCTATCTTGTCGTAGATGTAGTAGGGCTTTGACTTCCTGGCGTCCTCCTCTATGCCGGAGGCCCTGAGAACAGGGCCGGCTGCGCCGTATGCTACGGCGTCCGCCTTGCTGAGGCGCCCGACCCCCTTGGTTCGCTCCATGAATATGCTGCTCTTCTCGATGAGGTCCCCGTAGCCCGCTATCTTTTCCTCCAAATAGTCGCATAGTCCATGTGCCTCGTCGGCGAAGTTGGCAGGCAACGGCCTGTTGAGCCCACCGACCCGTATGTTGACATAGAACATCCTGCCGCCCGTAGTCTCTTCGAGGAATTTGAGGACTTTCGACCTTTCGCGGAAGGCCCACATGAATATCGTGAACAGGTTGCCCATGTCGTTGCAGAAAGTTCCGAGCCAGAGCAGGTGGTTGGCTATCCTCTGGAATTCGAGCATTACCACCCTGGCGACCTGAGCGTCCTGCTTGACCTCCGCGCCCAGCGCCTTCTCCACGGAAGCGACATAGAGCTCGTCCCAGCTCAGGGGGGATATGTAATCGAGCTTCTCCAGGTACGACGGGCTCTGCATGTACATGCGCGTCTCCATGAGCTTCTCCACTCCGCGGTGGAGGAATCCTATGTGCGGCTCCACCCTCTTGATCATGTCCCCATCTACATCGACGACGAGGCGCAGCACTCCGTGAGTGCTGGGGTGCACCGGCCCTATGTTTATGCGCATGACAGCCATGAGATCTACTCTAGTTTCTTGTAGTCAGTGCCCCAGGTGTAGCTCTTCCTGAAAGGCGCAATCGCCCCGTTCCATTCCTCGAGGAGCAGGCGCTTTGACTTGCGCTTCAGTATCTCTATCCCGAACATCTCGGACATTTCCCGTTCGTACCAGTCGGCTGCGGGATACACGCCTATTACAGTCTCGACCTTGGGCTTCTCGGCGTCGAGCTTGACCCTGAGCACCTCCTCCTTCTTCCCGAGGGTGTTGTAGATTATGTAGACCGCCTCGAGGTGGTCCACATAGTCGACAGCGGTTATCTTCTTAAGGTAGTCGTAACCCCTCGATTTCAGGTTTGTGCAGGTCTTCACTAACGCTTCGCTCTGAACTTCTAACAGCTTCACCACCTATTTTTTGTTGCAGCATCATGAGGGCATTGAAAAGGTTCTCCGGCCTCGGCGGGCACCCCGCCACGTATACGTCGACCGGCAGTACCTGGTCTATCCCCTTTATTATGTTGTAGCTCTCCCACCATGGCCCGCCGGATGTGGCGCACTCGCCGAACGACACTACATAGCTCGGCTTGGCCATCTGCTCGTACAGCCTCTTGACCCTTGGGACCATGGACTTCGTTACCCACCCTGCGACTATCATGACGTCGCATTGCCTTGGGGTACCCCTGAACATCAGGAACCCGCGCCTGTCCGAATCTATCCTAGATGCGCCGAAGTCCATGAACTCTATGGCGCAGCATGACAGGCCGAACTGCATCGGCCAGAGCGAGTTCCTCCTGCCCCAGTTGACGGTCCCTGATGCTATCGCCCTGGTGGCGTCGCTCAGTTTGGTAAACACCGCGTTCAGCGGCATCCTGTACTTCTTGGAGGCCATCTGCGTGAGCTTGCTCATCTCCTTCTCGGAGTTCATGAATTCCTGTACCGAGTACGGCAGGTCATTGGCCATTCTTACCACGTATCAGGTATCCGAAGACCGCGAACCCGGTCGATATCACCAGCAGGAGCAGTATCATGGCGCTCGCTCCGAAAGGCACGCTGGAGGATGCGCCGGCCCAAACCAGCAGGAGCACCGCTATTATCTCGAAGGGCAGGAACATGGTGAAGAACGGCAGGTATTCGTTGTCTATGTCCCTGTTGGTGCCGATGGACTCCTCTGCGCTCTCGTATGGGGAGTTCTTCACCGGGTTGCCGGGTATGCGCGGCCTTATCAGCTTGGATGCGACAAGCAGTCCGGCCGGGACTATGGCGGCGAAGGCCGAGAAGAAGAGCAGGGCTATGTAATTGTAGAGCACCTTACCACGGAGCTATATCGCTTGCTAGGTTTTTATTTGTTGGTTTTCCGAAAGCCACTCCTGCACCGCGTCGTAGTCCTCGGGAGCTGCCGTGATGTGCCTGGCAAGCGCGCACTTCATGCACCTGTAATAGATGATGTAGTTCTGCCTGTCGTAGACTATCTTTATGGGCCTCATGAGCCCGTGACACTTCGACCGCCTGTCCCCTGGATTGATATCGACGTGCTTGCTCCATAGGCAGTGGGGGCAATGGTCCGTGAAGCCTGCCCCCTTTACCGTTGCCCCGCATTTGGAGCACGTGAAGTCCTCAACCTTCCTGGAGAATCTTTTCGCACCTGTAGTTTCCTCTGTTGGCACGTATGATAATCCCGAGAGATATATATAAGGCGCGGGGCAAATCTGATTGGTTCGATGAGGCTGGTGGTCTACTCCGCTGATGACAGGATATCAGGTGCGTCTTTCGCAGCGTTGGACGCGATCGACAGCGAGAGAAGCATAAGGTCGTACAGGCACGACGGTTCCCTGGTCGCAGCGGAAGGCGTAGCTGAAATAGAGGAGGCGGACCTTGTTATATTCCTCAGCAAACACAAAAGCGCATCGGGAAGTCTTTCGTTCACGACCCATGCGCTCGGAAACTGGGGCGACAGGGCGGACGTCGGCGGTGCGCCTAAATCGTTGAGCTGCGCCGCGCCAGTGGAGATGCTTGCTTTGCTCCAGAGGCTGCATGGGAACAATAGCGTGGGCTTCGACGTCACATACGAGGCCACGCACCATGGCCCGCTGGTCAACAAGCCCGTGCTATTCGCCGAGTTCGGGGGGCCGGATCCCGACAGCATCGAATTGGATAAACCGGCCGAGATACTGGCGCGCTCGGTATACGAGATGCTGAACGAAGCCGAGCCGGAGTTTGACAAGATAGCGTTCGGTGTCGGAAGCCCCCATTATCCCTCAAGGTTCACAAAGTTGGCGATCGAAGGCAGGTACGCCTTCTCACACATAATGCCGAACTATGCGGTATCGAACGTTGACATGGTGCCGATGGCGATCGAGCGCTCGAAGCCGGAGCCGGAAATTGCGACGGTAGAATGGAAAAGTATTAAGAGCGCCGAGAGAGAAGCCGTAATAAAATCTTTGGAGGAGGCTGGTTTGGACTATGTCAGGGTTTAGATGGGCGCCCTTTGCCCTGCTCGCAATCACCTTCCTTAGTCTTACCGGGATATCCAGCAGCGCGCTCTTCTGGTTCCAGACCGGCGTGCGCGGAAGCAGCATCAGCGCATTCAACAACGGCGCAAGCGTATCGATACAGACGATAGAGCCCCAGCCGCAGACTAACGCGTCGCTGGGGTTCTGGGTTGGGGAGGACCTCTCTAACGGCGCCTTCCTGCAGGTGGGCTACGAAATACCAAACTACACCGCATCGTATCCGAACAACTGCGACCCCTCGGGGTGTTCGACGCTGGACCCATTGACAGCCGGTAACGCGACGTGGTTCTGGGAGTATTTCCCTGCTGGCTACAACGGCCAGGCGTTCTACGGCATGCTGGGCCCCGACGGCTCGGCTGGCAAGAACGGAACGTTCAACACATATTCGTTCAGCTCCAACGGCAACATGTGGAGCTTCTTCGTGAACGGGAAGCCCATAGGGAGCGTGGACCTTGGGACTTCGAGCTCAGGATCCAACCCGCCCGTGGCTTTCGGGGAGGACGCCGGCGACACGACCAATACGACGTTCATCAGGCCGGTCCCGTTCAGGAACTTCCAATTCCTAAGCGCAACAGGAAGGCTGTTGCAGGTGCCAGAAGGGCTTGCGTACACAGGGTACGGCGCGATAAGCGACACCTTCCTGAAGAACCCTTACGGGGTGACTGAGGTTTACCCCTATGTGAATTACTTCCTGGTAGGGTCGGGGATATCCAGCCCGGTAAACGACACGGTTCTTTGGAACATCGGGTACAGGCTGAGGGTTTCTTCCCAATACGCCAGCATTGCGGGCTCGGAGAATTATTCCGCCCTTTCCTCAGTGATGATTGCAGCGCCTAAATACGCAAACGTTTCGGACGGCGAGAGGGCGGTGTTTGTAGGGTGGCAGGGGACCGGGGCTGGCTCCTACTCCGGCCCGCTAAACCAGACCAGGGTGCAGATGTACAGCAATATAACCGAGACCGCGCTTTGGAAGGTGCAGTATTACATAAATGCCACTAGCGGCTATTCTTCGGTGGAGGGCGGAGGATGGGTCGACGCTAACAAGACGGACAACATATCGATAAGCGAGCCCGTTGTGGGCCTTGGCAACGGCACCCGTGTGGTGTTTTCCGGATGGTCCGACGGGCAGGATGCTAACGCCATACATGTCAGGGCCTCCTCGCCGATCGGATTGCAGGCGGAATGGGATACTCAGTACTATCTGAATGCCACCTCCGAGTACGGCAACGCCATGGGATCCGGATGGTACGGCCCCAACTCTACAGCGACCGTGTCCGTAGATAGTCCGATGGTGCAGTTAAACTCCACGACCCGGGCGGTCTTCTACTCATGGGACGGCAAATACCTAAACGCAACGCAGAGGGTCGTCGTCTCTGGACCGGAGAGCATCGCCGCGAAATACAGGAAGGAGTACCTGACCACTCTTTCCGCGATAAACGCCTACAACCAGAGCATAAAAGCATCGTTCTTCTACGTCGACGGCATAAGGACTGCAGGCAGCCTCTACCTCGGCGGCAACGAGACCCATAATGTGGAATACCTGGCCTACAAGGGAGCCAACGTTACCACCGATTTCCGCTTCACCATAGGGGCGCCGCAGGTCGTGTATGTTAGGACCCCCATCTACGACGTAGCGATACACACAAACGACTTTTTCGGGAGGCCGGTGAACGCTAGCGTAAAGCTCACGTTCAAGAACGGCACGGTTTTGGAGTCTTTCACCGGAAGCAACGGCACGATGACGATCGGCAATGTGCCCTACGGATACGTCAACGGGAGCGCAAACTATTTCGGGATGGCGCAGCGAGTGTCAGCAGCAAACGGCGGAAACGTATATCTGACATTCCTTAACACAGGCGTGGTGGTCGCGGTGCTGGTCGGGATTTTGATAATAGTGCTTTGCGCAGTTTTTGCCGGCTGGTTATGGGGCATCAGGCGCAGATAGCTATACCTTCTCCACCATCATGCCGCGGTCTGTCGGAACGACCTTTACCTTGGCGTTCTCGAACTTCATTGCGGGCTCGCGCTCCTTGTAGAATTCGTACAGGAATACCGCCACGGATGAGACGGAGGTGTGCGGCTGGTTCGTTATGCTGATGTTGAAGTCTGCGACGCCGAAAAGGTCCTTCAGCGGCTTGTTGGTGGTCACCACGAGCAGTATGTTCTTGTATGTCCTTAGCGTATAGGTGAGCTTCCTCATCGGCACGCCGTACATCGTCAGGTATATCTTCTTGTAGTTCTTCTTGGCGCCTATCCATTCCTTCCAGTCTTCGGGGAACTCCACCTTGAATGTGCCGCCCCATTCCTTAGCGATCGACCCCATCTTCCTCGAGATCTTGGCCTTCTCCACGCGTTTCTTGTCGTCGAAGCAGAAGCTTATGCCGGATGCGCCCAGTGCCCTTGCCGCCAGGGCGAGATCCATCACCCTGTCGAAGTCGTACTTCCCTATTACCAGGACACTTATCATCGGAACAGTCTCGATTCTCTGCTTAACTCTATATATTGCTTGGTGCGGGTGCGGTTGGTGCGCTCTCCGCGGATGCCGCCTGTGCCGCAGAGATCGTCTGCGCATCCACTATCTTGGCCCCTTCGTCAAGCCTCATGACGCGGACCCCTGTCGCACTCCTGCCAGTGACCCTTATGCTCGATACCGGGAACTCCAGCGAAAGGCCGCGCGAGCTTATCAGTATTATGTGGTCTGTGCCGGACACCTTAAGCGCCTTCACCACATACCCCGACTTCTCCTTCACCTTCAGGTTGAGAACGCCCTTCCCTCCGCGCCTCTGGAGCCTGTACTTGTCGATCTCAGTGGCCTTGCCGAAGCCGTTCTCGGTTACCGAGACTACCATGTCCGCCGGCTTTGCCGACATGAAGTTCACCACCTCGTCGGCGGGGTTGAGCTTTATGCCTCGGACGCCTGTCGCAGTCCTGCCGATCTGGCGGAGGTCGGTCTCCTTGAACCTTAGCGATTTGCCGGCCTTTGTCGCTATGAATATCTCTGACGAACCGTCAGACAGGCATGCATCGGCGAGCTGGTCTCCCTCCGGAAGGGTCATCGCCCTTATCCCGTTCTGCCTCGGCCTGGAGAAGTCTGCGGCGTCCATTCGCTTTATCACCCCGCGCTTCGTTATCATCAGCAGCGACTTGTTGCCGAAGTCCCTTGTGTTTATTATGCGCTCAGCCTTCTCGCCGTCAGAGAACTTTATCAGGTTGACTGCGGCCTTGCCGGAAGAGTACCTGCCCTCCTGGGGCACCTGGTACGCCTTGAGCCAGTAGGCCCTGCCCATGTTGGTGAGCACAAGCAGGTAGTCCTTCGACTTGCAGTAGACGATCTGCTTGGGATAGTCGCCCTCCTTCAGCTCTATGGCTATTATCCCCTTGCCGCCGCGGCCCTGCTTCCTGTACTGCGCGGTCTGGAGCCTCTTCAGGTAGTTGTTCTTTGTAAGCAGTACCGTCGTCTCCTCGTCGGGTATCAGGTCCTCCTGCTCTATCGCCTGCGAGAGGTCGCCCTCCTCCATGGTGGTGCGCCTGTCGCGGCCGTAGGTGTCGCGGATGTACTTTGTTTCCTCCTCTATTATCCTGTATATCTTCGACTCGTCCTCTAGTATCGACTTGAAATTGGCTATGTCTGCGGCCAGCTGCTTCCCTTCGGTAGTCAGCGACGAGCTCTCCAGGCTAGTGAGCTTGCTGAGCTTCATGTCGAGTATCGCGTTCGCCTGCTTCTCGCTTATGGCAAACCTCTGGATGAGAGTGGTCCTGGCCTCCTTTATGTCGCTGCTCTTCCTTATCGTTGAGACGACGTTGTCTATGTCGCTTATCGCCTTGAGAAGGCCCTCGACTATGTGGAGCCTTTCGGACGCCACGTCGAAATCGTACTTTGTCCTGTTCCTTATCACGTCGACCCTGTGGTCCACGAACACCTTGATGAACTTCCTGATGTTGAAGTTGAGCAGCGACTTTTCCATCACCGCCACGTTCATGACTGGCAGCGTTATCTGGAGCTGGGTGTGCTTGTATAGCTGGTTGAGCACCTGGTCGGGGCTGGCATCCTGCTTTAGGTCTATGACCACCCTGATCCCCTCCTTCCCGCTCTCGTCCCTTAGGTCCGATATTCCGGTGATTACCTTGTTCCTCACAAGGTCGGCTATGTTCTTGACCAGGGAGGCCTTGTTTACCGTGTACGGTATCTCCGTGATTATAATGCGCGTCCTGTTCTTCGCCTCCTCTGTGGAGGTCCTGCCCCTTATGAATATCGAGCCCTTGCCCGTCAGGTACGACGACACGAGCCCGGTGTTGTAGAACGCGATTCCTCCCGTGGGAAAGTCCGGGCCCTTTATGTGCTCGAGCAGCTGCTCGGAGGTTATCTCCCTGTTGTTCACGTAAGCTGCGATTGCGTTGCAGACCTCCCTGAGGTTGTGCGGAAGTATGTTTGCGGCCACGCCGACCGCTATCCCTGAGGAGCCGTTTATGAGCAGGTTCGGCACCTTTGACGGCAGCACGAGCGGCTCCTCCTCGGTGTTGTCGAAGTTGGGGACGAACCTGACCGACTTCTTCTCCAGGTCGGCGAGCATCTCCTCCGCGATCTTGTTGAGCCTGACCTCGGTGTAACGCTGGGCGGCAGGCGGGTCTCCGTCTATCGAACCCATGTTCCCCTGCCCCTGCACGAGCATGTGGTTCATCGAGAAGTCCTGCGCCATCCTTATCAGCGTCTCGTAAACCGCCGCGTCGCCATGGGGGTGGTAATGGCCTATCACCTCTCCGACGATCTTGGCGCTCTTCTTGGTCGGGTTGCTATGGGTGTTGCCCAGCATGTACATCGCGTAGAGGATCCTCCTCTGCGCCGGTTTTAGGCCGTCCCTGGCGTCGGGCAGCGCCCTGCCTATTATGACGCTCATCGCGTAGTCTATGTAGCTCGACTGCATCTCGTTCTCTATCGCGACCTCTATCGTCTGGCCCATGGATCATCACACGTCTAGGAATGAGACCTCCGAGGAGTGCTCCTCGAGGAACTGCCTTCTCTGCTGCACGTCCATGCCCATCAGCACGGTGAATATGCTGTTGGCGCGCTCCGCGTCGCGCACGCTGACCCTCTTAAGTATCCTGTTGTTCGGCTCCATTGTGGTCTCCCAGAGCTGCTCCGGGTTCATCTCTCCGAGACCCTTGTACCTCTGGATTGTGGCCTGGCCTCCGCGCTCCTTGAGCGCTGCCTCCATCTCGGCATCGCTGTAGACGTACTTGTTGTCGCGGCCCTTCGACACCTTGTAGAGCGGGGGCTGCGCTATGTATATGTGCCCCTGGTCTATCAGGGCGCGCATGTACCTGTAGAAGAACGTGAGCAGCAGCGTCCTTATGTGGCTGCCGTCGACGTCCGCGTCGGTCAGGAGTATTATCTTGTTGTACCTCAGGTTCTGCGGGGAGAAGCTCTCCTTTATCCCTGCGCCGAGCGCAGTGACCAGCGAGTGGAGCTCGGCGTTGTTGAATATCTTCTCCTCTGATGCCTTCTCCACGTTGAGTATCTTGCCCTTGAGCGGGAGGATCGCCTGGTAGAACCTGTCCCTTCCCTGCTTGCTGGAGCCTGCGGCGCTCTCGCCTTCCACTATGAAGAGCTCAGTCTTCTCCGGATCGGTTTCGGTGCAGTCGGCGAGCTTTCCAGGCAGCACCGAGCCCTCGAACAGGCTCTTCTTCCTGGCCAGGTCCCTCGCCTTCTTGGCCGATTCCCTTGCCTGTGCTGCGTTTGCCACCTTGGTTATTATCTTGGCCGCCTCCGCCGGGTTCTCCTCCAGGTATGTGGACAGGAAGGAGTATACCGCGTTGTCGACGTGGTTCTTTATCTCGGTGTTGCCCAGCTTCTCCTTTGTCTGGCCCTCGAATTCCGGGTTCGGCATCAGTATTGAGACTATCGCTACCAGGCCCTCCCTGGTGTCGGACCCCTCGATCTCGACGCCTATCTTCTGCTTGTTTTTTGAGATGTAATTCGTTATCGCCCTTGTGAGCGCGGTGTGGAACCCTACGACGTGGGTGCCCCCCTCTCCGGTTCGTATCTTGTTCACGAAAGAGTATAGGTCCTCTGTGTACGTGTTGGCATACTGGAACGCCGCCGAAATGGTGATTCCGTTGGCCTGCTTGTTCAGCGTTACCGGCTTGGTGAGCGGCTCTGCCTTGTCCCTGATGTGGTCCAGGAAATCGGCTATGCCCCTCTCCGACTTGAATACTGTTTCCCTCTTCTCGTCGCCCTCCCTTGCGTTTATGAATTTTATTGTCAGCCCTGGCGTAAGGTACGCGACGTCCTTCAGCCTCTCCGTCAGTGATATGGTGTCGAATGCCTTTGTGGAGAATATCTCCGTGTCCGGCTTGAACCTGACCGTTGTGCCTCGCTCGCTTTCCTGTGCATCCCCTATGACCTCGAGCGGCGACGTCACCTGGCCCCTGCTGAACTGCATCCGGTACGCCTTGCCTCCGCGCCTGACCGTTACCACGGTGTATTCCGACAGGGAGTTGACGACGGTGAGACCCACGCCGTGGAGTCCGCCTGATACCTTGTACGCCTCGTTGTTGAACTTGCCGCCCGAGTGTAGCGAGGTCATTATCACCTCCAGCGCCGGCTTCCCCTCCTTCGGGAGCACGTCTACCGGTATCCCCCTGCCGTCATCGGACACCTCGGCTACGTCAACGCCGTCCTCGTTTGTTATCGTGACGGTGATGTTCCTGCAGTAGCCTGCCATGGCCTCGTCCACCGCGTTGTCGAGCACCTCGTAGAGCAGGTGGAGAAAGCCCTGGCTGCCTGTAGAGCCTATGTACATGGCTGGCCTTTTCCTTATCCCCTGGGTCCCGGAAAGCACCATTATGTGCTTCGCAGTGTACTCTCCGCTATCCATTTTCCTACCCTTACAAATAGACGATTATCAATGGTGATTTGAGCTTTAAAACCCTTGTGGTGGCGTGCGCAAAACGCCTAAAAACAGGCGATTTTAGGCAGGCTTTTATAGATAGGCAGGCAAGCCCTATTGGTTCCTATGGCGAGGACAAAGGCGATAATCCTAGGCGCTGCAGGTAGGGATTTCCACAACTTCAACGTGCTCTACAGGGACAACCCGGCCTACGAGGTCGTTGCTTTCACCGCAACGCAGATACCGTACATCTCCAACAGGATTTACCCGCCGGGGCTTGCGGGCAAGCTGTACCCCAAGGGCGTACAGATATATCCCGAGGAGGAACTGCCCAAGCTCATAAAGAGGTTGAAGGCGGACGAGGTGGTTTTCTCATACTCGGACGTCACCCACGACTACGTTATGGAGCGCGCATCTGTTGCAAGCGCAAACGGCGCTAACTTCAGGCTGCTGGGCGCCGAGAAGACGATGCTGAAGTCCTCGAAGCCCGTGGTTGCGATATGCGCGGTGAGGACCGGCTGCGGGAAGAGCCAGACCACGAGATACGTGGCAGACCTTCTCAAGGGACTGAAGCTCAGGGTGGTCGCGATAAGGCACCCGATGCCGTACGGAGACCTCGCGAAGCAGGCAGTGGAAAGGTTCGCCACGCTGAAGGACCTGGACAGGTACAAGACCACAATCGAGGAGCGGGAGGAGTACGAGCCGCACATACTCAACAGGACTATAGTCTATGCGGGCGTCGATTACGAGAGGATTCTTCGCGAGGCGGAGAAGGAGGCCGACGTTATACTATGGGACGGGGGGAACAACGACACCCCGTTCATAAAGCCGGACCTCATGATAACTGTTGCCGATCCGCTCAGGGCCGGAAACGAGCTCACCTATTACCCGGGGGACACGTCGGCGAGAATCGCAGACATACTGCTGGTCAACAAGATAAACTCCGCGACTAAGGCAGAGATCGAACGGGTCACGGAGGACCTGCGCGGGCTTAGCCCAAGGGCAAAGATACTCTATGCGGAATCCATTGTTAAGCCGGACAACCCGAGGATGATCAAGGGCAAGAGGGTCCTTGTCGTGGAGGACGGGCCGACGATAACGCACGGCGGAATGAGGATAGGCGCGGCTATGGTTGCCGCAAAGGAGTACGGGGCCGCTAAGATTGTGAGGGCCAAGGATTACGCTGTCGGGTCGATAAAGGAGACCTTCGACAGGTACAAGACGCTCGACTTGGAGCTGCCCGCCATGGGATACTCGAGGAAGCAGCTCGAAGACCTGAAGAACACGATAAACATGTCGGAATGCGACGTTGTGGTGTCCGCGACGCCGTCAGACCTGCGGCGCCTGATTGTCATAGACAAGCCGATAGTGCATGTTGGTTACGAGCTTGCGCCGAAAGGCAGGGAGTTCGACAACGCAGTGATAAAATTCGGGAAGAGCGTGAAGTGATGCGCAAGAACCTTAGGGCCAACGCGATATACGCAGTGCTGATACTCGGTGTGATAGTATCGGTTTACCTTACGATAGTGCATTTCGAGCCTACCGCACTGGTTTGCCCGAACACTGGACCCATAGACTGCGAGCAGGTCCTCACCAGCAGCTACTCCGTTGTCCTTAGGGTGCCCCTGGCTGTGTGGTCGCTGATATGGTTCGCGGCATGGATTGCGCTTTTCAGGCTGGGCGTGCGGGGCATAGTGGCTGACGTCTGGGGGCTTCTCGGCGTGGGGGGCCTCATCTACTCCATAACCGCGATGGATGCCATTGGAAAAATCTGCATTTACTGCTCGTCCCTTGACGTGCTGATCGTGCTGCTCCTGCTCTTCAGGTTCGCAGTGAAGGAGTGATGCATTGGCGGACACCATACACATAAGGGACCCCATATACGGCGATGTTGAGGTTTCCGATGTCGCGCGAATGATACTTGAAACCCCGCAGATGCAGAGGCTGCGCTACATAAAGCAGCTTGGTTTCACCTATCTGGTGTTCCCTGGCGCAAACCACAGCAGGTTCGAGCACTCTGTCGGCAGCATGCACGTTACGCAGGACATACTCGACAACATAAACGGCAACCGCTTCCCTGAGATGCCGATAATAGGGCTGCTCCACGACATAGGGCACGGGCCGTTCTCGCACCAGTCTGAGGATGTCATAACCAAGTACACCCGCATGAGCCATGATCAGTGGGGCGAGCGCGTTATCAAAGGGTCTGTTGTTGAGGATGTCATAGCGGATTCAGGAATCCCGTTGAGGAAGGTTTTGCGGTATTTCAGGGGGGAGCCGGGCAGCGAGCTGATCGGAGGCGCGCTGGGTTCCGACCGCATAGACTACATAATGCGCGACGCTTACTACACCGGGGCTGCGTATGGAATGGTGGACTACTACAGGCTGCGCAACAAGCTGACGGTGTACAGGGGAGTGCCGGCGATATACGAGCAGGGGATATCCGTCGCGGAACTGCTGCTCATGGCGCGCTACTTCATGTACACCAACGTTTACGGGCATCACACCCAGAGGATAGCCGAGGGCATGTTCAGCAACGCGCTGTCCAACGCGATAGAGGATGGCGACGTGGACCCGTACGAGGCTGCGATGATGATTGACGAGCAGGTGATGGATGCGCTTTCGGAATCGAGGAAGGCGAAGGTGCTTGTGGGAAGGATACGCGCCAGGAACCTCTTCAAGCGGGCGTACTACAGGAGCGTGGACAGCGACGTCAAGGTCGGGGAGGTGGAGGATGCTCTCGGAGGGGCCGGGCTTGCCGGGGACGAATACGTCGCAGTGCTGAAGGGCTTCGGAGGCGAGAAGGGGGACATAACGGTGCTCGACAGGAACGGCAAGCGCATCGGGACGCTTGGCGACTTCTCCCCGCTCATGGGCACGATCGACAGCCTGACAACAGGCAAGAAAAAGCTTTTAGTTGCTTGCGACAAAAGGAATGTCGCGAGGGCCAGGTCCGCTGTGGAAAGGCTGCTCGGCTAAGCCTTTTATATTAGGTCTGCCTCATATTGAAAAGTGGGTCCATAGCTCAGCTAGGTCAGAGCGGCTGGCTCTTAACCAGTAGGTCGGGGGTCCGAATCCCCCTGGACCCGCTCATTTTATCTTATAAGCAGAGCGGACTTCGGCGCCTTTATTATCTTCGCCGATTGGAATATCCCGTCTGTCTCGTTGAGCGATCCGCGTATCCTCTCTATGTATGTCTGGTATGCGGGTTCCTTGGAGAATATTGTCGATTTGTTGAATGCTCCATGCCTGTGCGCTTC